>NZ_CP190246.1:311579-623158 GCF_039652435.2 Niabella insulisoli | reverse complement strand
CGGTTCAATAATGGGCCTTTTACATCAAGCACGAGATTTTGAAAGTTTTGATTCTTGTCGGGCCCGGTCAGATCATTTGGGTTAAACAGCGGCCCGGAGGCCATCGCCAACACGCCCCCCGTTTTAGGATCGAGCGCCACTACGGCTCCCATTTTATTATTGATCAGCTTTTCAGCCAGGACTTGCAATTCAACATCTAAAAATGTTTTGAGATCGCGGCCCGCAATGGCTGTAGTATCAAACTCACCATTCTCATAATGTCCCACAAGCCGGTTCTTATTATCCTTAATCATATACTCCACACCGCGCTGCCCCATCAAAATTTTCTCATACACATATTCCAGCCCATTTTTACCGCGGTAATCGCCCAGGCGATAGTAGCCGCCCGACCGCTCTATATCGCGCGGAGAAACCTCGCCGATATAGCCGAGGAAATTGGCGCCCACGTTGGAAGGGTAAGTTCTTACCGGCCTGGCCTGTAAATTGAAGCCATTAAATCGCCAGCTATTTTCTTCAAAGCGGGCCTGCATTTCGGGTGTAAGCAGTGAAATAAAAATTGACGGCCGCACGCGCGAGTTCTTTATGATCGCATCAACAATCCTTTTTTTAAACTCCGCGGTGTCTATCTGCATCAGGTTGCAAAAAGCAATCGTATCTATATTTTTCACTTCGGCCGGCGTCACCATCAGGTCAAACATAATAGTGTTATTAAGCACTGGCTTGCCATTCCGGTCGAAAATAATACCCCGCTCCGGATATACGATTTTGGCAAACACCGCATTGTCGCGGGCCAGCTGATGATACTTTCGGCCAAAAATCTGCAAATTGACCAACTGCCCCAGTATGATTAAAAATACACAGAGAAAAATAGCGCGTATGATATAACTCCTCGACTGATTAAATACAGACATGTAAGGGGGAAATTTTTCGGTGTTGTAAACTGTGAAATGTAAAAGTACAACTACGAAGTTTCGATTAGAAATTTCTATGAATATTTTTTTCGAAACTGTGGTGAAAGTATCGCTTTATACAGTATTTGAGCGGAACTTAAGTTTACGGGGAAAGATAATTTCGGCAATGATAATCATGACCATACTGATTGCGGTGGTGATGATCGTTTTCATTAGAAAATGAATAAAGGATCCGAAAGAAACCCATTCCAAAAACAGCAGGTAAAAGTTATGACAGAAGGAAAGTATCAAAGCGTAGAGCAGGTAGGCCGTCCAGCCCATTGCTTTGGGCGATGGCTCTTTATAGCTAAACTCAGTTGAATCTTTTGGTGCAAATAAATTTATCACCATCGGCCTTAAGAAGGCCACCAGAACGCTGGCTGCGGCATGGAGGCCCGGCGTCATCGTGTAATAATCTACCGACAATCCCAAAAAGAAGCCCAGTATCAAAATCCAGGCTTTTTTAAAATAAAAAGGAAGCCATAAAATAAAAAGGAAATAAATATAGGGCGTCACCAACTGATGTAAATGCGGCATTACATTCAACACATAAACCTGCAGAAAAATGAATAGCATGAAACGAATGATATTTCTGACCAGATCACTCATTTATTACCTCCTTTTTTATCCACCATGTCCTGGGTTTCTCGATCCAGCTGCTTTTGGGTTTCGTAATTGATGTTTTCGACTATAAAAACCTGTTGCAGATTCGTGAGGTTGGCAGTCGGCTTTACTTTCAAAATAAAAAAATTGCTCGCCTTGTCTCTTAACACGTGGGAAACCGTGCCCACCATCCGGCCCGGCGGATAGCTAAGCGAATAGTTGCCGGTAACGATCGTGTCTCCCCTTCTCACCGAATCGGTTTTAGGAATGTTTTTCAGCGTCAGTTCCTGGGGCGACTTCCCCTCCCAACTCAACATCCCCGCGCTGCCGGTTCTTTTGAGTTGAACGCTCATTTTATTAACCACGTTCAAAAGGCTCATGATCTCGCTAAAATTTTTACCTGTGTTGATCACTTTCCCAACCAGCCCCCCGTTGGAGCTAAACACCCCCATATCATCGGCAATGCCTGCGTTGCTTCCGCGATTGATCTGCAAATAGTTTTTATCGGAACTGGCTGTGCTGTAAACCACTTGCGCGCTTCGCCAAATATATTGCCGCATTTTCCCCGTCGTATCGCGATTGGCGGAATCTGCCAGACGCGAAGCGCCCGAATCAACCGGAATGAAGTTGGCACGCAACAGGTTCATTAGCGAATCGTTCAGGCGGTGCACTCGCCTGTTCTCTTCCTGCATTGTAAAAAAATCTTCGAGCGCGTTATACTTACCGTTAAAATAAGAAGTGACGCCACCTGCAAAACCAAGGCCTTTGGCCCTGTGCGAGCGGTTATAGGTGAAAAGAAAGTACAGGGAAATGATCTGTAATATTAGGAACAGAATAAAAACAGAAAAACGCCGGATGAACAAAAAAATATTACGCACCGAATTATAAAATATTGGCTAGTCTATATTGAAGAAACCTGTCGTGCTGCAAAACGCCCCGTTCAAAGTTAATATTCAATATTTAAATTCCTTATGAAAGTGAGAACAAGACGCCAGCCTTCTTTTGATGGAACGGCTGTTGCTCTTAACGCATAACAAATGGATATCTGTCGTAATTCTGCAGCGCGATGCCTGTTCCTCTCACAACGCTTTTCAGCGGATCGTCGGCGATATGCACCGGAAGTTTGATTTTCTGACTTAATCTTTTATCCAGCCCACGCAGCAACGCGCCCCCGCCCGTTAGGTAAAGTCCGCGGCGGTAAATATCACTGGCCAGCTCAGGCGGTGTTTGCTCGAGCGCTTTTAATATGGCTTCTTCTATTTTGAAAATACTTTTATCAAGCGCCTCGGCCACTTCCTGGTAGCTTACCATTATTTGTTTTGGAATACCTGTTACGAGGTCGCGCCCGTTCACCGGAATATCGTCGGGCGGATTATCCAAATCTTTCATGGCCGCGCCAATTTGAATTTTGATTTGTTCGGCGGTGCGCTCCCCGATCAAAAGACTATGATAACGCCTTAGGGCTTCCATAATGTCGGCTGTGAATTCGTCACCGGCAATCCGGATGCTTTGATCGCAAACAATACCGGCTAAAGCGATAACCGTAATACCCGTGGTACCTCCGCCAATGTCAATAATCATATTACCGACAGGCTCTTCCACATCGATGCCGATCCCGAGCGCAGCTGCCATGGGTTCATGAATCAGATAAACCTCTTTAGCTCCAGCTTGTTCGGCGCTATCCCTTACCGCTCGCTTTTCAACCTCGGTGATCGAGGAAGGAATGCAGATCATCATCCTCCAGCTCGGCGGAAAAAGCGGCTTTTTAGGATAAACCAACTTGATCAGCTCCCTGATCATCAATTCGGCAGCATTAAAATCGGCGATCACGCCATCTTTTAAGGGACGAACGGTTCGTATACTTTCGTGCGTTTTTTCGTGCATCATCAGGGCGCGCTTGCCAACAGCCAGCACTTCCTTCGGGTTGTTGCGGTTGAGCGCAACAATACTTGGCTCATTTACAGCCACTTCTTCGTTATGTATAATGAGGGTATTAGCGGTACCCAAATCCATTGCTATTTCCTGAGTAAACCAGTTGAAAAGTCCCATTCTCTATATATTCAAAATTGTGATCGCAAAGGTGGAGAAATTACCCGAAAGTAACAAAGCAAAAGCATAAATCAGAGGAAATTCAGGCTTTAGGGTATTATTAACAGATTTTTCATCGAATGGCTTTTTTCTTCATATTTCGAGGGTTCGAAAACCGCTAAAAAGAAATGCCTGATCCGCCGCCAACATAACATCGATTTGATTGATTTTTTTTCAGTAGGTTTGCCAGATACATTTTTTAAACCGAAAAATAATGGCTCTAAAAGACATTCAATCAACAGGAAATAAGGATACGCGCAGCGGCTTCGGAGATGGTATCGTGGAAGCTGCAAAGAAAAACGAAAATATTGTGGCGCTCAGCGCCGATCTTTTAGGGTCGATGAAGCTGAACGGATTCATTAAAGAGTTTCCTGAGAGGTTTATTCAGTGTGGTATTGGTGAAGCCAATATGATGGGCATCGCATCGGGCCTCGCCATTGGCGGTAAAATTCCGTTCACCACCACTTTTGCCAACTTCAGCACGGGGCGGGTTTATGATCAGATCCGCCAGTCGATTGCCTATAGCGGCAAAAATGTAAAAATCTGCGCCTCTCACGCCGGCGTGACGCTGGGAGAAGATGGCGCCACACACCAGATCCTGGAAGATATCGGGTTGATGAAAATGCTTCCCGGCATGACGGTGGTGGTTCCCTGCGATTACACGCAGACAAAAGCCGCTACCCAGGCCATTGCAAATTATGAAGGGCCGGTTTATCTGCGTTTTGGCCGCCCAAGCTGGCCGATTTTTACAAAAGAAGAAGATTTTGAGATCGGCAAAGCACAATATTTTTCCGAAGGAACCGACGTTACCATTTTTGCCTGCGGCCATTTGGTTTGGAATGCTATTCAGGCGGGCGTGGAGCTCGAAGCGAAGGGCATCAGCGTAGAAGTAATTAATATCCACACCATCAAACCACTCGACGAAGCCGCGGTTTTAAAGTCGATCAAAAAGACAAAATGCGCCGTAACCGCCGAGGAACATAATATAATTGGCGGGTTGGGCGATGCGATCGGGCAATGCGCCGCTAAAAACTTCCCCATTCCTATTGAATATGTAGGCACTAAAGACACGTTTGGGGAAAGCGGAACGCCAAAAGAACTTTTGAAAAAATATGGCCTCGATGTTTCAGATATCGTAGCTGCGGCCGAAAAAGTAATGGCCCGCAAAAACGCTTAAATAATTTCCGAACACTTTACAACCCGTGTCACAACCACGGGTTTTTTCTTTTTATACAGTAATTTTATTGCTTAAACCTTATTGCATTTAATCAGTCATAATAATTAGTTCGATGGAGCGTCCCGAAATACCTGACGAGGAATTATTATTGCTTTTTCGTGACCCGGACACGAAGCAAAAAGCATTTTCACTGATTATCGATAAGTACAAAGAAAGGCTTTACTGGCATATCCGTAGGATGGTGGTGGTGCACGAAGACGCGGACGACGTACTTCAGAATGTTTTTATTAAAATGTGGAAAGGGCTTGACCACTTCAGGGAAGAAAGCAAGCTTTACACATGGCTATACCGAATCGCCAGCAACGAAAGCATCACCCATCTGGAAAAGCTCAAAAAAACAAAACGCATAGAAGTCAAAAATGATGACGACGGCTTTTTAATGGAAACCGTAAAGGCAGACGAATATTTCGACGCTTCAAAAATAGAATGGAAATTACAGTTGGCTATACAAAGCCTGCCTGACCAGCAGAAACTGGTTTTCAGCCTGCGCTACTATGATGAAATGCCTTATAACGACATGAGTGAAATGCTTGGCGTTTCCTCCGGCGCGCTGAAAGCAAGCTATCATCACGCGGTGAAAAAAATTCACGCCTACCTAAAAAACGAGTTAAACTTTTAGTTCAACCATGCGTCCTTAAAAAGAGATGAAAGTGGAAAACGACATACAGGAAATATTGAAGCAGTGGCAGGCGGCGAGCAGTTTACCTTTCGCCACGCCTTATGGCTTACCGGAATACTATTTTTTAAATTTTGAACAGGCGCTGTTGGAGCGCGTAGAGATATCAGATCTGGAAGACACGATTTATCTCATGGAAAAACACCATCCGATTATGGCTTTTCATGCGCCTTCCGGATATTTTGATACGCTCGAAAACCGCATTCAACAAAAGATCAATTCAGAAAAGCCCGGGAAGCTAAAAAAATTAACCTGGTACAAATTCGCAGCGGCGGCTGCGTTTGCCGGCATTATCGCTTTTGGAACCGCGCGCTACTTCCACCAGCAACACAATAATCAACCTGCGGCTGTAACCGTAACACCGGTTGATATCCAAAAAGTCAACAGCAGAGAACTCGCAGAATTTGCCGAAGAGTCCGCCGAAGGCATAAACAATGTTGCAACAGCGAAAAAGACGCTTGATGTCAATCAACTTTTAGATGAAGTTAGTAATCAGGATTTGCAAAATTTTTTAAATGAATCTTCTGCCGGAGATAACGATATGTTTTAATTAGATGAAAAAAGTGAGATATATTTTATTATTGATAATGTTATTTTCAGCGAACCCCGATTTGGTGCTTGCGCAACAGAAAAAGGGGCCGCAAATAAATGATGTTTTTTTTCAGTATGTAGTCAAAACGCTCCCGCTTACGCCCGCAGAGTCAAAGCAGATGCGGCCTCTGGTGAAAAATTACCTGACGGAAAGAAAGAAAATAACGGCTAACTACAAAGATCCGTTGGAGCGGGAACAACAGATATTAAATCTTAAAAAGCGATCCCGCCAGAATATGGCAGCTGTTATCGGCATGAAAAAAGCCAATTCCTTTTTTAGCAGCGAGCAGGCTTTCCGCCGAAAAGTGAGAGATGAACTAAAAAACCGCAAGCAGGATAGCCAGAAAAAAAATTAATGTTTAAACTTTTTGTAGGGAATTTTTTTTTTGTCAAAATCTATTCCCTATTTTTGCACTTGGTGTTTTTCATAGGTTAGCAACGGCCAGCTCTTTTTAGGGCAGGCCTTTTTTTTACCCGCTACTTTTTTAATTAAATTTTGTGATGGGTGATTTTATATCATGATAAAAAAGAAAGGTCCAATCGCGCCCCTGCTCCATCCACGCTTCTCTTAAACGCATGGCCTTTTTGCCGTCAAAATCGTATTTCGCCGCAAAACGGGTTTTCATTTGAGATAATTGTGGCGCATCATCGGCGCCGAAAAAAACCGTTTCCCCTGCTTCCCGGATCCAGATCACCCGGTGGAACTTCGAATGAGCCCCTGTTACCTCGTAAGAAATCTCAGAGCCGATCTTTCCCTGCTCGTCGTGGTTGAAAACCACCTGGTCAGAGGTTTGAAGAAGGTCGAGCATCTCTGTATCATAAGAAGCCGAACCTATTTGCAGCGCATAGTCTATCTCCTGTTGTTGCACGTAATAAACCGCCTTTTCAAAAGCCAGCTGCTTGGTATAGGGATTGATGAGCCCGCCGGCGTGATCCTTATGCAGATGGCTCATAACGACTTTGGTAATATCTCCGGCATTAATGCCTTGCTGACTCAGGTTTTTGAATAATTGAAACTGGCCGTTTTCGTCAGTCAGCCCCAGGCCCGTGTCAAGCAAAATAATATCATCGGCCGTTATTACAACGAAGGGCTGAATTTCAACCAGGAGGCTACCTCTGTTGCGGGCAGCCAACTCGTCTTCAGTAGCCTTGAAGGGTACAAATTTTTTTGACGCATCAACCGTGAAGCTGCCTTCGGAAAGAGGAATAATTTTCATTCGTATTTTTTATATGTTTTTATGGGTCGAATGGAACTTATCAGGTATAAAATTTTCATTTCCCTGTGTGATAAAAATGAAAATTTTATAAGGAACGTTTCATTCGTTTATTTTATATTTTATCAGTATAAGCGGCAGGACTTTTCTACAACACAAGCCCGCCCATGGCTTTCCTTTTTCGCTAAAGCGCAAAAATAGCTTTTATTAGGCACTGCCTTATGGGCTTCAGCAATTTGCGAAACTGATATCAATTGGAGCTTAGGATACGCTCTTCAGGTAATATTTCCCATTGATTTGCCTGCCCTTGCCGGTACGGACGGAGTTATAAACTATGCAATCATTTTTGTGCTCCTTTCATTGCTTACCTTCGCGCCGATGAACCAGCGAGAACTTTTTTTACGTCATGTGGGACAAACCTCCCCTGCTCCTTTAGCGCTTGAAATTGTAAAAGCCGAGGGTTCTGTTTTATGGGATGCGGCCGGCAAAAGTTATATCGACTTAATTGGCGGCATCAGTGTTGCCAGTACGGGGCATCGCCATCCCAAAGTGCTGCGGGCGATCCGGGAGCAACTCGACGCCTATCTTCATATAATGGTATATGGCGAATTTGTTGAAACGCCACAGGTTCAATATGCGTCGCTGCTGGCAAGCCATCTGCCGCCCGCGCTGAACTCAGTATTCTTCACCAATTCAGGCGCAGAGGCTGTGGAAGGAGCCATGAAGCTGGCCAAAAGAAGTACTTTCAGATCAAAGATCATCGCCTGTGAAAATTCGTACCACGGATCGACCCAGGGCGCGCTCAGCATTATAGGCAGCGAATACTGGCGTAATGCTTATCGACCGCTACTGCCCGGCATCCTGCACCTGCCCTACAACAGCCAGCAGCTGATCGACGCAATAGATGAAACAACAGCCTGTGTTATGCTGGAAACCGTTCAGGCGGAAGCAGGCATTATTGCACCCGAAAAAAGATGGCTTGAAGCAGTTCGAAAAAAATGTACGGACACGGGCACCCTGCTGATTTTAGATGAAATTCAAACTGGCTTTGGCAGAACGGGCAGGCTTTGGGGATTTGAACATTTCAATATCGTACCGGATATTTTGTTGCTGGGCAAAGCTTTGGGCGGCGGCATGCCGTTGGGCGCTTTTGTTGCCGACCAAAAACTGATGTTGAACCTGGCAGACAATCCGGTGCTGGGCCATATTTCAACATTTGGAGGCCATCCCGTTTGCTGCGCTGCGGGGGCCGCGGCTTTCAAGGTTTTGCTGGAAGATGAACTTTATAAAGCCGTTCCTGAAAAGGAACAATTATTTTTAAGCCGGTTAAAACATCCAGCCATCAGGGCGGTGCGTAGTTTTGGTTTGTTGATTGCCGTAGCCTTTAACAGCTTCGAAACCAATAAAAAAATTATTGACCGGGTCATCGAAAAAGGAGCATTAACCGACTGGTTTTTATTTGAATCTAACTGCCTGCGTATTTGTCCGCCGCTGACCATCAGCGAAAGTGAGATTGAAGCGGCTTGTTCGATCATTTTAGATGCTGCTTCGTTCTAAGAAAAAAGCTACTGCGTTCGCTTTAATCTAAAAAAACTAATATGAATAACGATAAAAAAATAGCCGCAGAGGAAGCGGTCAAAGAAATTAAAAATGGAATGGTCGTGGGTCTGGGAACCGGCTCTACTGCTTATTATGCCATTCACGCGGTAGGCGCGCTAGTGAAGAATGGGATGCAGCTGTTAACCGTTCCGACCTCCGAGCAAACCAAACAAATGTCAATAGAGTTGGGCATCCCCATGGTAGATATCAACACGATTGACGCGATCGATGTCACCATCGACGGCGCCGACGAGTTCACTCAAAACCTTGAATTGATCAAAGGTGGCGGCGGAGCGCTTTTGAGAGAAAAAATTGTGGCTTCGCTCACAAAAAAGCAAATCATCGTGGCTGACAGTTCTAAGCTGGTGGGCGAATTGGGTAAGTTTAAAGTGCCTGTTGAAGTAATTCCCTTTGCCAAAGGCTATGTGACGCAGCAATTAAAAACCATCGGCGGTATCGGCCTTATCCGTACGAAAGATGGAAAAGAATATGTGACCGATCAGGGCAATTGTATTATCGATGCTGATTTCGGACTAATCGAAAACCCTGCAAAACTCGACGAGCAAATCAATCAAATTGTGGGCGTGGTGGAGCATGGTTTGTTTATCGGGTTAGCTGATCGCGTGATCATGGCCAAGGACGGCGAAACCATCAGTTTTTCAAAATAGGATGCCTTTGATACTCGTTTAAGGAAGCGTGGATGCTAATTTAAAACCGGCCTCGGCAGCGTTGTTTCCATTCTTCTTTAAACCGGGCTCTTTCTTCTTCGCTCATACTTTTAAATTTTTCGCGTAAATCGCCGGGCGACCGAAACCGCCTGCGGCCCTTTGATCCGCCAAACCCGCTGAATAAAATTTTGCTCAGTACTAAGATTCCCATCGCCTGCCAGTAGGTCAAAGCTTTTGCATTCAGCACTTCCGGCAGGATGGCGTTCCACAGCAACATCACTATTCCACTAAACAAAAACAAGGCGGCAATTGCAAAAAGCGCAATGACAAATTTAGGTGGCCGCTCACACTTTCTCCTGTTCATAAAAAATATCTTTTAAAAATTAATTAATTCATTGTACAAATAGCGGAGGCGCTTGCGCAGATGCTGCACGGCATAGCGCTTACGGCTGATGACCGTTTTAATGCTTTCGCCGCTTTTGTCTGCGATCTCCTGCAGGGTCATATCCTCAAGCTCATTCAGGATAAAAGCTTCCCGCTGCGCAACCGGCAACTCTTCGAGCGCATCAAACAGCGATTCCCAAAAAATTTCTTTGAAATCTTCCATCTCCGGGTTATCGGAGATCGCCAGTAAAATATCTTTGAAATGCAGCTCTCCATCCTCCGTCTCATATTGATAATCGTCAATAAGATCGGGTTTCTTTTTCCGGTAACGGTCGGTGATTTTGTTACGCGCTACGGCAAATAACCAGCCGCTCACTTCTTCGATGGTTTGCGTGGCAGAAGTGTTGGTAAACTGATACCAGACGTCCTGCAAAATATCTTCCGCATCCGCATCGGTGTTTACTTTTCCGCGGATAAAACCAAAAAGCCGCTTACTGTAGTTTGCTACCGTATCGACGATATTTTGCTTTTTGTCATCAGCCATTATAGTTATCGCATCCGCCATCATTTTAGTAAACGGATGTTGAAGAAAATTACTCTAAAAATTTTGCAGCGGTCACGGCTACGCTGTCAAATAGCTGGCAAGCGCTGCAAAAGCCACCTGTTGCTGCACGCCGGTTTGCAGATTTTTTATATTTACCAGCCCCTGCTCCAGTTCCTTGCTTCCTAAAATGCCGACAAAAGGAATTTCCTTTTTCTCGGCATATTTAAATTGTTTATCAAACTTGCTGTTTTCGTGATACACTTCGCATGCGATTCCCTCGCCCCGCAACGATTCAGCCAGTTCGAGCGCCTTTGACACTTCGGCTTCGCCGAGATTGAAAAATAAAAGTTGCGTTCCCGCGGCCACTTCTTTCGGAAAAAGGCCCAATTCATTCATAACATCATAAATGCGGTCTACGCCAAAAGAAATACCCACGCCGGGAATGCCGGGCACCCCAAACAATCCGGTGAGATCGTCGTAGCGGCCGCCGCCGCCGATGCTGCCGATTTGCACGCCCAGCGCTTTTATTTCAAAAATAGTCCCCGTGTAATAGTTAAGGCCACGAGCGAGGGTGAGATCAATTACCGGTGCGTGATGAGCAGCAGATAGCGAATGGGTAATCAAATACTCCAGTTCTGCAACTCCTTCTAAGCCGGTTGCGCTGCCGGCAAAAATATTTTTAAGTTGTTCTAATTTTTCCTGGTTGCTGCCGGTTATGGAGAGAAAAGACTCGATGGTTTGCACCTGTTTTTCCGTCAGTTCCCGGTTTAACAATTCTTCCTTTACCTTTTCAATACCGATCTTATCCAACTTATCAATGGCGATGGTAATATCAGTAAGCTTTTCTGCGCCACCGCAAATGTCAGCCAATGCTGCCAGCACTTTACGGTTGTTGATTCTTAAATCAATATCAATATTCAGCTTTTGAAAAACGGTCGCATAAATATTAATCAGTTCCAGCTCATTCAACAAAGATTTGCTGCCCACCACATCGGCATCACACTGATAAAACTCGCGGTAGCGGCCCTTCTGCGGCCGATCGGCGCGCCAAACCGGCTGCATCTGATAGCGCTTGAAAGGCATCGGCAGTTGTTGATGATGCATCGCCACGTAGCGCGCAAAAGGAATGGTAAGATCATAGCGTAATGCTCTTTCGGTCACCTCTTTACTGGATTTTCCTTCCAGGATTTTTTCAAACCCCTGCCGCGTTTTTTCCAATTTCGCCTCGTTATCGAGGCCATTATTCAATATTTTAAAAATGAGCCTATCTCCTTCTTCTCCATATTTTCCCATCAGCGTATCCAGGTTTTCCATCGCCGGCGTTTCCAGCGGCTGAAATCCATAAAGCTCGAAAACAGTTCTTATGGTATTAAAAATATATTGGCGCTTGCGCACGGTGGCTGCACCAAAATCACGGGTTCCTTGTGGTATTGTCGGTTTCATTTTTCAATTCATCATGCCTGGCTTACGCCATTAGCTTATTTATATTTTTTTATAATGGCATCGGCCGCCGTCTCGATCATATCATAGACTTCGTGGTAGCCCGGTTCGGGGCCATACCAGGGATCGGGCACATCCATGTCCTTTCCGGGGTAGATTTCGTTCATCAGCAGATCGACCTTCCCTTCATCATACTTGCCTTTGGCGATCCATTTCATTTCATCGATTACGTCCGCGGCCATTGCATAAATTTTGTCGTAAGCGTCAAAATCAGCTGCCCTAAAACGGCGGGCACATTGGTTGCTGATATCCAGGCCTTTTGCCTTGGCTACTTTTTGCGATAGCTGGTGCGGCGCTTCGCCCACATGGTAACCATTTGTACCGGCGCTATCAATTTTCCAGTCCAATCCGGCCTCCTTTGCTTTATGTTGCAAAATGCCCTCTGCCAGTGGGCTACGGCAGATATTTCCCAGGCATACCATCAAAATATTCATGGGCGCAAAGATAGGAATTAGACTTTTGTGCTTTGCCGATCGATCCCGGATCAATGGTTAAACGCGGGGATGGGAACCCATCGACTGCGGTGGAACAGGATTAAATCAGAAAATAAGAAATACAGGGATATCTTTGCAGCATGGCAGGAAAACAGAATATCAGGCATCTGACACTCGAAGAGCTTGAAAACTACTTTTTATCTATTGGTGAAAAAAAATTCAGGGCAAAGCAGGTTTATGAATGGCTTTGGCTGAAACCGGTGCAGGATTTTGACGATATGACCAATATCAGCAAGGGTTTACGTGAGAAACTGGCGCAGCACTTCCTGTTTCCTTCCATCAAAATCGATACCACGCAACACTCTGAAGACGGAACCGTAAAATCAAGATTTAAAACTCACGAAGGCCATTTGACTGAGGGTGTTTTAATACCTACCGACGATCGTAAAACCGCTTGTGTGAGCTCGCAGATTGGATGCAGCCTCAGTTGCAAATTTTGCGCAACGGGATATATAGAACGCAAACGCAACCTAAACTTTGACGAAATTTTCGATGAAGTAGCGCTGATCAATCAGCAGTCGCTGGAAGTGTATGATAAGAAACTGACGAATATCGTGTTTATGGGCATGGGCGAACCGCTGCTTAACTATAAAAACGTTTTGAAAGCGATAGAAAGAATTACCTCGCCGGAGGGTTTGGGGATGAGTCCACGGAGGATTACCGTGTCGACGGCGGGTGTTGCCAAGCAGATCAGGCAATTGGGCGATGATAAAGTTAAATTCAAACTCGCTTTATCACTCCACGCAGCGAATGACCGCAAGCGCCACGAGATCATGCCCATCAACGACAGCAATAATATTAAGTCGCTGATCGAAGCGCTCAACTATTTTTACAAGCAAACCAAAAACGAAATCACTTTTGAATATATCCTGTTCAACAACTTCAACGATTCGATCGAAGATGCTGACGAGCTGATCAAAGTGTACCGCCAGGTGCCTGCCGACCTGATCAATTTAATTGAATACAACCCGATCGAATTTGCACAGTTTACAAAACCTTCGGAAGAAAAAGTTGAAGCCTTTATGCGCTACCTGGAAAAAAACAGGGTAAATGTGCGGCTACGCCGCAGCCGTGGAAAAGACATCGACGCGGCCTGCGGACAGTTGGCCAATAAAGGCTGATAACGTCGATAAGCGTGTTGCGTTTTCTACGGCACAATCGTCTCTATAAGAATGAAAAACATTTTATTATGGACAGCAGGCTTGCTCCTGATGAGCAGTTCCTGTACTAAAAAGATTGCTATTCCTTGTGAAACCAAAGCTCACGACTTTTCCGGAAATGACATTAGGGGCGTGTGGCGGCACAGCTCGAGTTATTATAGTACCGGCGGCCCTATAATTAATAACAGAGGAAGTAAGAAATTACTTCAGCTTAACAGTGATGGGACGGTTTGTGGCGATTACTTTGATGAGCAGCCGGTCGTTTCCTATGAGCTGAAGGTATTCAATCCACAGTCGACCCGGCCTGACTCGGTCATTATTTTTTCAAAGCCAGATCATACTACCATTGAGTATCGTTATTATCTCAGAGAAAATGGCAATCAACTATCCTTCGGGCCGTATCCTGTAGTTTGTATTGAAGGTTGTGGAACGGCTTTTACACGGGTTAATTAGATATGGATACAAGGCAGGTCTGAAGGTCAAACGCTAATCTTTCTTCGCCCTGAGCGTAAAGCCCACTGTTGTGCCTACATCCTGCGTACTTCTAATGTGAATAGTTTGACCGTGCGCTTCAATAATGTGTTTGCTAATCGCCAGTCCCAGTCCGCTGCCCGTGGCATCCATGCTCCGGCCGATATCGGTGCGGTAAAATCGTTCGAAAATACGCGGCAGGCTTTTTTCTTCGATGCCGACGCCGTCGTCGCTGATTTCTATTAAAATCCTTTTGTCATCCGTGCGATAAATTCCCGCTTTGATGATACCATTATGTTTTCCATATTTGATGGCATTTTCAAAAAGGTTCAACACCACCTGCCGTATTTTTTCTTTATCAGCATTTACCGAAATCGAGGTCTCATACCCTTTTTTGATGCTAAAACTAATGTTTTTGGATTCTGCCTTGATGGAAATGCTTTCAAAAGTGTCTTTTAAAAGATCCTGCACCACAAAATTTGTCTTCACCAAAACGATCTCACCGCGCTCGAGGCTCGATATTTCGTCCAGATCATTTAATAAAGCAGTCAGCCTTTCTACATTCCTCGATGTTTTTTCTAAAAACTTCCTGCGCAGCTCGGGGCTTTCCGGCTCGTCCTGAAGCAAGGTATCGACATAGCTCTGGATCGTGAAAATGGGGGTTTTAAACTCGTGAGACAGGTTTTGAAGAAACTCGCGGCGAAACTGTTCGTTGGCCCGCAGCTGCTCCATCTGTTTTTGATTTTCCTGCGCCCAGGCTTCTACGTCTTCGGTCACTTCGCCGATACTTTTTTTGGGCAAAATGTATTTATAATATGTTTCTTCTCTTTTGGTGGCTTTGGTTTGATAAATAAACTTGTAAATAAGCTTTATTTTACGATAAATAAAATTATCGAGCACAAAAGAAATCAGGAAATAACCGCCGATTAGCAACACCGCAAAAGCAATCAGGCTGAACACCCAACGTTGATCAACAATATAAAGCAACACGGTTACCGGAGCGGCCAAGGCTAACGCCGTATAAAAGGAAAGCTGTTTAGGGGATAGGTTTTTAGGATTCATATCGTTCAAAATTCACCGGCGCCATTTGCAAGCGAGCGCAAAACGGCTTTAAAGCTCAAATTTATATCCGACACCCTTCACGGTCGTAATACAATCCATATCTAATTTCTGTCTTATTTTTCGGATATGTACATCGATGGTGCGGTCGCCGACAATCACATCGTTGCCCCAAATCGCATTCAGGATTTCATTTCTTAAAAAAACACGTCCCGGCTTCAAAGCCAAAAGGTATAATAATTCAAATTCTTTCTTTGCCAATACGATCTCTTTGTCTGATACCTGCACTAAAAACTTTTCCGGATCGATATTGATATTGCCGATTTTTACAGCTTTGGAGTTGTCTTTTTGCACGCGGCGCAGCAAAGCGGCCACCCGGCTCAATAACACTTTAGGACTGACGGGCTTGCTTACATAATCGTCGGCTCCTGTTTCTAATCCTCTCACCTGCGTCACTTCATCATTCAAGGCGGTTAAAAACATGATCAGCGTTTCCCGGAAAGCGGTTTGCCCCCGCAGCACCTGGCAAACCTGGACACCCGTCTTTTTGGGCATCATCATATCCAATATTATCAAATTAGGCTTGGTTTGGTACGCTTTTTCAATTGCTTCGTCGCCATCTTTGGCAGTATAAACGGTATATCCCTCTTTTTCAAGATTATAGGAGAGAATTTCCAAAATGTCCGGCTCGTCATCTGCAATCAGAATTTTGTGCCCCTTTTCCATTTTAATAATAATTTAAAGCAAACGTAACGGTAATTTGTTTTATAAAGGCATTCGAACGCTCGCCTGGGCGCATACTTAATGTAAATTTAATATTATCGTTCCATATCTGAGGGGCTTTATGACGCCGCTTCCCTCACAAACCGGCTCAATTATTGCTCAGTTTTTGCGTAAATTGATTTGAGATTTTTGATTATATCCTGTTATCACATGAAAATTTTATCGCATACGCATTTCAACCGGCTGATTCCTTTTTTGGCGATTTTACTTTTCCTTTCCGCAGATGCCAACGCGCAGTTATTTAGAAAAAAAAGAAAAAAGAAAGAAGAGCCCGTAAAGGTTTTTGTAGACACGATCCCGGCCTATACGGTGGCCATCAACCGGCAAATGATGCAGGAAAAGGTCGACAAGGACCAACGGTCGCTGCTGGCGATCGATGGCAAAGCCGACAAACAGCTAAATATATCATCCGATGAAAAACTAAACGCAGCGCTTACTGATGCGGCCACCAAAAGGGTAGATTGGCTTCAATATGAAATCGAGACCAACGACTCGATCGACCATCGCCTCAAAACGAATTATCTTGATGGGTTGGCCCAGATTTTAAGATATGTAAAAACTTATAGTCGCAGCAGCCAGTCTGCCATTCAGTATTTACCCCAAATTATTGCGACCTACAAACAATTGATGATCGCCAATACGCAGCAAAAGCCGATTATTAATATTTTAAGGCCACTTTCTTATGATATTGCCAATACGGCGTTGCAGCCCGACTTTTTTAAAGACCACAGCGATGCGAAAGAAGTGCGCGATTTGATGCTCTTAAAATTAGCCGGCCGCTATCCTGAAAAAACTTTTGCGGCCCTGAAGCTATATCCGGAAGCAGCAGTTGCCGACAGCCTGATCAGAGCCGTGGGACACAAATACCCTTACCTTTTATATGACTATGCGCAGGCTAATAATAAGTTGAGCTATCGCATTCAAAATATTAATGACGACCCGTTGATCGTGGCTATTGTGGCAATGGCGCGGAATCCGAATAAAAGCGGCCAATTCTATTTTCCTTTCTTAGATAATATTGTAAAAGGGAAGATAACAATGGAAGATATTGACGCCGCGAAAAACGACCCGGTCAAATATTTCCGCCTCCTGGTTCAAACGCAGATCGAATATACCGAGCGCGCTATGAACGGCGACACTGCCATGGGGCATACAAGTTTGTTGAAAAAGCTGGAGCAAAAGGCAAAGGATGATTTTGTAGCTAAGATCAACGGGCTGCATGAAAGGCCGGATGGCATCCGCTTTCGCTGCCTGCAACCGCTGAACGCGGAAGAGCTATATTATGTCGCGGTGCTCACCAATGGCCTTATTTACACGAGCAGCTATACCAATGGTGTTTATCCTTTAATGATGCGCAAGGCCGACGGCAAAGGCGATGAACTTTTGAAAAAGTTACACTTTGATCATTACCGGAAATTTATCAGCCAGGCGGCGGCTTACAACACGTTGAAACATTTCCTGGGCAGTTTTTCTAATAATACAGATGCGCATGACCTGATGAAGTCCTTTGTTACCGGCCTTGAAAAAACAGACGGTTTGGAAGATGGTGTTGACGTCGCGGATTCGTACGCCAGCGTGGCCGAAACGCTTCCCGAGCTTGCTAAGGATATGCTTGTTAATGTTAAAGAGAATCTTGACCGGAACAAGCTCAACAATAATAAAAAGGGCATTGCCATTTATGATATCCTTTACAATCTTTTTCTTTCCGCCGACACAGCCAGCCATATCGACCTAACCAGCCAGTTACAAATTCCGCCGGTTTATAACGTGCCCATTTCGTCGCTGACAAACGAAAATGGCGAAGTCATTTCCCAGGTTTTTTTCTACGGCGACCAGGACGGCAGAAATATTTTCAATGGGTTTTTAAATATGTTTGGCGGCGGCAACTGGAAGATCGACGGCAGCAATAAACAATGGGTCGTAATTAAATCGGTAAAGGGAAAACCGGTTTCCATTTATGCCAACCGTCCGTTAGACGAAAACAAAGGATTGGACGATAAAGCACAGCAGGCGCTAAACGCTTATCTCGATGAAAACAATTTGCATCCAACTGTTACGATTCACCGTGGGCACAGCTACTATGCAGAAGCCACGATTGGCTACATGGCGCCGACGTCAAAAATTGTTTTCATGGGGTCTTGTGGCGGCTTTAATCTCATCGATTCTATTTTGAGAAAATCTGAAGACGCGCATATTATTGCTTCGAAGCAAATTGGACGGACAGCGATCAACAAGCCATTTTTCCATCTGCTGACGGAAAAATTAAGAACCGGTTCAGATATCGACTGGATTCCTTTTTGGAAAGAATTTAAATCGCGCGCCAATGTTGCCGGATTTGAAGATTATATTCCACCTTACAAAAACCTGGGAGCGATTTTTATCAAAGCTTATAAGAAAGAAACCGGCGAAACTGATGTTTGATAGTCAGCCAGCTTTGACACGCTATTGTTGCTGCATCTGCTCCATATAAAAACGGTAGGAGTTAGAAGTAACCGGCTGCGCCTTCTGACCTGCAGTGTAGCTAAAAGCAGGCTGCGGCTGTTCTTCTTCGATGACAGGCGCCGCTTTGTTATCGATCGAAACACTCACTTCCAGCACGTGGGCTGAGGAGCCTTTATAGGTTCCTTTTACCGGCGTCACATCTGAAAAATTTCTGCCCACGGCCAGCCTGATATGGCGGTCGCTTGCAATGCAGTTGTTGGTTGGGTCTAAGCCGATCCAGCCATAATCGGGCAAATAAGCCTCCACCCACGCGTGCGTGGCGCCGACTCCGCGAAACTCATTATTTTTCGGGCAGATATATCCGCTCACATACCGCGCTGGAATGCCAATGCGTCGTAAAATCAACAGCAGGATATGCGCGAAATCCTGGCAAACGCCAGCCTTTAATTCCCAAATATCATCAATCCTGGTTTCCACGCTGGTGATTCCTTTTTTGTATTCGAAATTTTTGAAAATATATTCAGAGAAAGTCAGCGCATTTTGAAAAGGAGTTTTTTGATCACTGAAAATGCCTCCAATAAATGCTTTTAGTTCTTCCGCCCGTTCAAAAGCTTCCTGCTGAATAAAATCGATATAAGGAAACTGTTCGCGCAGCGAAGCAAGTAAGCGCCATTGATCGGCCACTGCCAGTTTTTCTTTTGGCATCACGACTTCCCGGGTTACCACATCAGCTTCCGAGGTGATGAGCAATTCGGTATGCGGCTCCACAATTGAAAACATGCCCAGCCGATTGCCAAAATAATCTATAAAGGTTTCGATGAGCGGATCTTTAGTAATAGTGATTTTGTGATCAGCCACACTTTGAGCGGCATCCTGCAATGGGTACAGCATGATTTGGTTGGTGCATTCCACGGCGGGGCTGCTATAGGTATAGCGCGTAATATGTTTGATGTTGAATGATGGCATTGAGATAGTTTTTTGTGAAAAATGGCTTACTTCTGCAGGCCTTAAGTGTAGCCAAAATAATTCGTGTTTAAAGCCCTGGATATTTGCTGCAAATCCTTCCTGGTTTGCACCAGCAGCGATTTGATGCTTGCTCCGTCTTTCAGGTTGCAGCTGCTGTATTTGAGATTACTAAGCCCCTTTCCGATTAAAAACTGAACCGGCTGGTAGCTTTCAGAAATACTTTGGAGATGCAGCCTTTTAAAATAACGATCGATATGTTCCATGCAATACAAAATGGAATGCACGAAATCCTGATTATATAATACCTGCTTCATGATAGACTCGCATTCTACAACGCCCTTTGAAGATTTCAGATAGGTTTCGTAACCGGAAAGCGAAAAAAGCAGGTAGCGGAGAGAAGGTAACATGGCCTCGTGCTTAAGGTCGTAACCCACTTCTTTTAATTTAATATCTGTAACGTCGGTTGAAATAATCGCCCGCTCAAGATATTGTCCCACGTTTAAAAAATTATAGGCTTCCCCGCGCGTCATTGTCATGGTAATGGTTCCGTATAAAAACAGGCCATGTTTTAAAAGTGCATCAAGCGCGGTTAACGGATCTCCATATTTTACGGTTTGTTCAATTTGTGGCTCGCGGATCAAAAGATAGTAGGCATTTAAATTATGCCACATTTCTTTAGTAATATGATCCTGAACGGCTTTGGCATTTTCCCTCGCCCGGGTAATATTGTTGATAAGCGACGCATCATTATTCCTGTCGAGCAGCACATATTGCAATACGGCTCTTGAGTCGTATTCTATCTTCGCAATTTGCGCCGGGTTCAAATATCCATAGGTTTGTAACACCGATCTCCAGTTATATTCTTTCATTTCATCTTGCGACGCCACGTAGTTCGTTCGCAACACCCTTAATAATCCATTGGTGCGTTCCATATAACGCGCCAGCCAAAACACAGACTCGGCAACACGACTTAACATATACAAGTAATTAAAAATTCAATCCAAAAATTCAATGTCTGGTAACCTGCCATTTATAATACAGGCTGTCTTCCTGACCTGGCAATATCACGAGCCCAAAACCCAGGTGTCTTTGCTACCGCCGCCCTGCGATGAGTTTACCACCAGCGACCCCTCGCGCAGCGCCACCCTTGTCAGCCCGCCCGGCACAATTTTAATACCCTCCGGCCCGTAAAGCGCAAACGGCCGCAGGTCTACGCGGCGTGGTTGCAATTTGCCATTGATATAACAGGGGGAAGAAGACAGGTTGATGATAGGTTGCGCAATAAAATTGCGCGGGTCTTCTAAAATGGCTTTCTTATAGGCCTCCATTTCCTCGGGTGTGGCCTTATTGCCCATCAACATGCCATACCCGCCCGACTCGTTGGTTTTTTTAACGACCATCTTATCCATGTTCGCAAAAACCATTGATCGGTTTTCCGGAACATTGAGTTCATAAGTCGGCACATTTTTCAGAATGGGTTCTTCGTTCAGATAATAACGAATCATTTCCGGAACATAAGAATAAACGGCTTTGTCATCTGCCACCCCATTTCCCATCGCGTTGACGATGGCTACATTTCCCTTTCGATAAGCCCAGTAAATACCAGGCACGCCCAATACGCTATCGGGTCGAAACGTAAGCGGATCGATAAAATCGTCATCCACGCGGCGATAAATAACATCCACTTTTTGAAGGCCGCGTGTGGTTTTCATATACACGTGATGATTTTCCACTACCAAATCTCGTCCTTCAACGAGTTCAATACCCATCAACCGCGCCAGAGTAGTGTGTTCAAAATAGGCAGAATTATAAACGCCCGGCGTAAGCAATACTACGGTTGGATTGCTGGTTTGCCGGTTGGCGAGGCCCATTAAATTTTGAAGGAGCAGCGAAGGATATTCGATCACCCTTCTCACATTATTGCGGGGAATAAGATCAGGAAAAATGCGAAAAGTAATACTCCTGTTTTCAAGCATATAAGATACACCGGAGGGCGTGCGTAAATTATCCTCCAGCACGTAAAAACTTCCGTCAGCGTCGCGGATCAGGTCGATTCCAGATATATGAGAATAGATATCAAACGGCACGTCCACGTTGATCATTTCTCTCAAAAAAAGCGGACATGAGTAAATAAGCTTGGCCGGGATAATGCCATCCTTTATAATAAATTGTTGATGATAGATGTCTTTCAAAAAGATATTCAGCGCTTTCAAACGCTGACTAATCCCTGCCTCGATAATCGCCCACTCCCTGGCTTCAATAATACGCGGGATAATATCAAACGGAAATATTTTTTCAACGCCCTCATTGTCGCTATAAACCGTGAAGGTAATGCCCTGGGTCATAAACAGTTTTTTCGCCAGTTCATCCTTGTTATCTAATTCTTCAGCCGGTAACGTGTCGATCGTCTTCACGAGATGGTGATAGCTCTCCCTTACACCTTTTTCACTCATTAGCTCATCCCACACATCAGCCTGCGTGTGATAAGATTCCATAATCTTTGGTGGCATCATAAACAGGTAAACATTTTACTTAAAAATGAAATATATATAAAAATAAAAGCATTTCCAAATACCGACCGACTTGCTTTCGTCCCTCAAACATATTTTTTTCGATTATATATATTGACTAATTACTATAATCAATCACAAATTATTGATTTTCCATTCCGCTTTTTATGTACGTTTGACACATGAACGAACTACCTTCTATATCCTTTCAAAAAACAGCGCAGATCAAATCCTATCAGGAAAAAAAACTGGCTGACCTGTTGGCTTATTTGAATACCCATTCCGCCTACTACAAAAAACTGTTTGCCGATCATCATATTGACATCAAAAATGTGCGCACCATTGAAGACCTTCAACATATTCCTCCGACCGAAAAAGAACAGCTCCAATTATACAACAAAGATTTTTTGTGTGTACCGAAAAATAAGATCATAGAATATACGGCAACATCGGGAACGGTAGGCAGCCCGGTTACGATCGCACTTACCGAAAACGATTTGCAGCGCCTCGCTTATAATGAATACAGTTCTTTCGTATGCGCTAACGGCAGTTCGGAAGACATTTATCAATTGATGCTTACGCTCGACAGGCAGTTTATGGCAGGCATGGCCTATTACAGCGGCATCAGAAAACTCGGCGCCGGCGTGGTAAGGGTGGGCCCCGGCGTTCCTTCGCTTCAATGGGAAACCATCGAAAGGCTGCAACCTTCGGCGATTGTTGCCGTGCCGTCGTTTATTGTAAAGTTGATTCAGTACGCCGAAGCTAATGGTATTGATGTAAATCGCTCTTCCGTAAAAAAGGCGATCTGTATCGGCGAAAACATACGCACCGAAAACCTGGAACTCAACATTCTGGGTAAACGAATTACAGATAAATGGGCCCTTCAATTATTCTCCACCTACGCTTCTACTGAAATGCAAACGGCTTTTACGGAATGCGAAGCCGGTAACGGGGGCCATCTAAATCCCGAACTATTGATTGTCGAACTGCTGGACGATAAGGGACGCCCCGTTGCAGCAGGCGAACCCGGAGAAGTTACCATTACCACGCTGGGCGTGGAAGGCATGCCGCTGCTGCGCTATAAAACCGGCGATATTTGCAAGGCCTATACCACAGCCTGTAGTTGCGGCCGCAACACACTCCGCCTCTCACCGGTGATTGGCCGTAAAAAACAAATGATCAAATACAAAGGGACAACGTTGTTTGCCCCGGCGCTTTTCGAAATTATTCATCGCATTGAGGCCATTAAAGAATATATCGTCGAAGTATCGAGTAATGAAATTGGCACCGATGAAGTGACGCTTTATGTGGTCGCGGAAAATAATAGGGAAGAAACACAGAATAAAATAAAAGCTTATCTGCAGGCGCGTTTGCGCGTCACGCCGCATATAAAATATACCGATGCCGAAGCCATGCAACAAATGCAATTTCCCGATGGCGTAAGAAAACCCGTAAAATTTGTTGATAAAAGAAAATGAAATCAATCCGCAGTTTTTCAGCTACAAAACTTTAGCATGCCATGTCGCTGAGGCGGCATGGCATTTTTATTCCTGATAAGTGAATGCATGAACGCCGCCGGCGACTTCTGTTGCAGCGCCGCCCGGCCCGACGATCGTGGCCGTGCACGATGCGGGGATAGCGACGCTCAAAAAAAGTTTTCCATCTATGCGTTTCCAGGAAGACCTTATCGTTCCGTATAATGACTGGTGGCTTGCTTCCGCAAAATCAAGATCTTTGATGAAGGCGGGCTTAATGATGATTTTTTTAAAAGCATTTTCCCTCTCATCCATTTGCAAACCCGCCACATATTTATACATCCAGGCTGCAATAGCGCCCATGGAAGGATGATTGCGTGATGCATCGCCGATATTGCGTCCCACATCCCAGGTTTCGAACAGACTGGTGGCGCCATAGTTTTTGATCCAATAGCCCCAGGAAGGGAGTGTTTCCTTGGTTATCATTTTATAAACCGTCTCAGCATATCCAAAACGCGATAATACTTCGGGCACGATCAGCGACCCGATAAATCCAAAATCAAGGCTGTAATTGTTGTGGGCTATCACTTCATTGAGTTTTCGCGCGAGGGCGTCACGATGTTTATCGCTCACCAGGCCCATATATAAAGGCAGCGCATAAGACAACTGCGTTTGGTTCGCGTAGGCCAGCTTTTCAGGATCGAAATAATGTTTATTGATCAGGCCCTTTAGCCTGGCCGCCTTCAACGCATATTGCTTTTTATCGTCGTGTTTGCCCAAGGCATTGGCCATCCGCGACATCAGCACATAATCCCAGTAGTAATAGCAGGACACCATAAAATCTTTTGGAGTTATGGCTTTATAATAAAGCCAGTCGCCCAAACCATCCGACAAAAGGCCTTTCTCGTTTTCTATCGTGGCCAGATATTGCAGATAGCGCTGCGCCGTTGCATATACATGGCGCATACTTTCCAAATCGTTGGTGTATTGATAAAGCAATGAAGGCACGATAAAGATCGCCGCGTCCCAAACCGGCCCTGCCCAGTCGGAATCCCAGCGCCAGGAAGTGGGCACAATACCCGGCACATCTCCATTAGCTTCCTGCGCATCCGTCATATCTTTGACCCATTTTGCGTAGATGCTGGCAGCATCATAACTCATCAGGCCCGCCTCCTGAACCATAAAGCCATCTGCCATCCAGCCATTTTTCTCTCTTGTCGGGCAATCAGTTGGAATACCAAATAAATTGCTGAGGTAGGAATTTCGACAGATTTTAAAAATTTTATTTAAAAGGACGTTGGAACTTGTAAAATTGCCGATCTCCGCAACGTCGCTGTGCATCCGCAGCCCTTCCAGTTTTATCTTTTGCAGGTCGAGCGGCCGGTTGGAAGTCATTTCGATATACTGAAAACCATGATAAGTAAAGGCCGGAACGAATACCTCTCTTCCTGCTCCCTTCAACACATAAATATCCGTTTGAATCACATCCCTTTCATTCCTCGGCCGCAGGTGCATATTTATATTTCTTTGATCAATCCGCCCGGCGGCGTCCAACATTTCCGCGTGGCGCAGGCGGATGGTGGTTCCCGCCGCTCCGGAGATTTCCAGCCGGGGCACACCAGCAAAGTTGACGCCCATATCAAAAACATAGCAGGTGTCACTTATTTTTTTTACGCCCACCACTTTTATCGTATCCGTCACGCTTACCGGAGACATTAACTGCGCTTCCAACAAGGGGGCGGTTGCTTCGGTTAATCTTGCTTTATTCCATGTTTTATCGTCGAAAGCCGCTGTGGCCCAGCCTTCCTGCTCTAATCTGGCGTCATAACTGGTTCCGGCATGAATATTATCAAACTGCAATGGACCGGTGGAGGTTTGCCAGTTTTCATCGGTCTTAACAATATCAACCTCGCCATTAATGTAGGTGATCCGCACTTCACAAAGAAGTTGGGGGCGTTTGCGCCAGGGCGCCTGATGAAAATTCCAGACAGTCGGGGTTTGCTCGTTGAACCAGCCATTTCCTAATTGAACGCCAATGCAATTTTCTCCCTTTTTTACCTGATCGGTCAGATCATAGGTTTGATAAAGGATCCTTTTACTATAGTCTGTAAACCCGGGATCAAGCGTAAAAGGATTGACCGTTTCGCCGTTCACATATAATTGGTAATAACCCAGGCCACTGATATAACACCGGGCCGATCGCACTTTTCGTTTCGCCTGGAACACCTTGCGAAAACGAGGCGACGCAGAAAACGCTGTATCGTGCGCGTCGGTGATCCATTTGCCCAGCCATTCAGACCGGTTCATTTTGGCGGTCTCAAACCACGTGGGCTCAGAGCGATAAACCTGGCCGTTAGTATACAATTCTACGCGCCACCAGTAGCGCTGATGGGCGCTTAACGCACTTCCTCTGAAATAAACCAGCTGGCTGTCCGTCCATTGCTTTTCGCTGTCCCACACATCGGCGAGGCCTGGCTTTAATTTTTGCCGCGAAGTAGCCACCCATACCCGGTAGCCGGTTTGCGCCACAGGCTGATCAGTCTTCCATTGCCAACCCAATCTCGGTTGGGCGACATCAATGCCCAGCGGTTGAACCTGGTATTCGCAGGTGAGCCCATCGATTGGCTGCGCGCTGCCCGTACCAGTTATTGTGAAACAAAAAATAGCTGTCACCACCAACGACTTAAGAAAAAGAAAATAATATTTCATATAAAAAACAAATATTATATATGGGAAACCTCGGGGGAAGATACTGTTTTTAGCGTATGATTTCCCCGTCTGAATGAGCGCAACTGCTATAAACCCCCTATATTCCTTACCTTTGCACTCATTTTTTAGCGAATTATGAGTGCAAAATATCAGGAGTTTTCGGGTTTAAACCTTCCCGCAATTGAAAAAGAGATTTTAAAAAACTGGACCGATAATAACGCGTTTGAAAAAAGCGTGGATATCAGGGAAGGCGCAACGCCCTTTGTGTTTTATGAGGGACCGCCCAGTGCGAATGGTATGCCCGGCATCCACCACGTTATTTCGCGCACTTTAAAAGACCTGGTTTGCCGCTATAAAACCATGCAGGGTTTTCAGGTGAAAAGAAAAGGGGGCTGGGACACGCATGGCCTTCCTGTTGAGCTGGGTGTAGAAAAGGAATTGGGTATTACAAAAGAAGATATCGGCAAAACAATTACTGTAGAAGCATACAACCAGAAATGCCGCGAAGCGGTGCTGCGTTTTAAAAGCCAATGGGATGACCTTACCCGCAAAATGGGTTATTGGGTTGATCTCAACGATCCTTATATTACATTTAAGAACGAGTATATCGAAACCCTGTGGTATTTGCTAAAACAATTATTTGAGAAAGGGCTTCTATATAAAAGCGTCAGCATTCAACCCTATTCGCCGGCCGCCGGCACGGGTTTAAGTTCGCACGAGCTTAACCAGCCCGGCACTTACAAGGATGTAAAAGATACAAGCGCAACGGTTTTATTCAAAGCGACAAAAGATGGAGTCTTCAATAACATCGCGGAAGATGTGTTTTTAATGGCGTGGACGACTACGCCCTGGACGCTGCCGTCCAATCTTGGCCTAACCGTTGGCGCCAACATTGAATACAGCCTGGTGGCCACTTTTAACCCTTATACGCAGCAGCAACAAAATGTGGTTATCGCAACGGCTTTGTTGCATAAATATTTTAAAGAAGAAGGCAGGGACAAAGCTTTTGCGGATTACAAAAAAGAAGATAAGATAATCCCCTGGAAAGTGCTGGGCGCTTTTTCGGGCAAAGAACTGGAAGGTTTGCGCTACGAACAATTAATGCCTTTTGAAGCCAACTGCCTGGAGGCGATCCGCGCAATTACGCCGGATGCAGATCCTTTCAAAATCGTGATCGGAGATTTTGTTACCACAGAAGATGGAACGGGTATCGTACATACGGCACCGGCATTTGGTGCAGACGATTACAAAGTAGGCCAGAAAAATCGTTTGGGCATTGTGACCCTTGTAGATCGGGAAGGGAAATTCATCGACGGTGTTGGCGAATACAGCGGCCGTTTTGTAAAGAACTATAAAGACGAAGAAGATTATGTCGATGTAAACGTCGATATATCAGTGGATTTAAAACTCAAAGGGCTGGCTTTTAAAGTAGAAAAATACGAACACAATTACCCGCATTGCTGGCGCACCGACAAACCCATCCTTTATTATCCGCTGGATGCCTGGTTTATCAAAACCACCGCGCTGCGCGACCGAATGGTGGAACTCAATAAAACCATCCATTGGAAACCCAAATCTACCGGCGAAGGCCGCTTTGGCAACTGGCTCGAGAATATGGTCGACTGGAACCTGAGCCGCAGCCGTTTTTGGGGAACCCCGCTTCCCGTGTGGAGCACAGCAGATGGTACGGAAAGAAAATGTATTGGGTCGATCGAAGAATTAAATGTAGAGATTAAGAAAGCCGGCGAAGTGTTGGCAGGTGATATCAACAAACATTATCTCCACGATGGCATTCTTGATCTGCACAAACCTTATGTAGACGATGTGGTATTGGTCAGCGAAACGGGGCAGCCCATGTATCGCGAGCCAGACCTTATCGATGTTTGGTTCGACAGCGGCGCGATGCCCTATGCACAATGGGGATTAGATCATGAGAAATTGAAGGCCGGAGACCCAATGCCATTTAACCAGCCTTTTGAAAATAATTTTCCTGCCGATTTTATCTGCGAAGGCGTGGACCAAACCCGTGGTTGGTTTTACACTTTGCATGCGATTTCTGCTTTACTGTTTGACAGCGTTGCCTACAAAACAGTTGTGAGCAACGGCCTGGTGCTGGATAAGAAAGGCAATAAAATGAGCAAGCGCCTGGGCAATGTGATTGACCCGTTTGATACCATCGAAAAATTTGGCGCCGATGCCACGCGGTGGTACCTTATTACAAACGCCTCGCCCTGGGATAATCTGAAATTTGATATCGACGGTATTAAAGAAGTGCAGCGCAAATTTTTCGGCACATTATATAATACCTACCAGTTTTTCGCTCTGTATGCCAATGTTGACGGCTTTAAGTTTGAAGAGCCCTACATGCAGATGAACGAAAGGCCCGAAATCGACCGTTGGATCATCTCCTCCCTGCATACCCTCGTTAAAAATGTTTCGATAGCCATGGATGATTATGAGCCTACGCAAGCGGGCCGGCTTATAGAGGATTTTGTAGACGAGCATTTGAGCAACTGGTATGTGCGTTTGTGCCGCCGCCGCTTTTGGAAGCCTGCCCTCGACCCCGATCAGGATGGGGGGAAATCGCAGGCGGATAAAATTTCAGCCTACCAGACTTTATATGAATGTATTGAAACGGTTTGTCGACTGATAGCGCCTATCGCGCCTTTCTTTAGCGACGCTGTGTTCCGCAATTTGAATGATATTACCAAACGCCATAGCGCTGAAAGCATCCACCACGCCTTTTTCCCCAAGGCAGATGAGGCTTTAATAGACCAGGGGTTAGAGGAAAGGATGCAATTGGCCCAGGATGCGTCCTCGCTGATTTTGTCGCTAAGAAAAAAAGTGAACATCAAAGTGCGCCAGCCGCTGCAAAAAGTGCTGATCCCCGTTTTGACGCCGTCGATGAAGGAGCAGCTTGAAAAAGTAGAGGCTTTGATCAAATCAGAAGTAAACATCAAGGAAGTCTCCTACCTTACGGAAAGCGACGGATTTATTAAAAAGAAAATCAAACCCAATTTTGTCGCGCTCGGCAAAAAGCTGGGACCCAAAATGAAAGCGGTTTCGGGTGCGCTGGCCCAGTTCGGGCAGGAAGAAATCAGCCAGCTGGAGCGGGAAGGGACTTTCACGTTGCGGATAGACGGCGACCCGGTGGTTATCGGCGTAGAAGAAGTAGACATCAGCAGTGAGGATATTCCCGGCTGGACGGTAGCTTCCAAAGGTTCACTGACGGTGGCGCTCGACATCACGATCACGCCGGAACTAAAGCAGGAAGGCGAAGCACGCGAATTTGTAAACCGCATTCAAAAAATCAGGAAAGACAGCGGATTTGAACTTACAGATAAGATTAATGTTGTAATTGACACTGACGAGACATTAAAAAATTCGCTAACGACTTATAAAGATTATATTTGCGCGGAAATTCTCGCGGAAAATTTATATTTTGAGCGAATTACTGATGGCAGTGGTATAGAAATTGATGTTAACGATAACACTTTACAAACGATTGTTTCTAAAAAAGGGTAATTAAATGGCTACAAAAAAAAGCGCACCGGCAAAAAAGGCAACTCCGGCAAAAAAGAAAAGTAAACCTGCTGTGAAGCCTGCTGCCAAAACAGCGGCAAAACCCGCCCGTTCTACCAGCGGAAAAGTAACTGCGAAAGCGGCTCCTAAAAAGACAGCACCGGCGAAGAAAACGGTAAAAGCATCTATTCCGGCCAAGGCAGCTACAAAAAAAGCGCCTGCTAAAGCGCCTGCAAAGAAAGCAGCGGCTGCGACAAAAGCAGCGGCGAAGCCCGTCACAAAAGTCCCTGCTCCCGCGGCCGCAAAAAAGGCATCCGTTAAAGCGGTTTCTGCAAGTAAAGCCAGTGCAGCACCCTCCTCTAAAGCAGACAAGAAACAACCAGTAAAGGCAAAGACTGCCCCCAAAAAAGAAAAATCAGCAAAAGTTCCGGTTGTACCCAAACTGTCTACTAAAAGTGCCGTTAAGTATCAACCGGATTTTACAAACAGCATATTAGACACCCCTAAAAACGAAAAAGTGAAATCAGTAGTACGATACTCAGACAGTGACTTGATGGAGTTTAAAGAAATTATTTTAAGGAAATTGGACGCGGCGAAAAAAGAACTGGCGTATTTACAAGGGCTTATCACGCGCCGCGACGAAGGCGGTGATATGGACGAAGGCCGCTACATGACCATGGAAGACGGCAGTGTTAGTATGGAGCGCGAACAATTGAGCCAGCTGGCCAGCCGCCAGATCACTTTTATCGATCACCTTGAGAAAGCCCTGATGCGCGTTGAAAATAAAACATATGGTATTTGCCGCGTCACCGGCAACCTCATCGACAAAGCCCGCTTGCGCGCTGTACCCCACGCCACGCTTAGCATTGAAGCGAAATCGATGATGAACAAATAAAAAAAGTTCAGGCCATGATATTCAAGCGAAGCGCCCCAATGCTTCGCTTTTTTTATTATTTAATTACAGACACAACTTCGTAGATATGACTATCACTTTCGATTACGATAAAAAGCAGGTGATACAGGCGCTCAGATACCATTTTATTTCGAAAACAGAACTTCGCATTATGGTAATCCTCGTCAATGCATTTGCCATCCTGTCGCTAATATTATATATGATGGGGAAAATCAGCCCAACTGCATTTTTAACCTATTCATTATTATGGCTGGTGCTGATGGTGAGCCTGTGGTTTATTCTGCCCACGGTGGTCTTCAACCGGGCAGCGACGTTTCAACATAGTTTTGCCATGCATTTTAACGAAGATGATTTCACATTGGAACATGAGCGCGGTAAACGCAGCTGGCCCTACGCTGCCTTAAAAAGTTATAAGGAAACACCCCATTTCTTCCATCTATATTTTGATGCCCGCTCTTTCCTGCTGGTTCCCAAAAGTGCTTTTAAAGACCTCGAAGACATGCAAAGCCTGCGAGACAGGCTAAAGAAAAATGCCTGATCAAGTCAGGTCAAATTCGTTTGACCATTAAAATATGTGCGATAGAAAGTTTGAGGAACTGGTCGCCGCTGGGGGCATAGCCCATTTTTTCGTAGAAGCCGGCGGCCGTAGCCCGCGCATGCATCGATATTTCGCGATAGCCTGTATCCCGCGCTATAGTTTCGGCAAACTCCATCAAAGCACGGCCGATACCTTTTCCCTGAAGCTGGTTGCGCACTGCCATTTGGCGCAGCAGTACGCCGACGCCGTCGGGCACCAGCATACAGCAGCCCAACATTTTTTCATCCTCAAAAGCGCCAATTAATATATTGGCCCGGTCGCTGTCAATATCACTTCCTTCCAAAACCATCCCTAACGGCTGGCGCAATATTTCATTGCGCAAATCGATCATTTGCTGGTATTCTTTAGATCCGTAATCGATAATCTTCAGGGCCATTTTTGTTTTTTTTGATTTTTGCTGATCTTGCCAAGCCGGTGACCCAAAATAGCATTTTTTTTCGGCTTAAATCAAATATTTTTACCGTCCCAACATTTTTACATTTTTTTTTGTTTCGTATAGTTATTTAGCCAAAAACTCTATTTTTGCACTCAACAAACAAAAACAATCAGATATGTCAGACATTGCATCAAGAGTAAAAAAAATCATCGTTGACAAGTTAGGAGTTGACGAAGCAGAAGTAACTACCGAAGCATCTTTCACCAACGATTTGGGCGCAGATTCTCTGGATACCGTTGAGTTGATTATGGAATTTGAAAAAGAATTCAACATCTCTATTCCTGATGAGCAGGCTGAAACAATTACCACTGTAGGCCAGGCTGTATCATACTTAGAAGAGCACGCTAAGTAGTATTTATTATAATTAAGTGCTTCAAAATTGTCGGTAGAAACCGGCATAACGGCAAGCAAAATTTATATCCGCCTTTGAAGTGGTTAACCATACAAAGGCGGTTTTTTTAAAATAGAGCGGCGTAGCTTATGGAATTTAAAAGGGTTGTAATTACTGGCATGGGGGCTTTAACTCCCCTGGGCAATTCAGTAGATGATTATTGGAATGGATTGATTAACGGTGTTTCAGGAGCGGCGCCCATTACCCAGTTCGACGCTTCAAAATTCAGGACCCGTTTTGCTTGTGAGGTGAAAAATTTTGAACCCACAGATTTTCTTGATAAAAAGGAAGCCCGCAAAATCGACCGTTTCTCTCAGTTTGCTTTGGTCGCCAGCGACCAGGCTTTTGCCGATGCACAGCTCACAAAGGAAAACATCAATCCTGACAGAGTCGGCGTCGTATTGGGAAGCGGTATCGGCGGACTAATCACCTTCCAGAACGAGGTAATGGAATTTGCCAAAGGCGACGGTACACCACGTTTCAACCCTTTCTTTATTCCAAAAATGATACTCGACATTGCTGCCGGACAGGTGAGCATGCGCCATAACCTACGCGGGCCCAACTATGCGGTCACCAGCGCCTGCGCCAGTAGCACCAACGCCATGATCGACGCCATCCATCTGTTGAGATTGGGTAAGGCGGATATTATCGTTACCGGCGGTAGCGAAGCGGTGATCAGCGAAGCGGGTGTCGGAGGTTTTAATGCCATGAAGGCGATGAGCGAACGCAATGACGACCCCGCCACGGCCAGCCGCCCCTACGACAAAGACAGAGATGGTTTTGTAATGGGCGAAGCAGCTGGTATTTTAATTTTTGAAGAATTAGAACACGCCAAAGCAAGAGGCGCTAAAATTTACTGCGAAGTAGTAGGAGGCGGAGCCAGCGCTGATGCGCATCATATAACCGCGCCGCACCCCGAAGGTTTGGGAGCAAAAAACGTGATGCTTGCCGCTTTGAGCGATGCGGGTATGCAGGTTACCGATATCGACTATATCAACACGCATGGCACTTCTACGCCGCTGGGCGACATCGCCGAAACCAAGGCGATCCTGGATGTGTTTGGAGCTCATTCCTATGACTTAAATATCAGTTCCACCAAAAGCATGACCGGCCATTGTTTAGGCGCCGCGGGTGTTATTGAAGCCATTGCCTGTATTAAAACGGTAATGCACGATATTGTCCCGCCTACGATTAATCATTTTACAGACGATCCTGAGCTGGATCCGAAATTAAACTTTACCTTTAACAAAGCACAACACCGGACCGTAAATGCAGCGCTTAGCAATACGTTTGGTTTTGGCGGACACAATGCCTGTATTATTGTAAAGAAATACGCATAATTGGTGAGTTTTATCAGCGACCTTTTTACAAAAAAATCCGACACGTCTCTAAAGAAAGAGTTGAAAAATATATTAGGCTTTGCGCCTGATAATTTTAAGCTCTATAAAACTGCACTCACACACCGATCGGTGAGTGAGAGTGTGGATGAAAACAACGAGCGGTTGGAATACCTTGGCGATGCTATTCTCAGCGCCATTATCGCCGACTACCTGTTTCGCCGCTATCCCTACCATGGCGAAGGCTTTCTTACCGAAATGAGAAGCAAAATGGTGAACCGTCAACAACTTAATGACGTTGCCGTAAAAATGGGGCTCAAAAAAATCACCCGGTTCAATAAACTTGACAATTGCCTCAGGGCCAGCCATATTTTTGGCAATACACTGGAAGCCCTGGTAGGCGCCATTTACCTCGATTACGGCTATAAGAAAACCTGCCGCTGGGTGTTAGATTATATGATCAGCCCCCACATGTTTATGGACGAACTGGAAACCCTTGAGATCAATCACAAAAACAAACTTTACGGATGGGCCAATAAAAACGGCAAGGCTTTAGAGTTTGTGATCGTTAGCGAAAAAATTGAAAATGGCCGCCGCCTATTTAATATGGCCGCGGTGGTCGACGGAGAAATCATATCCCAGGGAAGCGCTTTTAATAAAAAAGACGCCTCTCAAATTGCCGCCAATGAAGCGCTGACCACGCTTGGCATTACTACTTCAGAATCTGTCTAATTAACAAAGCCTGCTGGTGAGCATGGCAGAACTCCCCGTTTTTAAGTAGCTTTACGGCTATGCCAATTGACGCTCCAGTTTATATGGACTATAGCGCCACCACACCCTGCGACGATAGGGTGGTGGAGGAAATGATGCCTTATTTTAGAACCTATTTTGGCAATGCATCTAGTCGCACGCATGCTTATGGCTGGCAGGCCGAAGCCGCGGTTGACCAGGCGCGCGAGCGGGTTGCAACGCTTATTCAGGCGCAGCCGCGGGAAATTATCTTTACCTCCGGCGCTACAGAAGCCTGCAACCTGGCGCTACGCGGTGTTTTTGAATTATATGCGGTGAAAGGCAATCATATCATTACCGTGAAGACCGAACATAAAGCCGTATTGGACACCTGCAAAGCGCTGGAAAAGAAAGGCGCTGCCGTTACTTATCTCGACGTGAATGAAGAAGGCATTGTGGATATAGCTGCGCTTGAAAAATCAATCCGGCCGACAACTGTGCTGGTCGCCGTGATGCTGGGAAACAATGAAACAGGCGTTGTACAGCCGCTGAGCGCAATTGGCGCCATCTGTAAAAAAAATAAAGTTCTACTGTTTTGCGATGCAACGCAGGCGGTGGGAAAAATACCTGTTGCGGTTGATGATTTGCAGGTAGACCTGATGGCCTTTAGTTCGCACAAAATGTATGGACCAAAGGGTGTGGGCGCGCTCTATATCCGCAGCCGCAACCCGCGGGTAAAACTATCGCCGCAAATAACCGGCGGCGGACAGGAACAACAAACCAGGAGCGGCACTTTGAATGTGGCCGGCATTGCAGGATTCGGCAAAGCCTGCGCTCTGTGCCACGAAGAAATGAAGGAAGAGGAAGCCCGATTGAAGGCGCTTACCACCCAATTAAAAAAAGGCCTGCTTCAAATTCCGGGCGCACAATTGAATGGAGATAAAGCCGCCAGGTTACCCCATATTCTCAACATCTCTTTTCCACCACTCAACAGCAGCCTGTTATTATCAGCCCTGAATAAAACATTGGCCTTATCCTCGGGCTCTGCCTGCACGAGCGGCAGCCTCGATCCCTCGTTTGTTTTAAAAGCTATGCAAATAGAAGACGGCCCTGCCCGCGCCGCTTTGCGTTTTAGCCTGGGCAGGTTTTCGACGGAAAGCGAGGTTGATGTTGCCATTAAGGAAGTAACCCAAAAAGTAACCGGGCTAAAGGCGCAAATCCCCTCCTAACGGGGTAAGCAAATGCGTCGTTAGTCAACAACCAACAAACCAACTGTCACATTGGTAAAGCCGTCGCAGAAAGTCTCGACAGCACATCTGTTTTCCAGAAGAATTGTATTAGCGCTTTGCAAAGCCGTGGTTACCGAAGTGTTATTGCTCAACACAATTGTCTTCTGGATATTCATGTTTTTATTGATGGTTCCGAGATAGCGCCCCACGCCGATTCTTGACCAGGTAACAGTGATATCAAGGTTATTGACTAAAGGAATGCCGATCGGCGCACCTGAGCCGGCCTGGCTCACCACGGAAGCGTAAACACGATTGGCATTACACATGAATGTGGTATTGGTAATTTCGCCGGCGTCGAGCACATTGTTGCGATTCACATCCAACCCATAATTGATACGGTTTCCGCCGCCTGCGCAGTTAACTCCGATGGGTTCTGCAACAACACTTACCAGGCTATTATAACCGTTCGTGCCTCCTCCGCCTGTTCCGGCAGCGCCGTTGCAAACGTAAGTGGAGCTAGAAATTTCATTGTTATCGAGTAAATTATTTCTATTTTGATCCAAACCAAAATTGATTTTTTTACCACCGGTGGCACAATTTCCGCCATTGGGCTCATTGACCACAGAAACCACACTATTGAAACCGCTCGAACCCTCCCCTCCTGATCCCGGAGCGCCGTTGCATATATATTTTGTATTTTGTATTTCAGCTGCGTCGAGCGTCCCATTGCCATTTTGGTCGATGCCGGTAACGGCTTTAAAGCCGCCTTGCGGACAGTTAGAGTTGGGGCCAGCAGGTTCGGCGATAAAATCTACCAGGCTTATTTTCCCGTCGGCGCCATCAGCGCCATTATTTGATTTTGAGCAGTTAAGTAAAAGAACAGTTGATACGATCAAGAATAGAGCACCGCGTTTCATTTTATGAATGTTTTGATTACAGCATTAAATTGGTTGGTGCCACAAAAATAATTCCGCCAAATTAAAATCATGTTATTTCGTGCGATAAAGTGAAAATAAAAGGTCGTAAATAAAAACTAACCCCTTAAAACACACAATGTTGTCGAGCAAAAGCAAATGGGGTTCCCTGTTCCGCATTGCGGATTTTGCACTTTGCCTAAATCTGTTACCTTCGTGGCCTAACATAAATACATCAATATGAACGCGATTTGGAAAGAATATCAGGACAACAATAAAGACCGGTTTTTAAATGAAATGATGGATTTGCTGCGTATTCCGTCGGTTAGCGCTAAAAGCGAACATACCGCAGATATGCTGAAATGTGCGGAAGCTGTAAAATTGTCTTTGCTCAGCAGCGGTTGCGACAAGGCTGAAGTGATGGAAACCGAAGGCCATCCGGTCGTTTATGGCGAAAAGATTATTGACCCCTCCAAGCCCACCGTATTGGTGTATGGCCATTATGATGTGCAACCGGTGGAGCCGCTCGAGCTTTGGGAAACGCCGCCTTTCGAGCCGACAGTAAAAGACGGAAAAGTATTTGCCCGCGGCAGCGCCGACGACAAAGGCCAGTTTTATATGCACGTGAAAGCGTTGGAAACAATGGTAAAAACAAACACCATGGCCACCAATATCAAATTTATAATTGAGGGGGAAGAAGAAGTGGGATCGCCCAACCTGGGAAAATTTATTGCCGGCCACAAAGAATTATTAAAAGCCGATGTTATTTTGATCAGCGACAGTTCGCTGCTGAGCATGGAAAACCCTTCTCTGGATACCGGCGTGCGCGGATTGAGTTATATTGAAGTGGAGGTCGAAGCAGCCGCCCGCGATTTGCATAGCGGCACTTACGGCGGTGCGGTGGCTAACCCGATCGTTATTTTATCGAAAATGATCGCCAGCTGCCACGATGAAAATAATCATATCACCATTCCCGGCTTTTATGACGATGTGCAAACATTTTCGGAGGAAGAGCGGGCGCTAATCAACAGTGCGCCGTTTGATGAAAAGGAGTATAAAGACGAAATAGGCATTAAGGAGCTTTGGGGAGAAAAAAATTACAGCACTTACGAGCGCACCGGCATCCGACCCACCCTGGAGCTAAATGGCATTTGGGGCGGCTACACGGGCGAAGGAGCGAAAACCGTGCTTCCGGCAAAGGCGACTGCCAAAATTTCTGCCCGCCTGGTTCCTAATCAAACCAGTGAAAAAATAACCGAACTACTGCTGGCTCATTTCAGGAAAATTGCACCTTCTTGCGTTACCGTGAATGCTTTTGAACATCATGGCGGCGAGCCCTATGGCACTCCTATTGACAGCAAAGGTTACCAGGCGGCAAGTAAGGCCCTGGAGACTACCTTCGGTAAAACGCCTATTCCGATCAAAGGCGGCGGCAGCATTCCTATTTGTCACACACTCGAAAGTGAATTGGGCATTAAGATCATTTTTATGGGCTTTGGCCTGGACAACGACGGCCTGCACAGCCCCAATGAAAAATACAATATTGAGAATTATTACAAAGGCATTGAAACCATACCGTATTTCCACAAATTCTTTGCGGAGTAAGGGAGGCAATACGTCTTTCAATTAACGATATTTCTGCACTGCTATTTTTTCGGCAAAGCGGGAAACAGCGATTTGAATACTTCCAGGTCGGCTAAGTTTTCAAGCGCTTTTTCCCCGTCCTGCAGGAGCATCAGCAACTCGCTGTCAATGGCTTTTTGATGCGCTGCAGATGCCTGGGGCTGCTTTTTTAATTGCTGCAACATCAACACCAGTTTCTGCATGCAACTCATATCAGCTTTGCAATACTGCCTATACTCCGTCATCACCTGATAAAGCAAATCCTTAAAGTTGGCACTTTGCAAGCTTACCCAAACATTGCCGTCCTGATCTTTTAAAAACTGGTTACCATCGCGCAAGTGCATTTGGATGGAAAACAATTCGGTCAAATAATCGATGGTGGTGATGGCCGTCGCCGGATCATTGATGCCCGGAGACATAGCACGGATGCCTATTTCCGAGATTTGCTTAAATCCCAGTAAATAATTTTCTTTTATATTTTCCCCGCGGCGGTCAATAATAAAGCAATCCTGACAGTGGTTCAACACGTCGTCCTCCAACTTTTTATCTGACAAAAAAAGCAATTGATCCTGCAACACAAAACTGCCCTTTAATACAACAACATCAATTTTTGCCTGATGATCCGCTGCCACGTTCAACAGGCGGCCTTCATTAATTTCTCGCAGATACCCGGATTTTGTCGAATGGTGCGGTTCCCGGATTTGTCCGTTGAAATGTGCATCACCCACATTTTTATCATCATGCTCCTGCTTTTTTTCCATCCTGGTGCGTGTATGCGAAAAAATATTGGACAATATATTTTGCACCTGAATTGATTTTGAAATGGAGTCGATAAAATAGATGAAAGAGAACAAACACACCACAGTGAACAGCATACCCAATAAAACCGAAAAGCCGGGAAGGTGGTATTGATTAGAGGTCGGCTTTAGCCCGATAAGTACGACGGCGCAGTAAAGAATGCACCCTAAAAAAAGGCCGATGATATACTGGTGCGATTTCACGGATATCAGGCTGGGCAATACCCGCGGTGAAAAATTACTTCCCGCCTGGTTCAGCAACAGCATCACCATCGAAAAGCTGAAAACCAGGATAGAAAGGACGCCCGCGGAAAATGTACTTAATAAAGTTGAAGCGGTATCATAATTATTGACAACCAAAAAGGGTACTTTGTCAATCAAAAATTCGGAAATACCAATGGACTCCAAATAATACATAAACACGGCCAGCACGACGCCGCCCACACCCATCATGGCCGGTATGAAAACAATGTTGTTACCGATGTTTTTCAGGAAACTGGCAATTCGAAAGGTGACGGTTTTTAAAGTACTCATTAGGTTCAAAGTTAATAGAATCTGTACCACATTTGAGGCCTGTCATCAGGATCAAAAATAGCGCGCGTGGGTTTTAGGCGTAGAGACAGTAAGGCAACAGGTCCCAAAGAACGAGGAGTTAAAATGCGGAAAAATTGCAATCTTTGTTGGCATGGAAAAGGAGAAATTACGCCTCGATAAATATTTGTGGTCGATCCGGCTGTTTAAAACCAGGCGGCTCGCTACTGATGCTTGCAACGATAACCGCGTAAAATATCAGGAAGAATCGGCCAAGCCCGGAAAAAATGTGCATTTGGGCGATATTTATGATGTGCGGACGGAAGGGCGAAAGTGGCGCATAAAAGTGACCGGCCTTTTGCATACCCGCAAAAAATATGAAGAAGCTATAAAATATTATGTCGATCTGACACCGCCCGAAGAACTGGAAAAAGCCAAAGTGCAGGCCGCATCATTCTACAGCGGAAAACGCCTGAGCAAAATCGGCCGCCCCACCAAAAAAGAGCGCCGCGACCTGGACGACTTTATGGACGGCGAATAATATATAATTTTGAATCATCAGATGAAACGTTCATTATAAAATTTTTTATCACACAGAGGAATGAAAATTTTATACCTGATAAGTTCCCTGCCCGAAAGTTCAGGCGGGCATCCGACCCATAAAAACATAAAAAATTTACGAATGAAACCAACTGGGTTAGCGGTACTACCAGTCTAAAGAAAAATAATTAACGAATGAAAATTTTAATAGAAATACCAGATGACAAAGCACCTGCGTTAATGGAAGTGTTGAATGATATTTCTTATGTAAAAACGAGTGTCCCCCCGTCTGAGAAAAAGAAAAAAAAGCAAAAAGAGTCCCGCCTTTTGCGCGAATTGAGGCAGGCTGTGGAAGAAGTAAAATTGATTGAAGCCGGAAAAAAGAAGGGTCGTCCCGCAAGAGAATTATTAGATGAGCTATAAGATCATTAGCATGCATTATTTGATAAGCAAATAAAAAGGCTTGCTAAAAAATATATCTCTTTAAAAAAAGAATAACGCATATTGTCATAAAAAACAAAACTGTCTACCTGCTTTCTATTACGATAAATCGGAAACAGAAAATATTACGCCTCATCAATTGAAAACGCTGCTACGCCTGCTCCCGTAATCATATCTACTCGCCCAAACCATACGTTGCGGATGGTTTAAGATTAAATGCAAACCATCGACCATACACGAACCCGTACAACGTACATTTTTACGCCGTACATTTGTCCTTATGCACATCGATATCCTTACCGTTCTTCCCGAATTATTAGCCAGCCCCTTCGAGCACAGCATCATGAAACGCGCTCAGGAAAAGGGTTTGCTGACCGTACAAACCCACGCCTTGCGCAAATGGGCCGTCAATGAGTACGGCCAGATAGACGATTACCAATATGGCGGGGGCGCGGGCATGGTGATGATGTGCGAACCGCTTGCCAATGCGATAGAAGAGCTGTCGAAAGAAAGGGCCTACGACGATATAATCTATCTCACGCCCGACGGCGCCAGGCTCGACCAGAAAATGGCAAATAGCTTTTCTTTAAAACATAATTTATTATTGATCTGCGGCCATTACAAAGGTATTGATGAGCGCATACGCCAGCAATACGTTACCAAAGAAGTGTCTATCGGCGATTACGTTTTAAGCGGCGGCGAACTGGCGGCGGCGGTATTGGTAGACGCTATCGGCAGGTTGCTGCCAGGCGTTTTGGGCGACGAAACTTCAGCACTAACCGATTCATTTCAGGATCATTTACTGGCGCCGCCGGTTTATACGCGCCCCGTTGATTTTCGCGGCCATCGGGTGCCCGATGTACTCATGAGCGGCGACCATAAAAAAATAGAAGACTGGCGCTACGAACAATCCATCCAGCGAACAAAAGAAAGACGGCCGGATTTGCTTGATTAGTAGCGCCGCCTTTTGCTGGCTTTCCTAAGAGTGGGTTATGCTTTTATTAAAAAATACGGTACGCAAATTTTGCATCTATAGACGGATATATCATACCCTCGCTTCCACCCTTTCCAATATTACCCCCGTAGCCGAGCCCCACATGTGTATTAAACAACCATTTATTACTGCGACCGTAAGCACGCTGTAAACCCCAATGAAAATTGATCAATGCTCCCGGGTTAATCTGCGCTGTATGAGGCGCTACCTTTATTTTTAACCCGAAAAAGTTTCCTGAATTGTTGGCGATTATCTTTCCTTTGACATCTCTTCTTGAAAGATTATAGTAAAAGCGTGGATTGACTTGCATGTAAAGCGCCGGGATCCAGCTTCTGCTGTCGGCTATGATATAAGCAAAAGTGTAGTTATAAATTTCGTAGCGTCCGCCTATACCGGCACCGAGATCAATGGAAAATTTTCTGCCTAACTTAGCTTCGTAAGCTCCTCCAAAGCCTCCCAAACCGGCTTCTACTTTTGGCAAACCTTGGACGGAGGGCTTTTGTGCTGATGTTGCAAGAGAATTTAATAAAAACAGCATGCTGATTCCCGATATGAATGCAGTTCGTTTTTTCATGGTTGCTATATTAGGAGTTAAAGAAAAAAGCCTGGTTAAATAACCGGGCTTTCAAACTTAGATGCAATTTTAAAAAAAGTATTTGTTAGAAAAAATTATATTTTTCCCACCATCTTACCGGGTACCACCCACTCATCAAATTCTTTGGGGGTGAGATAGCCCAGTTTCACGGCCATTTCTTTGAGCGTGCTTCCCTCTTTGTGCGCTTTCTGCGCGATTTCTGCAGCCTTGTAATATCCTATTTTGGTATTTAAAGCCGTCACCAGCATCAGCGAATTGTCAACATGCTTTTTAATATTTTCCTTGATAGGCTCGATACCAACCGCACATTTATCATTGAATGAAACACAACCATCGCCGATCAGCCTTGCGCTGTGCAGAAAGTTATAGATCATAACCGGTTTAAATACATTCAGCTCAAAATGCCCGTTGGCGCCGCCGACGCTAATCGCAACATCATTTCCCATCACCTGCGCGGCGATCATGGTCAAAGCTTCGCATTGCGTGGGGTTCACCTTGCCCGGCATAATCGAAGAACCCGGCTCGTTGTCAGGAATATAAAGTTCGCCGATGCCGCTGCGCGGCCCGCTGGATAACATGCGGATATCATTGGCAATTTTCATCAAACTAACCGCTACGGTTTTTAAGGCGCCGTGCGCTTCAACGATTGCGTCGTGCGCGGCGAGCGCCTCAAATTTATTATCGGCCGTTTTAAATGGCAGCTTCGTCAAACGCGCAATTTCTGCCGCCACATTTTTGTCATAGCCCTCCGGCGTGTTGATGCCTGTCCCCACAGCGGTACCTCCCAACGCCAGTTCACTCAAATGCGGTAATGTATTTTTAATAGCCTTCAGTCCATGATCGAGCTGCGACACGTAGCCGCTTAGCTCCTGCCCTACCGTAAGCGGCGTGGCGTCCATAAAATGCGTACGGCCAATCTTTACCACTTTCATGTATTGCCTGCTTTTCTTCTTCAGCGTATCCCGCAGCTTTTCAATACCCGGAATGGTAACTTCAGTCAGGATTTTATAGGCGGCGATATGCATTGCTGTCGGGAAAGTGTCGTTGCTGCTTTGGCTTTTATTTACATCATCGTTGGGATGTAAAAATTTTTCTTTATCGGTTAGCTTGCCGCCATTGAGCACATGGCCGCGGTAAGCAACCACTTCATTCACGTTCATATTGCTCTGCGTTCCGCTACCGGTCTGCCAAACCACGAGCGGGAACTGATCGTCGAGCTTACCGTCCAAAATTTCATCACAGGCCTTGCCAATTAATACCGCTTTATTTTTGGGTAATACTTTTGCTTTCTGATTGGTGATAGCTGCCGCCTTTTTCAGGTAAGCAAAGGCTTTAATAATTTCTTGAGGCATTTTGTTAATGTCCTGCGCAATTTTAAAGTTCTCGATCGAACGCTGGGTTTGCGCCCCGTAGTAGGCTTGTGCCGGCACTTTTACCTCGCCCATGGTGTCTTTTTCAATTCTGTATTCCATAATCGTTACAATTTTTTGAGATGCAAACAAAGGTATTGTTTAGACGCATTCGCAGTAAAATAATTTTCCGGCCGAAGCGGAACCCTTTTTTCGGCATAGCGGTTGCTATTAAAAACGTATCAAACCGCCAAACGTGTTAAAATATTTCCTTATCATATTATTCGTTTTATCCGGATTGATATATTACGCAACAACGGTAATGAATTTTAAAACGAAAGCCGCTCCTTCGGAAGCTACGCCTTTGGCAAACGGCCCCGGTTCGGCAATTCCGCAGCCCGATACGGTTTCCCGGCTTTTGAAATTTCCGGCGGAAAACGATTCCAGTATAAATGTGATGGCGGTAGTTGATTTTGCCGAAACGCTTTTAGGCGTGCCTTATTTGTATGCTTCGAGCGACCCTGCCAAAGGCTTTGACTGTTCGGGGTTTATTACCTATGTTTTTAATCATTTTGGTTATCAAGTGCCGCGCTCTTCTGTCGACTTTACAGACAAAGGCCGGCAAGTGGCGCCTGCGAATGCAAAAAGAGGAGACCTCATCTTATTCACCGGAACGGATTCTGCTTCGCTGATCGTTGGACACATGGGCATTATTACAGACAATACCGACAGCCTGCGATTTATCCATTCCAGTTCGGGAAAAGCCAACGGCGTTACGATCAGTTCGATGACCAGTCACTACCAGGCAAGATTTGTCAAAGTTATCAATATCGAACGCGGCTTGTAGCCATTTTGAGCAGCCTGCATCTATTATCGCAACGTCAATGCAATAATAGTTGGCCTTTCTGCAACGAGGTAGTAATTATAAACGCTCAGACCACCCGGCCGCACGCAACCTTGGTATAACTTTGCTTGTTATAATAGCGAATCATGGAAGCAAAAGAAAAAATAAACTGGACCGTAGAAGGCATGGATTGCGCTACCTGCGCGCTCACTATCAATAAATACCTGAATAAAGAAGGAGCGAAAGATGTACGGGTCAATTTCGCAACGGGCAACGTGAGTTTTGAAAATAGCGGAAGCGCGCCGGTCGAAAAAATATCTAAAGGCTTAGCTGGTTTGGGATACAAAGTGGTAAACAAATCCGCCGCGCCCTCACACGGCCACGATCATTCGCATGAAGAAAAGCAATCGGGCTTTCTCAAAAATAACCAGCAACGCTTTTGGTTCTGTCTTCCTTTCACCCTGGTATTGATGCTGCACATGTTTCCCGCCATGCACGACAGCTGGCTGATGCAGCCTTATGTGCAGCTCCTCTTGTGTTTGCCGGTGTATGTTGTAGGCACGTCTTTTTTTGGTATAAGCGCCTGGAAAAGCATTCGCAATGGTATGCCGAATATGAATGTTTTAATCGCTATTGGCGCTACGGCCGCATTTATTTACAGTTTGTATGGTTTAATCACCGGGCAGCATGCTTATATTTTTTTCGAAACAGCCGCGACCGTGATCACGCTGGTTTTTCTTGGAAATTATGTGGAAGAACGAGCGGTTCAATCTACCCAGTCCCAACTGAAAAAGCTGGCGGAAACACAGGTGGTAATGGCCAACATGATCGCGTATGATAGTGATCACAATGAAAATGTATTTCCGGTAGAAAGCAGCGCCCTGCGGACAGGAGACCTTATCTTGTTAAAAAGTGGCGAACAGGTTCCAACGGATTGTAAAATTTTATGGGGCGACGTGAGCGTTAATGAATCTATCATCACAGGGGAGAGCGTGCCGGTTTCCAAGGGAAAGAAAGCAAGGTTGATCGGAGGCAGTATCATTACCGACGGAACAGCCAAGGCCCAGGTAACCGCGGTCGGAAACGACACCGTACTTTCGGGCATCATTCACATGGTAGAAGAAGCGCAGGGTGAAAAACCGCCGGTACAACAAATGGCAGATAAAATAAGCGCGGTCTTTATCCCGGTGGTATTGGGAATTGCAGCGCTAACGCTCATTATCAATTGGGTGGTATTAAAAGACTTCACACCGTCGTTGATGCGCGCCATCGCTGTGTTGGTGATCGCCTGTCCCTGCGCGATGGGTTTGGCGACGCCTGCGGCAATCGCAGTTGGTTTGGGACGTGGCGCCCGCAACGGAATACTTTTTAGAAACGCTACCAGCCTCGAACATTTTAAAGATATCCGCCAGGTCGTCTTTGATAAAACCGGCACATTAACCACCGGAAAATTTTCCATTTCAAATTATAAAATATTAGACCCGCGCATTGATGAGGCGGCATTTAAACTGCTGGTTTATTCTTTAGAAAAGTATTCCAACCACCCGATCGCCAAAGTGTTTGCTAAAGAATGGAAGGCAAACGGAGAAATCCGCTGGCAAAAAATTGATGAGATCAAAGGCGAAGGCATGCGGGCTTCCGATAAAGGCGGCAACGAATACCGCGCGGGCTCCTACAAAATAGCAGCGCACCTGACCAAAGATGACACCCATAATATCTATGTGGTTGAAAACAATCAATTGATCGGATACATTGATGTTGTTGACGAATTACGGCCGGAGGCGAAATCAGTTGTGAACTATTTTCACAGTAAAAACATCAAAACCATTTTACTGAGCGGCGACAAAAAAGCAAAAGCCGAACATATCGCCGGCATATTGGGTATTGACGAAGTGATCGCAGAAAAAAAGCCGGAAGAAAAACTCGCTATCGTAGCTAAAAAGAATGCTGAAGCGCCCACAGCGATGGTGGGCGACGGCATTAACGACGCACCTGCTTTAGCGCAGGCCACCATTGGTATCAGCATGAGCGACGCTTCGCAGATCGCCATGCAAACAGCTCAGGTGGTATTGATGAACCATGGTTTGAAAAACCTGCCCACTGCTTTGGGCCTGGGCCGGCATACTTATAAAACAATTAAAGAAAATCTCTTCTGGGCCTTTTCTTATAATATCATCGCCATTCCCGTGGCAGCGTTAGGGTTCTTAACGCCTCAGTTTGGCGCGTTGGTGATGGCTTTCAGCGATGTGGTGCTGGCTTTAAACAGCGGCCGGCTGGCTATAAAAAAGGTGAAATAGAAAATGGACATTAGCACATCGTCGCTAATCCGGTTTAGCTTTGGATGTAATTTTTCGAATAAGCAACACGGCTACAACCAGCAGTAGTAGCGGTATAATCAAGAAATAAAAAGCGTTGACACCGCCAATGCGTCCAAATAAAATCCCCACCATCCTGGATCCCAGCGTGCCGCCCAACGCCGAAAAAATGATGATCAGCCCTGACATGGGAGCGTGAAGATTTTTTGGCAAATGGCTTAAAACCGTCGAATTAAGCAACGGATAAATTGGCGCTATAAATAACCCTATAAAAGGAAGCGCAAAACCAATCGCCGGCACCTGCAATACGCTGGTAAGCTGACCTAAATTGGCGCTTGTACGAATGGCGGGCAATACAATTAATAACAACCCACCCGAGGCAAGGGCGCAGGCGATAACAATATGAGACCAGGAAATCCGCTTCGCGAGCCAGCCGGCGATAAACCTGCCCGCCGCAAGCGAAATGGCCAACAGGGAAGCCATTTGCACACTTAGCACTTCTGAAAACGAGAATATCTTTTCATTGAAGCGAGGCAACCAGGTCATAATCCCCTGCTCAATCATCACAAAGAAAAAGGCAGCGCAAATAAACACCAATACCAGTGGCAGCGTTAATAAGGCGAGCGAATTTTTTATATCGGCCCTCCAATCGCTTGTCACTGTTTGCTTTGGAATGCGAACCCCCGAAAAAAGCAGAAATAAAATTGATATAAAGATCAATACGCAAAGCAGCAGGTAGACGTTCAACCAGGACCGCTCGTTTGCATCATCATAAAAGGCGGGAAACAAAAAATAGGCGCTGGCAATGCCGACCATAAAAAACCCTTCAATTGAACTCATCAAAGCAGCATGTTGACGGGGACCGGAAGTGACCACACCTACCAAACTATACACCGATAATTTAATAAGCGCGAAACTTACTCCAACCGAAAGAAACATCAGCTTGGCGCCCCAAAAACTGTTAGCAAAATACATTCCGAGGCATCCGGCAAAGACAAGCGCCAAGGCCACCAACATCGCTTTTTTATAGCCGATCCTTGGTAAAAAAGATGCGACAAAAAATGAAACAATAGCGATTGGCAAATCCTTAAAGGCTTCCAAAATGGAGGCCGCCCTTTCATCAACGCCATATACGTTGATAGATTTTGCGATTACAATGCCGACGCTGTTCAAAAGAATCGCGAAAACGAAATAATTTAAGTAAAGTGAGACTTTTATTTTCCAATTTGCATTCATCATTCAATAATAAAGCCCGAAGATGCAACATGAAAGGCATCTCCGGGCTACTCATTAAGAAAAACTAATATCCGGGATTTTGAGAAAGATTAGGATTCACAGCGATCTGCTGGCTTGGGATCGGATAAACCAAAGTCTTAGGATCCGGATCAGCGGCCTTCTCTTGCCAGGCCTGCAAAAATTTCCCAAAGCGAATCAGGTCTTGCCTTCTCCAACCCTCCCAATACAATTCTCTCGCCCGCTCATCTAATAAATTGTCTAAGGTTAAAGAAACGAAAGGAGTCACCCCTCTGTTCAGGCGGATGCTATTCACCAGCGTTAACGCTTCCAACGCAGTGCCGGCGCCGCCTCTCAAAATCGCTTCTGCCTGCATCAACAGCACATCAGCATACCGATACACCACCCAGTCGTTATTGCGCTGCCCCGTAACGCCATAATCGAAAGCATATTTCATAGGCCTGATGCCTGCTGTTTCCAGCGTCGCGCCCGAAGTTCGGATAGTTACTTCCCGTGTAAATATCAATGGCGTGTTGGCGGGGTTCCGCGCCTGTAGCGGTTCATTGGTGCTCCAATTATATTGCTGGCCGGCGAAAAAACCAACATTCTGCCTGTTATAACCTTTACTTCTGTTAGACGTAGTGTCTGCCGGATAATTATAATAGATGCCTCTCCGTTCATCGTTGGCGGCAAACTTGTCATAATAATCGGACAACGTGCACCAGCCATTCCAACCGCCAGGCCTCATATTGTAGTGGGCAATCGTATTCCAGGTCCTGTCGACATTGCCGCCCCTTTCACCGTTTTTGTTAAACAGGGTAAAAATATTCTCCGTTGACTTTGTATCGTTATCGGGAGCAAAGTTGTCAAAATATTTTCCGGCCGCCGAAACGCTGTAAAAGCCACTGGCAGTTATCTCTTTGGCAAGCGTGATCACTTTGTTCATGTCTTCCGCAGCAAAAGTGGGCGCCTGCCGGTTTAAGAACGCTCCTTTATTGAGATAAAGTTTCATCAGTAATACTTTGGCCGCGTTGCGGTTGGCAACATACGCTGATTTGGTGTCGCTGTTGGGCAGCTGCGCGATAATTTCATTGAGTTCTTTTTCAATATATTCAATGGCCGCCTGCGGTTGCAACACTTCGGGCGCAATTCTAAAATCTTCCAGCGAAGCGCCCTCTCTTATGGGGGCAACACCATACAAATCGAGCATATCAAACATAGCCAAAGCACGGATAAAACGGGCTTCCGCGCCCTGTTGCTGGCTCGGGCTAAAACGAAGCACATTGGTGGCATTATATATGGCGGTGCCCAAACTTACAAACGTGTTGTTCATATAACCATTGTCCGCATTCCAGGTATGCAGATGAATGGCGCGGTGCATCCCATTGTCATCCCAGTCCCCGCCCCGGGTTGGCGCCATCGCCGCATCGGTCGATATCTCCTGCATCACCCAGCGTTGCTCCTGCTGGTAGGGTGTGTTGAGCGATGTGTACGCGGTAATAAGCAATCCTGCCGGATCAACGTTGGTGGAGCCTTCCTCCAGCTCGCTTTTAAATTCTTCAATCAGTTTGGTGCAGGAAGCCCCTCCTGCTACCAGCGCACTGAAAAGTATGAGGTATAATAATGATTTCGATTTCATGTGTTTATTTTTTGTGCCTGCGTGGAGCAGGCCGTTTGTTAATGATGTGATGGAAGATCTTTCCGAACATATCCCGAAGTAAAAATTCGAGTTGGATCGTTTCATCTCATTCATTGCATTGCTTTAAAAAAATATTCTCTTAAATGACTTATCAGTTTTTACAATGAGAAATTAATGCCCAGCAATATGGTGCGTGCCGGCGGGTAAGGAAGATATTCAATTCCCAAAGACGGAATACCATTCGTTGTTCCATCCGTATTGACTTCCGGATCAAAACCCGTGTACTTCGTAATAATAAACAGGTTCTGCCCCGTAAGCGATACGTTGAAATTCTTAAAGGTATTGCCGATATCACCCACTTTATAACTCAATGTCAGGTTGGCCATTTTAAGATAGTTCCCTTTTTCAAGATATCTTGTAGATGGCGAAGCCGAGTTGGAAGTCGACTCCTTCACATCGGTATTAAAGAAGGCGCTGCCGATATTTCTAAGCGATAAATTGCTAAGCCCCAAAGTGGTCGCCGCTGTATTATTGAAAAGATAATGGCCCATAGCGCCATTCATATTGGCTCCCAAGCTGAACTTTTTATACGTAAGATTAGTAGATATCCCCAACAGCGTGGTAGGGTTTGGACTATTGGCATAAAACTTATTGATCGCCGGATCGTTGCTACTGCTGATGCTGCCATCCGCACCGCGATACATACTCATTCCTGTTTGCGGATCAATTCCTTCATGAATTGCGAGGTACCACACATTGAGCGGCTGGCCGTTTACCATGCGCTGGCCCAATACACCCGAAAACCCTTGTCCACGCAGGGCGCCGGTTTCATAATAACCCACAAGGCCGCTTACGCTGTTTTTCAAAAACGTGGCATTACCGGTGAGATCCCAGGTCCAGTCCTGATTTTTAATAATGGTTCCTGTAACGGCAACTTCAACGCCCTTGTTCACAATTTCTCCATCAAGATTCACCCAAATACGTCCGGAAGGAGCCGGCTGGGCGAGGGTTTGCTCGAACAATGCATCGGTCGTTTTTTTGTTAAAATAATCTACCGATCCATAAATGCGGTTATTCAATATAGCAAAGTCAATACCTGCATTGATGGTGGCCGAAGTTTCCCATTTCAAATCGGGATTACCATAGTTTGCCTGGCTAATACTTTGGTTGCCAAAAACAAGTCTGTTGAGCGACGCCCCGGAAGGAAACTCCTGGTTGCCGGTAGTACCCCAACCCAGTCTTAATTTCAACTGATTTACATTCCGGTTGGCTTTAAGAAATGCTTCTTCGGCAATATTCCAGGCTACGGCAACAGAAGGGAAAATCGCATATTTATTATTGATACCAAATTTGGTGGAGCCATCTCTTCTTACCGTTGCTGTTAACAGATAACGGTCGAGATAATTAAACCCGCCTCTTAAAAAAAGCGACTGTAACTGGTTGGTCGGACTGCGGTAAGATGCGATATCACGCGTAGAAACCGGCGAGTATTGTAAATAGTCAAAATAATCGAGCCCCAGATCCCGGAAGCCGCCGGCAAAACTAATATTGTTATTAAACGTATAGTCGAGATACTCATAACCAGCCACCGCGTTGATGCTCCAGTCATCACTCACATCTTTATTAAAAGACAGGGTATGCGTCATCTGCTGGTTGGTTTCACCATTATTAGAAATGAAAGCCTGCTCATTGTTCACCGCAGAAGGATCAATGATCCCGGCGCGATACATACCATTCCTGGCGCCGGTTTGCCGCATTACACTATAAGCAAAACGATATTCGAGATCATCGGTAAATTTATAATAAGGAGAAAGATTAACCACCATTGTGTTAGTCACCGCCAGATCTTTAAATGCTTCAATGCTGGCTAAAGGGTTTCTGGTAGTGGTATTAATAAAGGTAAGATTACCTTGGTCATCGCGCAGCGGACGCGTCGGGTTCCACTGCAGCGCCTGAGAAATTACATTTCCCTGAGCCCCCACGCCCACGTTGATCGGCGCGTACCTGTTGTTCATTTGGGTTAGGAATAAAGAGAAGTCAAGCCCCAGTTTCCTGCTTTCTAAAAACCGGAAATTACCGGTAAAGTTGGCCGTGTATTTTTTTAACTGCGAGCCCACAATAATTCCATTTTGATTGAGATAGCCACCCGACAAACGGTATTTGCCATGCTCGGTTCCCCCTGCCACATCCGCGTAATAATTTTGAGTGACGGCGTTGCGGGTAATTTCTTTAAAAGCATTCACATCGCTGCCAAAGTCGGCATTGGCCGCTTCGGAAGGCGTGTAATAATTGAGCGCTTCTCTAAACCTGCCGGCATCCAGCACATCCGGATATTCGCGCATATTGGAAAACCCTGCTGACGCGCCGACTGAAACAACAGGTGGCCCTACCTTTCCTTTTTTTGTGGTGATAATAACGACGCCGTTTGCACCACGCGACCCATAGATGGCGGTAGCAGAAGCGTCTTTCAGGATGTCCATGCTGGCTATATCGCCCGGATTCAGATAGGTAAGCGGGTTACCTCTGTCGGATGAAAAATCACCACGCCCTTCCGGCAGCGGGGAGTTTCCCGACATGGGTATTCCGTCTAAAACAAACAAAGGATTGTTGCTGGCCCTGATAGAAGAGTTCCCTCTGATGCGAACAGTTACCGACCCGCCGGGCTGCCCGGTATTATTGATTACCATAACACCCGGCGTCTTACCTTGTATTAATTGATCCGGATTGGTCATGATGCCTTTATTAAAATTTTTCTCGCTGATGGTAACCATAGATCCCGTCAAATCCTTTTTCCGGGCGGTTCCGTATCCTATCACCACCACTTCATCGATCATCTGCGTGGCGGCTGTTAAAACCAAATCAACAACCTGCTCTTTTCCGTCTGCAATCGTTACGGCTTGTGTGTTTTCTGTGTAGCCCACAAAAGATCCGGTCAGGGTGTAGGAGCCGTCAGCAAGATTGGCGAACGAAAAAGCGCCATCGCTTCCTACTGAAATACTTTCATTTTTTTCGACAAGTACGACGGTCGCGCCTGCAAGCAGCTCGCCCTTGTCGTTGGACACCTTACCACTGATGCGTCCGGTCTGGGCATTACTGTCTGCAAACAAAACCAGCAGCAGAAACAGCATTAGCAGCCTGCCCAGCCGCACATTTCGCCTGGTTAATAACGGTGGTCTTTCCATAATAATTGAGTTTAAGTTTTTAAGAAAAAAAAGATTCATTGGCAAAACATTTACATATTAAAAAGCGCCAGACGGTTTCCAATTACGGCCGCCATCAGGTGCTGTATTTCATTTTCAGGTACACGCCGTTTGTCCATCCAAAACCTTCCTGGTTGGGGTATTCGCCTCCTAATGATTTATAGTCATCCACCGGATATTTTTCCATGAGTTTCCCGGTTTGCGTGTAGTGGTGCTCCACATTGTGCATCCAGTTTTTTTTAATGGCCTTCGCCAGATCAAAATCCTCATAACGCAATGCCGACAGATAGCCCACCCATTGCAGTGGCGCCCAACCCTTCGGTGCGTCCCACTGATGCTGGGTAGCGCTTTGCGTGGTAAGCAATCCGCCGGCTCTCAGTAAATTTTCTTTTACAAACCGCAGCACTTTTTCTGCCCGCGGGCGTGGGCTCACGCCCACAAAAAGGGGAAACAGCATCGCCAGGGTGATGGCTTCGGTTGAACATCCTTTTTTCAAATGATAATCTTTATAAATCGAGCACGAATCGTCCCAGAAGTATTTTTCTATAGCTTCAGTCCGATGGCTTACAATCTTTTCAAATTTTTGCTTCATCAATTTATTTCCGGCCACATCATAGGCGTCCAGCAGGGTCTTCTCCATGTAAAACATCATGCAATTCAAATCAACCGGAACGATATCCACCGTACAAATACTGTGCAGATTCTTTCCATCGGCCAGCCAACGACTCGAAAAATCCCATCCGGACTCACAGGCCGCGCGGATATTTCGATAAAAATTTTCTTTATCACTGGCCAATTTAAAGGCTTCAAGGTCGAAAGCGTATCCCTCCGGCCTGGGGCGGTTTTCCGTATCCCAATAGCGGTTGAGCAGCGCACCACCGTCCATTTTGACAACATGCAGGTTAGCGTCGAACGCTTCATTTAGCGCCTCTTTACCTTTCATCCAAAAGGCATATTCTTTTTCGAGCGCGGGCAAATATTTTTTCAGGATAGCAGCGCCCTTCGCTTCCTCAAGCAACCTCACCATGGGCGCGTAAAACGGGATTTGCGACCTGGTGAGATAATAAGTACGCGTAGCATTGGGCACGAAGCCGATGCTGTTGATCAGATAAGTGAAATTATCGACCATATGCTCCACCATCTTCAAACGCCCGCTTTGCATAAGCCCCAACATGGTAAAATAACTGTCCCAATAATAAAGCTCGTTAAAGCGGCCGCCAGGCGCAATGTAGGGCCTGGGTAGCGCGATAAGCGACCCGCGGTAGCTGGTATGGCTCCTGGTAAGGCTATCCCATAAATTGATAATATAATCTTCTATTGTGCGATTGATTGAGTTGTTTGCAGATGCAGCGTATTGAGGCAGCAGAAAGTTTTCGTTTACGAAGCGGGTAAGGTCAAAACCGGGTTGATTTTTTTTATTCGAATATTTAGCTTCAATAAAGGGTAGCGCATGTAAGGGTTCAGCATCGGGAAAGATTTTCTGATCACCAAAAATATACTGGCGTTGCACATCGGCAAAAAGTACGCCCTGAGCGTAATGTTGTTCGGCAGCAATCATAGTTTCAATTTGATGGTCTTCGGGGTGACGCCCGAATTTGGTTTATTGCAAATCGTTTTCATAACAAAAATCATATTCCTGCGCGCAACCAAATACAACCCTATTCATTTTTTCTTGAACTATATTAACCGTTTTTGATATTTTTAAAACTGAATCATGAAAATCGAATATGAAATCATAAAAGCGGACCCGGGAAGTTCTTTTCGGCTGCTGCATCATAAAATGGTAAAAAGCGCGGATTTTATCTGGCAGTTTCATTATCATCCGGAATACGAAATCGTATTTGTGCCCGATGGAAATGGCACGCGCCATGTAGGCAACCACCTTAGCACCTATCGGCAGGGCGACCTGGTTATGATCGGCAGCAACCTGCCTCACGCGGGGTTCGGATTAAACGCTACCGGCTGGCACGAAGAAGTGGTGCTTCAGTTGAATCCCTCCAATATGCCGTTTCGGTTTAACGAAATGAGCGCCTTGGAAAAAGTGCTGGGTCGGGCGAGTTATGGTCTTGCCTTTTTTGGCGCAACCAAAAAAGAAGCGGGCAGCATGATGTTGGCCATGGTAAACGAAAAGCCGTTGAGGAGGCTGATCCTCTTGCTCGAACTTTTCGACCTCCTGGCTCATTCAGATGAATATGTGGTGTTGAACAAAACGATCGTTTCTCCCAATCTGCTTTCGAAGCACAAAGCCCGTTTACAAAAGGTTTTTGACTTCGTGGAAAAGAATTTTCAAAATCCCATACCGATCCAAAAAATTGCCGAAATGGTCGGTTTGTCTGTCCCCTCTTTCTGCAATTTTTTTAAAAAGACTACACAGATAACGTTTTCTGAGTTTGTCAACCAATACCGCATTCAGAGAGCCTGCATATTATTACACCAGGAAAACAATGTTTCGGAAGTAAGTTACGCCTGCGGATTTAATAACGTTACCTACTTCAACCGCTTGTTCAAACAAATCATGAATGAAACACCATCTGATTTCAGAAATAAATCCCTGGGCCTCAAAGCGACCCAGTGAATGGCGCTGGAAGTATTTAATTAAGGAATCATCTGGCGGAGGTCGCTATTTTTAGTTGTACTTTTGAAAGGTGTAATCAGCACAGCATGACTTCTACTGCACGCGAAACGCTAAAAAAATATTTCGGCTTCGACGATTTCAGGCCCATGCAGGAAGAAATTATCGAAACTTTCCTGAAAGGCAGCAATGTGCTGGCCCTGATGCCCACCGGCGGGGGCAAGTCTTTATGCTACCAGGTGCCTGCCCTCGCCACCGACGGCCTTTGCCTGGTTATTTCTCCGCTGATCGCACTGATGAACGACCAGGTTCAAAATCTCCGCCGACAAAATATTACCGCCTTCAGCATCCACACGGGCATGCAGCGCCGCGAGGTGATCAGCATTCTGGAAATGGCAGCGCATAGCAACTGCAAATTTTTATATGTTTCTCCCGAGCGTCTCGAGACGGCTCTGTTTAAAGAATTTTTGCCGGCCCTGGGCATCAGGTTTATCGCAGTAGACGAAGCCCATTGCATTTCGCAATGGGGCTACGATTTCCGGCCGCCGTATTTGCGTATTGCCAACCTGCGCGAAGCGTTGCCGGGGGTTCCTGTTATCGCGCTTACCGCCTCGGCTACGCCTGTTGTTCAGCAGGATATCTGCGACAAACTGCTCGTCGAAGGAGAGCCCCCGTTTAGAATTTTCCGGCAGTCTTTCAACAGGCCCAATCTTTCTTACAGTGTTTTTAAAATAACTTCCCGCATTCACAAGATCGTGAATGTGCTAAGAAGTGTTCAAGGATCGGCGATCGTGTATTGTAAAACCCGGAAAAGATCTAAAGAAATTAGCGAAATGCTGAGCGCGCAAGGCCTTGAAGCAGACTTTTACCATGCGGGGCTGCCAACAGAAGAGCGCGCCAAGAAACAGGAACGCTGGGTCAAAAACCAGGTAAGGGTGATCGTTTGCACCAACGCCTTTGGCATGGGCATCGACAAACCCGACGTGCGCGCTGTCATCCACGCAGATTTGCCTGACTGCCTGGAGAATTATTACCAGGAAGCCGGCCGCGCAGGGCGAGATGGCAAAAAAGCATTTGCCGTATTGCTATACGACGACGCAGCCATAGACGAGTTGAAATCCCTGCCGGAGATCCGCTATCCTGATGTAACTACGATTCGAAATGTGTATAGAAATGTAGTCCATTATCTTCAATTGCCGCAGGGAGAAGCCCCCGGACATAGTTATGATTTCAATCTGAAAGATTATATCAAAAAATTTTCGCAGGATATTCAAACTACTTTATATGGCTTAAAGGCGCTCGAACAGGACGGTTGGCTCAGTTTTAATGAACAGGTGTTCAGCCCTTCTACCCTTCGTTTTCATATTTACAAAGAAGATTTATATGAATATGAAAAGAAATTTGCAGACTACGAACCTTTGATCAAAACGCTTTTGAGAACCTATGAAGGCATTTATGATTATCCCGTTTATATCTCGGAAACTTTTATCGCCCGCCGGCTCAACTTTGACGTAGCGGTTATTAAAGAACAGTTGCACAAACTGCATGCGGATGGCGTCATCATTTATCAGCCTCAAAAAGATGAACCGCAGGTGATGCTGACGAGGACGCGCATCAAAACAGATTTGCTGACGATCAACCGCGAAGAACACGAAAAGCGCAAGAATATTTTTACAGAAAGAATCCAGAAAATGATCGATTACGCCACCGATGTTTCTGAATGCAGAAGCAAAACGATCGGTCATTATTTTGGAGACACGGCGCTCAACGATTGCGGTGTCTGCGACAATTGTTTACAACGAAAAAAACCATCTTTATCAAACGAACACTTCACCGCCATTACGGCTGACCTGAAAGCTGCTTTGACAAAGCCGTTGACGACCGAAGCCGTCTTTTCTCTTTTAAAAGAGCACCGGCGGGAGCATATCTGGACCGTCATCAATCATTGGGTAGATGAAGGATCCATATTTATCGAACCGGACGGCAAAATATTTTATAAGCAAGGCTAGACGGCCGGTGCAGCAGGCTTAGGATTGTTTCATAAAATCAAAAGCACCTTTCCTGAGATGAATTTTATATTCCAGCCAGGCTTTCATACAAGCTAAAAAATTGGCCCAGCCTTCAGTTTGTCCGATAGCCCATTTGACACCCGCTTCATCAAGTTGATGCCCTGCCTCGGCAACCCGGACAATCGTGTCATTTTCCTGCATACTTTCCAATTCAATCGTTACTCTTGATTTTGGGTCCCATTCGAACACGATAGTTTTGTCTTGGACTATTTCCAAAACCGAGACCGGATACGAACCCTCAAACTCTGGAAAAGACCAATGGAGCGACTGGCCCTGCTCCATTCTTCCCGATCCTTCGGCAATAAAATATTGCTTCATCATTTCAGGATTCACAATTGCCTCAAATACTTCCCCTACCAGCTTTTGAATTCCTATGCTTGCTTTTGCGACTACTTGTTGCTCCATCTTATCTTTTTTCGTTTAAAAATTGTTTAATCTGTAGTGTTGTAAAATTAATGAGCTCATTATCAACTCGTCCATTTTCATCGGCCATCATGAATGAACCATGGCCGGCGGGAAGAACCATCATTTTAGAATCGGGGATCAAACGCTTCAATTCAACGGTATGTTCGGGCTTTACAACATCCCGGTCACCACTCATCAGAAAAACCGGCGCTTGCATAGATTGTAAGACCAAATCCTCCCAATCTTCGAAATGGATCATCCGCTGACTGTCTTTTTCAAACATGTTATTAAGCCGCTCCAATGCACCAGGATTCAATTGTAAAAAATTTTCTTGAAGGTACGCCGGCATATCATTGATCGTCACCTGATTCATGGCCTCAAAAAAACCATCGATCATGCCATTGCGTTTCACGACAGCCGAAGCGGCTATAACGCGATCTGTCTTTTCCGGAAACAGGTGCGCAATTTTCAGCACCGTGGTAGCGCCGTTGCTAAAGCCAAAATAAGAAGAGCGTTCAATTCCCAACGCATGCAGCAACGCCACAACATCCCTGGCGTCCTGCTCGAAAGTTTCGGGCGTTTGCCGGTGGCCCGATTTGCCATGATTTTGGAGATCCATTCCAATCAATTTAAAATCACCGCTTAGCCGCTCAATCATTTCAGAAAAATCTAACCGGATTGAGGAACCACCGCCATGAACCAACGTGAGTGGCTGGCCGGCGCCATACACTTCATAGTAAAGCTTAATACCATTAATATCTTTATAACCGCTTTCGCCGGGTTTCATCAGTTTATTTTTTGATAAGATGATAATTCAGGCCAATGGCGCCGTTGACAAAACGCCTGGTCTCTGAAATTTTTAGCTGCCTGCTACCCTCAAATTTTGATGACCAGCGAATGCCATTCCCAAACATCACCGGGTTTACAAAAAGCCAATAATCATCAATCATGTTTTGCGCCATTAATGCGCCTGCTATCGACGGGCTTCCAAATATGACCATTGCTTTCCCGGGCTTGGTTTTCAGTTGCTTTATGCTATCGATAAAATCATCTGCCAAAACGAGGCCCGAAGCGTTCTGCATAGTTTTCGAAACTACAATTTTCCGGGCCTGGTTATACCAATTTGAATACCGGATTTCGGCACGGGTGGCCGCCGGCTTTTTTGCTGCGCCGGGCCAATACTGCTCAAGCATTTCATGGGTTACTCGGCCGGATAAAATCGTATCGGCTTCCGAAGCAATCTCGACTACACAGGCCAGGTTGTCCTCGGCCATTTCAAACTTGTCAAGGCTTCCATTTTCGCTGGCTACAAATCCGTCCAAAGAAATATGAACGATTAATTTAAGTTTTCGCATGAGCGCTATTTCAGGGAATGCAAACCGAAGGAATTGCCCTCCGAGTCTTTACAAAGCGAACAAAATCCATATTCCCCAATCGACATTTTTTTCTGGAACACCTGGCCGCCGGCGGCTTCCACCCTGCTTTCTTCAACAGCACAGTCTTCACAGCCAAAATAAATAACGGTGTTGCCGCCTCCGGCTTTCATCCCTTCCATTTTAACGAGGGTGCCCGAAGTGCCGTGGCTTTGCATATCGCCGGGAAAAGATTTCATTTGCATCGATTGGTCGGTGGGATTAGACATTTGCTCAAGGTTTACATTGAGTACGCTTTCATAAAAGCGGGTGGCTCGTTCCATATCGTCCACATATATTTCGAACCAAACAACCGGGTTAAACTTTTGCTTTTCCATAATGATTATTTATTTCATTCAAAAGTAAACAGACAAATGCCCCCGCGACTTGTCATTTGGCAAGAAATATAACCAGGCCATCACGCTACTGTTCAGGTGGCTGTTCCCGAAGCTTTCAGGAGTTCTTTCCTAATCCTGCTCAACGAAGTATCGGTTACGCCGAGGTACGATGCAATTTGCTTGAGCGGCACGTGTTGGATGATTTGAGGCTTTTCTTTAACCAGCTTGAGATAACGGTGTGTTGCCGTTTCTGTGATCATATCCAGCGAGCGTTGCTTTAATGCAAAAAGTTGCTGCGTAAACCAAAGCCTGCCCCATTCACTAAAACCAGCGACCTTATGATAAAGTATTTGGAAGGCGTCAAAGCTGATCTTCCATAGGGTACAATCCGTCAGCGCCTGCAATGTTTCCTGCGAAGGTGTCCGTTGAAAAAGCGACGCCGGTGCGATTACCAGTTCGTCGTCGGTAAAATATTCTGTGGTTATTTCACTATTGTTGTAATCATAGACAAACGCTCTGATCAAGCCTTGTTCTAAAATATAATATTCGTTGGCGACTTTTCCTTTTCTCAGAAGCACTGCTCCTTTTTCAAACACCACTTTTTCATGAGCCGCCGCGAGGGTTTCAATATCCTGGTCGGACAGTAGCGGATGATGGTAAATCTTTTTGAAAATAGCAGACATGGCAACGAAAATTTATCGAAAATAAAATTTTACTTTTTGGAATCCTTGTTTCTGCAGTGTTTTTTATATCAGGCAATAAGATGAAGGATAAAATACCGCCGTTTGGGCTAATTAGTATCTTTGCAAAATGAAATTATTCGCTGCATCGCTTTCTCAATATAAAAGGCTGTTAACCAAAGAAGTAAGAATAGGCGATTTACTGATTGGCAATAACCACCCCATTCGCGTTCAAACAATGACTACCACCGATACAATGGACACTTTGGGAACGGTGGAGCAAACCATTCGCTGTATCGAAGCAGGAGCCGAGCTGGTACGTATCACCGCTCCTTCCAAAAAGGAAGCTGAAAACTTATTAAATATAAAAAATGAACTGCGGAAAAGAGGCTATAACACGCCCCTTATTGCCGACATACATTTTACACCCAACGCTGCTGAAGTGGCCGCAAGGATCATCGAAAAAGTGCGCGTCAACCCGGGTAATTATGTTGATAAGAAAAAATTTGAACAGATCGATTACACCGATGCCGAATACGCCGAAGAAATAGATCGCATTCGCGCAAGATTTACCCCGCTTGTAAAAATTTGTAAAGAATATGGCACGGCCATGCGCATCGGCACCAACCACGGCAGCCTGAGCGACCGCATCATGAGCCGGTATGGCGATACGCCCATGGGCATGGTAGAAAGTGCGATGGAATTCTTACGTATCGCGCGAGACGAAAATTACCATCAAATTGTATTGAGCATGAAAGCCAGCAATCCGCAGGTGATGGTGCAAGCCTACCGCTTGCTGATCAAGCAAATGAACGATGAGTTCAGTGACATTTACCCGCTGCATTTAGGCGTCACCGAAGCCGGCGATGGAGAGGAAGGTAGAATTAAATCGGCTGTGGGCATCGGCACGCTGATGGAAGATGGCATTGGCGATACCATTCGCGTGTCGCTGACAGAAGATCCGGAGTTTGAAATACCCGTTTGCCGCGATATTGTGAAAAGATACAGTGAAAATACACCGGCCGCCGCTTCGGGCGAGGCGCAAGACCATGCTGCCGCGGAATGCCCTATTCAGGCCTATAACCCTTTTAGTTTTGTGCGTCATCAGACGGTGGCGGTCAACAATATCGGCGGTGGGCAGGTGCCTGTTGTCATTGCAGATTTAAGTAAAGTGCCGCAGCTGACCCCGCAGTCCCTGGAAGGAATCGGCTACCGATATAACGAGGCCGACGATAAATGGAATATTTCTGACACGGCAGCTGACTATATTTATATCAATCAACCCGAAACAGGCTTTGCGCTGCCGGGAACGCTAAAAGTGATTGTTCCTTACGAAAACTGGGAATCATCTTCCGATAAAACAAAGTACTTCCCCATTTATGATGCTATCTCGTTTCTGAAGGGCCCCACAGCCGATAGCCCTATCCATTTTGTAATGATCGACTGCCCGGAAGATATGGCGCATTTGAGCGCCGTTGCCCAACAACCTAACACAGTTCTGTGTTTGAGTAGTACGCAGCAGAACGCTATGCAGGCTGTCCGGGCCGCCTGTATCAACCTGAAGCAACAACAGCTTACCGCTCCTGTTGTATTTATAACAGACAGCAACTGGCAAACAATGGACGAACACCTGATTCATTACGCGACCGAAACCGGCGCTTTATTTTTGGATGGCTTTGGTGATGGCATTTGCCTGGGCATGAGCAATGAGGCTTATGCTAAAGCAACTTCATTGAACGCTTCTGGTAGAAATTACCTGAAAAATCAATCGCCCGAACAATTCATTAATAATACCGCTTTCAGTATCCTGCAAGCCACGCGGATGCGGATTTCCAAAACGGAATATATTTCCTGTCCTTCCTGTGGCCGCACTTTGTTTGACCTGCAGGAAACCACGACGAAGATCCGCTCGGTAACCAACCATCTTAAAGGGGTTAAAATCGCCATCATGGGATGTATCGTTAACGGCCCCGGCGAAATGGCCGATGCAGATTTTGGCTATGTAGGCAGCGGGCCGGGAAAAATCACCTTGTACAAGGGTAAAGAAGTAGTGAAAAGAAATGTCAACAGCGATGTAGCCGTGGAAGAGCTGATCAACCTACTGAAGGAAAATGAGGCCTGGACTGAACCAACTCCATAACAAGGGGCGCAATAAGATTAGTTTTTATTTTTCTATCATGCATTTTCCTTTGTCACTGCAAACCTTTACGATTGGCCATTTTGAACAAGAACTTTTTGTTCCCGATCCGCAGTCGGTCAAAAAAAACTATGAGCATCGCAAAGGAGCATCGTATTGGGCGAAGGTATGGCCTGCCGCTCTCGGCCTGTGTCATTTTTTAGCCGAACATCCTGATTATATTTCAGGCAAAACCGTGTTGGAATTAGCCGCGGGGCTGGGTTTGCCGGGCATTTTTGCGGCCCGGTATGCAACGCACGTTACCATTACAGATAGAGACGTAGATAGCATCGACATTGTTCAGCAATCTGCTCAGCATCTCCGGCTCGAGAATGTTTCAGCCCGCGCCCTCGACTGGAAAGATATCAACACCGCTCCTTCGCACGAAGTGCTGTTATTGAGCGATGTAAATTACGAACCGGCGCAATTTGAATCATTGCATAAAATCATGCGGGAGGCGCTGCAACGCGGGACCCTCATTTTGCTTAGTTCGCCGCAGCGACTGGTGGCCAGGCAATTCCTGGTCAGGCTCCTTCCATTCAGCGTCCATCAAAAAAATTATAGCATCAACACCGTCAGCGAGCAAGCCGAGGTGGGTGTCTTTGTATTAAAAAACAGATCCGCTTCAATCTGAAGTAACGCCTCTCTTCATAACAAAATTTAATGTAAGTTTGGTGCTACTGAACCGGATTAACGCGGGTGAGTGCCCGTAGTCCTGAACGCAAAGGTTCGTTTGATAACTTATCAATTTCTCAGATGCAACAAGTAGATTTTTTAGTGATAGGAACGGGTATTGCCGGGCTTACGTATGCGCACAAAATGGCTGAAAAATATCCTGATAAAAAAGTGCTGGTCATTACCAAAGCAGCCGCCGATGAGACAAATACAAAATATGCGCAGGGCGGAGTGGCCGTTGTCAATGATTTTGAAGCAGACAGTTTTGAAAAACATATTGAAGATACACTGATAGCGGGCGACGGCTTATGCAACCCAAAAATTGTCGAAACCGTTGTGAAAGACGGCCCGGCGCGGGTACAGGAGCTGATTGATCTGGGCGCCAATTTTGACAAGGAAAAAGACGGCGATTATAAATTGGGAAAAGAAGGCGGCCACAGTGAGTTCAGGATTATCCATCATAAAGATATTACCGGTTGGGAAATGGAGCGAACGCTGCTCGAGGCTGTGTCGCGAATGCCGAATATTGAAATTATCAAACATTGTTTTGTAGTGGATATCATCACCCAACATCATTTGGGTTACCTCATAACAAAGTCCACACCCGACATTGAATGTTACGGCGTGTATGCGCTCAACCTTCATACCAGCGAAATCGAAACCATTTTGGCAAAGACCACTTATTTAGCCAGCGGCGGCAATGGCCAGGTTTATAGAACAACCACCAATCCCGCCATTGCCACCGGCGATGGAGTAGCAATGGTGTACCGCGCCAAAGGCCGGATTGAAAATATGGAATTCATACAGTTTCATCCCACGGCCCTGTATGAACCCGGCCTCCGTGGCCAGGCCTTTCTAATTACGGAGGCAGTGCGGGGCGACGGCGGTATTTTAAGGAATAAAAATGGCGACGCTTTCATGGAGCGATATGACGAGCGGAAAGATCTCGCGCCGCGCGATATTGTAGCCCGCGCCATCGATAACGAAATGAAAATTACCGGAACCGAACACGTTTGGCTCGATTGCAGGCATTTCGATACAGAAAAATTTATTGAACACTTTCCCAATATTTATGAAAAATGTAAAAGCGCCGGCATCGATATTTCAAAAGATATGATCCCCGTAGCGCCGGCGGCCCATTATAGCTGTGGCGGTATTAAAGTAGATGAATGGGGGCAAACTTCTATTCGGAACTTATACGCGGTTGGCGAATGTAGCAGCACAGGGCTGCACGGCGCCAACCGGTTGGCCAGCAATTCGCTGCTGGAAGCAATGGTTTTTGCGCATCGCTGTTTTGTGCATGTGGCTTCAAAGGTGGATAATAACGAACTGCCCCAACATCCCACTTTCAAACTCAATATTCCCGAATGGAATGCCATGGGCACGAGCACTCCAAAAGAGTTAATTCTTATCACACAAAGCCTCAAAGAAATTCAGCAGGTGATGACGGATTATGTCGGCATCGTGCGCAACAACATCAGGCTTCAACGCGCCAGCCGGCGGCTGGACCTGCTTTGGGAAGAAACAGAGCAGCTTTATAAATCGAGCACACTTTCGCCCAACATTCTCGAACTTCGCAACCTGATTACGGTGGGTTATCTGATCGTAAAAGGGTCGACATTCAGAAAGGAAAGCCGCGGCCTGAATTACAATACCGACTATCCGAATAAAAGCGAGCTATTGCAGAATATTGTTCTTTAATGCAAGAAAGATAAAAAATATGCTGCCTGAACGTTTGTCCGGCTATTGACTATTCATTATGTATTATATTGTTTACGCATTTTTCTACCTGGTTTCTTTACTGCCACTTCGGGTTTTGCATTTTATTTCCGACAGCCTTTACGGCATTGTTTACCACGTAATCCGCTACCGGCGGAAAGTGGTCATGCACAACCTGCTGATCGCTTTTCCCGAAAAAACAGATGCGGAGCGCGTAGCGATTGCCAAAGGCTTCTATCACAAACTATTCGACTCGATGTTAGAGTCGCTCAAATTGCTTTCGGCCCCTGACACGTTTTTTGAAAAGCGATTTTCGGGGAACTGGGAATTAATCAACCAATATTACGACGCCGGCCGGCCCGTGCAGGTGCATCTGGGCCACAACTTTAACTGGGAATGGGGCAATACCATGATTGCCAAAAAAGTTAAACATCAATACCTGGGTGTTTATCTTCCTTTATCCAACAAAATTTTTGATCGGCTTTTTAAAAAAATGCGTTCGCGGGGCGGCGCCGTGCTGATTCCCGCTACTAACATGACTAAAGCTTTTCTGCCCTATCGCAAAACCCTTTACTGCATGGGATTGATCGCTGATCAAAGCCCCGGCCGGATTGACCACACCAATTGGTTTGATTTTTTTGGCAGAAAAACCGCTTTTATTACGGGATCTGCAAAAATGGCGATGTCAACAAATGCGGTGGTGGCCTTCGCCACGATCAAGCGGGTAAAGCGCGGTTATTATCGAACTGAATTTGAAATTGCGGCGGAAAACCCCAAAAATAAAACAGACATTGAGATCACGCAGCAGTTTGTTAATTACCTGGAAACCAACCTGCGCCAGGCGCCCGACAACTGGCTGTGGAGCCACCGCCGCTGGAAGCATGAGTGGAATGAAAGCTATGCGTCCAATGTGAATTAAAAGCACTATATTTGCAGTTGCAGGTCTCATACGGCCAGCTCCTATCGAACCTCCCCAGGGCCGGAAGGCAGCAAGGATAGATGGTTGTAGCGGCGCGATGTGAGTAGCCTGCTTTTTTTATTTCCCCCACCTTCTTCGTTTAGCTTTATTATACTACTTTAGCGTGAGGCTATGGGCATTTTGCTGCAAGCGCGACCCAGAAAGCGCTGAAACATCGGCCTGAAAATAGCTGATTTAAAAATCTAAACACTTGAAAAAAATAAATCATGAAATTTTTTATCGACACCGCAAATCTTGATCAGATTAAAGAAGCTCATGACATGGGCATTTTGGACGGCGTAACGACCAATCCTTCACTCATGGCTAAAGAAGGTATTAAAGGCCAGGAAGCCGTAATGCAGCATTATATCGACATCTGCAATATCGTGGATGGCGATATCAGCGCGGAAGTAATCAGCACCGACTTTGACGGTATTGTGGAAGAGGGAAAAAAGCTGGCTGCGCTCCACTCCAATATCGTGGTGAAAGTGCCGATGATCAAAGAAGGGGTGAAAGCGATCAAATGGTTTACCGACAACGGCATCAAAACCAATTGCACGCTGGTGTTCAGTGCGGGCCAGGCTATCCTGGCGGCTAAAGCGGGCGCCAAATATGTATCTCCTTTTTTAGGCCGCATTGATGACAGCGGCTGGGACGGCGTTCAACTGATTGAGCAGATAGCGCATATTTATAATATACAGGGTTTTAAAACTGAGATTCTAGCGGCGTCTATCCGTAATTCCAATCATATTGTTCGCTGTGCTGAAGCGGGCGCTGATGTGTGTACTTGTCCGCTGGAACCGATCATGGGACTATTAAAACACCCACTTACCGATATCGGGCTGGCTAAATTTTTAGAAGACGCCAAAAAAACACAATAGCGCTTTTTTGATATACGAGTGGAAAGGTGCTTCAAGCGCGCATCCTTTGCGCCTTTGTTACCTTTCCATTTTTTTTATTTTCAACCCAGATGAGCATTTCCACGTTCATAGCCAATCGAATCGCGTTTAACCAAAACCGTTCTTTCTCGAGGTTTATCATCCGGCTTTCTGTAGTCGCCACTATCATCAGCGTTGCGGCTATGATTATTACGCTTGCTTTTGCTAATGGTTTTCAGAAAAGGGTGAGCGAAAAAGTGTTTAGCTTTTGGGGGCACATGCGTATACAGGAATCGTTGCCCTACACTTCGTTGATCACTGAAGAAATTCCCATTATCAATAACGCGGAAATTGTCAGGGAAGTGAAAAAACAACCCTTTGTCAAAGCCATTTACCCCTTTGCCACCCGATACGCTATTTTAAAAACAAAAGATGACCTGCAGGGCGTGTTGGTAAAAGGGCTCGATAAAGATTACGACTCCGGTTACCTCCGGGAATTTATCGTGGAAGGATCTTTTATAAGGTTTAACGATAGCACTTATAGCCGCGACATTATGATATCAAAAAAGACGGCGGAAGAACTACAACTGAAACTCAACGACAGGGTACTCATCTATTTCATTCGTCCGGATGGTTCCAAAAGGCCCGACCGGCTTACAATCAAAGGCATTTTTAAAACCGGTGTTGCTGATTTTGATAATTCTTTCGCCATCGGCGATATGCAATTGATCAGGCAGCTAAACGATTGGCAAAACAACCAAATCGGCGGTTACGAAATAGTTTTAAACGATTATAAAAAAGCCGACACAGCCGCGCAAATCTTGTCGGCGCTGCCGGGTTTTGATGATGACTGGCGGGTTCAGAATATACGGGATTATATTCCTAATATTTTTGACTGGTTAAACATGCAGGACACGACAAGAAACGTACTCATCGGTATTATGATCGTGGTGGCGGTCATCAATCTGATCACCTGCCTGATCATCCTGGTACTTGAGCGTATGCGCATGGTGGGCGTCCTCAAAGCTATTGGCGCTTCTGATTGGGTCGTTCAGAAAATATTCATCCGCCATAGTTTGATCATCGCGGCACGTGGTATTTTGATCGGAGCCGCCGTGGGCCTTATTTTACTTTTTATACAGGACAAAACAGGTTTTATCAGGCTCGACGAAGAAGCTTATTTTATGGAAACCGCCGCCGTACAAATTACCGGCTGGGAAGTGGCAGCGATTTGTGTTGCCACGTTTGGCATCTGCCTTTTGGTGTTGCTAATTCCTTCTTATATAGTTAAAAAAATTCAGCCGGTTAAAGCTATTCATTTTAGATAAGATGTAACACACTATCAGCAAGCCGGATTTGATTTGCCGGTTCTTTTAAACCAGGTGGGAAAGGATGATGCCTGTCGCCACCGCGGCGTTGAGCGATTCGGCCTGCCCCCTCCGCTCGATCGTTAGTTTCTCCTGAACAAGATCCAGGATTTCGGGGCGAATACCTTTTGATTCATTGCCAATCACGATTATCCCCTTGTGAAGCTTTGAGAAAGAGCTGAGCGGCTTACCATGCAGAGCGGCTCCAAAAAGAGGAACATCGCTTTTCCCCGCCAACCAATCTTTCAGATCAACATACGCCATATTTACACGAAAAATACTGCCCATGCTCGCCTGCACTACTTTGGGATTATACACATCTGCACAGTCTTCGCTGCAAATCACCTGATCGATTCCAAACCAATCTGCAATCCTGATGATCGTGCCTAAATTACCGGGATCCTGGATGCCGTCAAGCGCCAGGCTAACCGCGTTTTGATCCGCAACTATTGAATTCCCCTCATTTTTTTTTACAACGGCCAGCGCCTGGTTAGCCGTCTTCAATTGAGAAATCCTTTGCAATTCCTGCTCATCTACAACTGTGAGCGACACATTTTTAGTCAGCTTTTGATTGGCCTCGAGCCAGCCGCTAAGCGCAAAAACCTGTTCCACTTCAACAAGCGGCGACAATAATGCTTCTGCTACTATTTTCGGGCCTTCAACAACATAGGCCTGCGCCTGCGCCCGAAATTTTTTTTGGCTTAAACTTTGAATATATTTGACCTCAGATTTACTCAGCATCTATTAAGATAATTCGATCCATTGCATAAAAAGATTCAATCATACAAAAATATACATCTTCTTTTCTTACCGGCTATAATGGTATTTGTTTTTTCTTCGTGTACGCTTTTTACTATCGTGCGCAACGAACCTAAAAACAAACCCTATATCTTCGAAACGAAAATAAATTTAAAGGAAAAGGATTTACCAAAAGACGAAAAAAGCAAACTGGAAGGCGGACTTTATGAACAACTGGACGATAGTATTGCTTCAAGAAAGCTGGACAAGGTTTTTTGGGAAGTGTTAAAAAATCCACAGCCTTTGGATACGGCGCTGATCAACAAGTCCATCGGCTTTATGAACAACTACCTCGCTGCGGAAGGATATTTTCATGATTCGATTAATTATTCGACGGATATAAAAAACGTGAGCGGCCAGCAAAGAGCTTTTATCGACTTCAATGTCTGGCCCGGGCCCGTAACGCGCATCGACTCGCTTTCTTACACGCTTCAAAACGACAGGCTTCAATTTCTGGCCGACAGCAGTTTGCCGGAAGCGTTGATCAAAAAAGGCGATCCTTTTGCCCAGGGGCCGATTTCTACCGAGCTGGACCGCCTGGTAGAATTGTACCGAAACAATGGCTATCTTCTCTTTTCGAGGAATAATTTGTATGCGCTTTGGGACACATTGGATTTAGATTTACTGGAGCCTACGCTCGACCCGCTGGAGCAAATCGATCAGCTGCAAAAACTTCAGGAAAGAAAAGAAAATCCTACTGCCGATCTGGAGCTGAGACAAAAAAACACGGACGACTCAACCAGCCTGAAAAAATTTTACGTCGGCCATGTGACGGTGTACCCCGATATAAGAATTGATACGGCCAACCGCAAAGAAAAGATAGATACTATCGAAAACGTTTCGGTCATTCAATATTCAAATAAGTTCAAACCGAAGATCTTTCCTCAATACATTTATCTCAAACGCGGAGACCTTTATAAGCAAAGCCGTTATTCGCGCACACTGAACCGGTTTAACAATTTGGGCACATGGCGGCTGGTGGATATCGCGCAAGTGCCACGCGATCAGACCGACACGGTAGATTTTGTAATGCGTTTAATCCCCGCGCCCAAATATAATTTCACCACCAACTTTGAGGGCAGTTTCAGCCAAAGCGTAATCAGCGGCAACTTTGTGGGACTGGGCATGAACCTGGGTTTACAAAACAGAAATTTTCTACGCAGCGCCAATCTGCTCAATACCAACATCAGGTATGGCGTTGAGCTGGGCGGCATCAACTCGGGCGAGTTTATACAAACACAGCAGCTGAGCTATAGCAACTCCCTGATTTTCCCGCGATATGTTTTTCCGGGAATGAATAACTTTAGAAATTCATTTCGGGGAAATATTCAATCCATTTTAAGTTTAAATGCGGCCAACACGGAAAGGCGTTATCTTTTCAACCTCACGAGCTTCAACACTTCCTGGGGGTATGAATTTGCCTGGCGCGCCAGGGAATATGCAGTCACGAACCGGACCTTTAACCTCGGTATAAAAATTCCAAATATCGAATATTCTTACATCAGGAAAAGAGACAGCCTCGAAACGCTGATCCGGGAAAACCCCTCCTTGCAAAATCTTTTTTCAGATGGTTTGATTACTTCTGTGATCACCAACTTTTCAATGCCCTGGAACAGCCCGAATAAACGCAGCATCAATGTGCTTCGTATGAACCTCGAAGCATCGGGCCTCTTAACCGGCCTGGTAAGAAATAGTTTTATCGATGAACAACTATATCGTTTCGTGAAGCTGGATGCAGAATTTGCGAAGCTCATCAAACTTAGCAGTAAGACCGGCCTGGTACTGCGCGGTTTTGGCGGTATCGGTTACGAACTCGACGCAACGGCTAACCCTTCCAAGCGCGCCAAACTTCCTTTCTTTAAACAATATTATAGCGGCGGCCCCAACAGTATGCGGGCATGGCAATTAAGAAGGCTTGGGCCCGGCTCCGCCATCAAATATTTTGAGAATGACGAAAGCATTGACGGCGAAGAAATTGTACCCGATCGCTTTGGCGATGTACAATTAGAGGCCAATATAGAATACCGGATGCCACTGCTGAATGTGGCAGGCATTCCGATCAATGGCGCCGTTTTTACAGATGTAGGTAATATCTGGTTTTTGAAAAAAGAAACGGGAAGGGATGAAGAACGCTTCAATCTTTCAAGGCTAGGGACGGATATCGCCATTGGATCAGGGGTTGGCGTGAGAGCCGATTTCAGCTTTTTCGTCATACGGCTCGATTATGCTTACAAGGTAAAAGACCCCAGTCCTGACGGGCCCAATGCTGCCTATCAAAATAAGTTTTTTGCCTATCCGTTTTTTAAGGGAAGCCAGTTGCAGGTGGGCATTGGTTATCCTTTTATATTCTGATTCTATTTCTTTTCAAAAAGCCAGGGGATGCGACGCCGCTTTTTTATTTTGTAGTTGGTCGTAATGTATTTGCTGATATGATCCATGGCTTCATCAATATCGTCGGTCAATAAAACAAGCTCCAGGTCTTCGGGCGAAATCGTTCCCTTTTCCGCCATATCTTCAATGGCCACCATCATGTCTGCGTAAAAGTCCTTTCCGAAAATAACTATAGGAAACTGCGCAATGGTCTTGGTTTGAATCAACGTGAGCGTTTCAAAAAACTCATCCATTGTACCAAACCCGCCCGGCATAATAATAAATGCATAGCTATACTTGATGAGCAATGTCTTACGGATAAAAAAGTGGTCGAAAGTAACTGCTTTGGTTAGGTATTTATTATAGTGTTGTTCAAACGGAAGTTTGATATTACAACCCACCGATTTACCGCCCGCTTCGAAAGCCCCGCGGTTAGCGGCTTCCATGATGCCCGGGCCGCCACCGGTCATGGTGGTAAATCCAGTTCCCGCGATGCGCTTCCCAAATTCCACCGCCTTTTGATAATAGATATGATCTTCTTTAAACCTTGCCGACCCAAACACGGTGACACAAGGCCCGACGAAATGCAAATTGCGCAGACCTTTGAAAAACTCGGCCACTACCTTAAACAGGAATATAAATTCGTAGCCCCTGCTTTTCGGCCCATCAAGATATACATGCTCTTTGGCCGGGATAATTGGCGCTGCTATCTGTTTCGCTTTTTTCTTTTTCTCTTCCATAAATTTTGTATTAGCAACATAAATCGTTATCGGTGATTGGCCACCCCATTCAGCGAATATAAATTTTAAAACCATAATGACCCAACATCTTATTTTTGTCGTTCATTCACAATTATACGACCATGCGCATCATCAGCTACAATGTAAACGGCATCCGGGCCGCCCTCAGAAAAGGATTTTTAGAATGGCTGCAAACCGATCCGGCCGACATCATTTGCCTGCAGGAGACCAAGGCCGAAAAGATCAATATCGACTGCCTGCCGATCAACGAACTGGGTTATCATGACTACTGGTTCTCGGCGAAAAAAAAAGGCTATAGCGGCGTAGCCGTATTTACCAAAATAAAACCCGATCATGTTGTTTACGGAACCGGCCACCAGGTGAGCGACGACGAAGGCCGGGTTATCCAGTTAGACTTTGGAGATATCAGGTTGATCAACGCTTATTTTCCATCAGGCACAAGCGGCGATGTAAGGCAGGCTTTTAAATATATGTGGCTAGATGAATTTTTCGCGTATCTCAACGAGCTTAAAAAACAACATCCCAAACTGATCATTTGCGGCGACTACAATATTGCGCATAAAGAAATAGATATTCACGACCCCAAGGGCAATAAAAAATCTTCAGGCTTCCTGCCAGAGGAGCGGGCCTGGATGGATCGCTTTGTGGCGGCCGGCTACAACGATAGTTTCAGAGCAGTCTACCCGGAAGCAGCACACCGCTATAGCTGGTGGAGCCAGCGCTTTCCCAGCGTCCGTGTAAATAATAAGGGTTGGCGGATTGATTATATCACCGTTACCGATCCGCTCAAAAGCAGCATCGCAGATGCAGACATTTTTCCCGACGTAAAGCATAGCGACCATTGCCCCATCTATCTTAAACTGAAATAATAATGGAACCCACGACGCATTTGATTTATAATGTCACCAATAAGCTAACGGAAGCTATTCATATCGATTGGCTAAACTGGATGCGCCAGCACCACATACCCGCGGTTTTGGCCACGCAATGCTTTTTTAAAGCCACTATCTTGCGGCTAAAAGGTGTGGACGACGAAGAGGGGCCAACCTATGCTATTCAATACCACGCTGCCCGTGAGGCCGATTATGAGCGTTACTTAATGCACTTTTCGACAGCTCTCAGGCGCGAAACACTGGACAAATGGGGCGATCAATTGCTCGCTTTTAGAACCGTTATGGAAGTTGTGAATTGAATGTGCAAAAGATTTTTTTTGCAGTTTGCAGTTTCGAAAAAAATGCTATATTAACCTGAAAGCCTTTACTACACTGTATTTCAGAAGAAAAATCCTTGAAACTCGCTACAGCAAAGGGTTTCAAGACAAACGCACCATTTTACACACCCTATCTTTATGAAGCCAATTTGCGCAAACGCTTGCTGCGTCTAAGTTTCAAAGCATCGTCAAAAACACACGGAAACAAAAATATTTTGCGGTTATGGTAGAAAACCATCTAAATTTGTTTTCAAATAAACTCATTAAAAATTTAACTATGAACAAAGCAGAATTAATTGAAAAGCTTGCTAAAGATGCCGGTATTACTAAAACTCAGGCAAACGCCACTTTAGATTCTTTTGTGGAAGCCGTTACAAAAACTTTGAAAAAAGGAGATAAAGTAACTTTGGTTGGCTTTGGTACTTTTTCTGTTACTAAAAGGGCTGCCCGCAACGGACGCAACCCGCAAACAGGTGCTGTTATTAAAATTAAAGCTAAAAAAGTTGCCAAATTCAAAGCTGGTAAAGAGCTTTCTTCTAAAATATAACAGTAGAAAAACATTTTCTGTGATGCCCTGCAAGTTTGCGGGGCATTTTTATCAGGCTATATAGCTATTTTTCTGTACGTTTGCAGAAATTTTTTAATTATGGGAAGAGGCGATAAAAAAACCGCAAAGGGAAAACGTTTTAAAGGGTCTTATGGCAAAAGCCGCCCTGCAATTTCTCCCGAAGTGAAGAAGAAATTAGCGGCCAAAAAAGAAGAAGCAGCTAAATAACCTGATACTCTTGGGGTGAAAAAAGATACAACAGGAACTTTCGGGTTCCTGTTTTTTTATTCCGCTTTAAAAAGACATAATAGCTCCTGCGCTTTAATCTCACTATCCGCCTCCTCAAGGGCTTTATGCAGCCTCGCCAACTCTGCAGGTGTCAAAATCAAGTTTACATCCTGCGCAGGCGTGGCAATCATAATGATTTTAGAATCGTGGTTTACATTCGTGTAGGTCTGCCCCGCTTTGTAGTTCACCTGCTTGCAGAATATATGAAAATCAGCGCTGCTAAGCGTCAGCATTGTTGAAATAAAGGCAATCTGGTAATGGCCACATTGCTTGCAGCGTGCCACATAGCCATCTTCTCCATAATAAAGGGATTGAAAATCACAGGCCATCTCTCAATTTTTCAGCAAAGTTTACACCTTGAAGAAAAGATCAGATGCCGTATCGGGAAATTGTATTTACGAGATCAGGAAAATTGCCAAAAGTAGCTGATGCGCCGGGACGCGAGCTGAAACAACATCGGAAGGGACATAGGTGCTACCTAATTTTCCTAAGGCGCCAGCCTTTCTATTTTCCAGTCCCCTTCTTCCTGCCTTGTGTAGCGTAGCCGGTCGTGTAACCTGTTGGGCCTGCCCTGCCAGAATTCAATAGCCATTGGTTTTACAATATAGCCACCCCAATAATCCGGCTTCTCAATTTTTTTGCCCTCCTGGTGTTCGGCCTGTAGCGTCGCCACACGCTTTTCCAATTGACCTGCTCCTTCCAGCACCGTACTCTGGCGCGAGGCCAATGCGCCTATCTGGCTACCAATGGGGCGCGAATAAAAATACGCTTCACTTTCTTCTTTACTGATCTTGGCAACCATGCCGCTGATGCGTACCTGGCGCTCCAGTTCCTTCCAGAAAAACACCAGGCAGGCCCGGGGATTAGCCGCCAGCTCACGCCCTTTCCGGCTTTCGTAGTTGGTAAAGAAGGTAAATCCGTCACTCGAAAAATTCTTCAACAACACAATGCGCGCATCAGGCGTTCCGTCGGCTTCCGCCGTGGCTAACGTCATAGCATTTACTTCTGTCAATTGTGACTGTATCGCATCATCCCACCAGCGGCCAAACTGCGCCAGCGCATCAGGAAGGGCGTCAGCTTCCAACAGGCTTTTCTGAGCATACTGTGTTCTGATATCCGCTATGGAAGTGGTTTGACTCATGCTTGGTCTAATTCATTTTAAAACACAATGACCGGACGGCTAACTTATCAGTGTTCCAACATCTTCACCCGATACCACCCTGGCCAGATTGCCTGGCTTGTTCATATCGAAAACGATAATGGGTAAATGATTTTCCATACACAGCGTAAAGGCCGTCATATCCATAATACGCAAATTGTTGGTAAGGCATTCCTGGTAAGAAACCGTCTTATAACGCGTTGCGGTTGCATCTTTTTCGGGATCTGCAGTATAAACTCCATCTACCCTGGTACCTTTTAATATCACATCGGCATTGATTTCTATGGCCCTGAGCGAACCTGCCGTATCGGTTGTAAAATAGGGATTTCCGGTGCCGGCACCAAAAATCACCACGCGGTCTTTCTCTAAATGACGGATAGCACGCCGGCGGATGTAGGGCTCCGCTATCTGCTCCATATTTATTGCGCTTTGCAGGCGCGTAAACATGCCCGCTTTCTCCAGGCCTGCCTGCAAAGCCATTCCGTTGATGACCGTGGCTAACATGCCCATATAATCGCCATGCGCGCGCTCAATACCGGTTTGGGCCTCGTTCATGCCCCGGTATATATTGCCGCCACCGATAACAATAGCTACCTGCACACCTAAATCTACAATCGATTTTATTTCGATGGCATACTGGGTGATGACATCAGCGTCCATGCCGAAGTTTTTATTTCCCATTAACGACTCACCCGAAAGTTTTAACAAAATCCTTTTGTATTTAGGCTGCATTACTTTTATTTTATGGTTAATTGTGTGGCGAAGATAAGTTTATGGGCTGAAAAGATTCAAGGTTTATAGCCCGAAAAGTTACGAGGTCTGACGGTCTCCGTCTGACCGCTTAATTAGCGCCTGCAAATACCGCCTTCTTTTAAAGCTGATAGCAGCACCAAAAGATGACGCTGTGCGACGCAATTTTGTTGAGTTATATTTATTGCTGGGTTAATAAAAAAAATCATGTAATGATCAGGTTAGCTTTCGGGCAAATTCGCACTCAAAAAGGATGAAAAGTTTTATGCAAAATTCCTGTTCTGGCAGGCGTGTCACAAAAAAAAACATGTAAAAACATACATATGAAAAGACAGTTAGGCAGCAGCGATATTCAGGTTACGCCCATTACAATGGGCGCCTGGGCCATAGGCGGTTTTATGTGGGGAGGCAACGAAGAGAAAGATTCCATCGAAGCGATTGAAGCGTATATCGACCACGGGGTGACCTCCATTGATACCGCGCCGATTTATGGCTTCGGGTATAGCGAAGAGCTGGTGGGAAAAGCCATCAAAAACTATGATAGAAGTAAGCTGCAGATTCTGACCAAATTCGGAATGATCTGGGACGCTGAAAAAGGCGACTTCGCTTTCGAAGGAAAGGATAATCATGGCCAGTTGAGAAAAGTATATCGTTATGGCGGCTATGAAACCGCTCTGAGAGATGTGGAAGCGAGTTTGAAAAGATTGCAAACCGATTACATCGACCTGATCCAGTTGCATTGGCCGGATACGACCACGCCGATTGACGAAACCATGCGCGCCATGGAAAAAATGATGCAGGACGGGAAGGTAAAAGCGGTAGGTGTTTGTAACTACAACGCCGCGCAGTTAAAAGAAGCGGAGCAAACCATAAAATTGCAAAGCAACCAGGTGCCTTACAGTATGCTGAAGCGCGATATCGAAACTGCTGTTGTGCCCTATGCTATTGAAAATAATCTATCTATAATCGCTTACAGTCCGATGGAGCGCGGGCTGCTGACCGGCAAATACCAGAGCAGCGATGCACTGGCCGCCGACGACCACCGAACAAATTACTTTAAGCGATTCGACTTCGATAAAGTCGCAACCCTGACCGACAAACTCGCCGCACTGGCCGCGGAGTACCAGGCCACAACGGCTCAGTTAGTTTTAGCATGGACATTCCATCAGCCCGCTGTGGCAGCGGCTTTAGCAGGAGCGCGTAATGCCAAACAAGCGGCGGAGAATGCCAAAGCCATGGATATTCAGCTGAAGCCGGAAGACCTCGCTCGCATTGGTGAATGGATCGACACGATTTAACGCAGGACTGAAAAATTTAAAAGAAAAATATGAATACGATTTGCTTTGGTGAAATATTATGGGATGTTTTGCCGCACGAAAAAGTACCGGGTGGCGCACCTATGAATGTTTGCTATCATTTAAATCGTTTGGGTCAAAAAGCCTCCATCATCTCAAAAATCGGCAACGACGACAACGGTTTGCAATTGCTTCAATTTTTAAAGGGAAAGAACATTGATACTTCGCTTATTCAAACGGACAAGGAGCATCAAACAGGTATTGTGATTGCTACGCAAAAGGGCAATGAAATGGAATATGAAATTGCGCAGCCGGTGGCCTGGGATTTTATCGACTCCTCAAAAACATTGCTGGAGCAGGTCGCTGCGGCCGATTATTTTGTTTGCGGCAGCCTCGCCGCCCGCACCGCGCATTCCAGAAAAAGCCTGTATGCAATGCTTGAAGCAGCGACGACTAAGGTCGTCGATATCAACCTGCGGCCTCCACACTATGAGCGCCCCACCCTCGAACATTTAATGAAGCAGGCCGACCTGCTTAAGCTCAATAATCACGAACTGGCAATGATAACAGATTGGTACGGCGATGAAACAATTTTTGAAAAACAAGTGCTGTTGCTTAGCACAGCTTTCAGCATACCAACAATCATCATCACAAAAGGAGCAGATGGCGCCTCCCTGCTGTATAACGACAATTTTTATCATCATCCGGGTTACAAAGTAGAAGTCGCCGACACGATCGGCAGTGGAGACTCTTTCCTGGCAGGATTTCTTTCTAAACACATGGAAAACCAAAGCCCGGAAAATGCATTGGCATTCGCCTGCAAAATTGGTGCATTTGTAGCGTCTCAAAAAGGCGCTTGCCCCGACTATGAGATAGACGCTATTGAAAAACTAGATTTGAATCATGAATAAAGAAGCTTTTAAAAAATCACTTCAGGAGGGTGCAGTTCCGGAGGGCTTGTCCGAACTGCAAGCGGGCTTATGGCATGCCGCCAACGATAACTGGCAGGCGGCCCATGAAGTGGCCCAGGCCCACGAAGGAGAGAGGGATTTTGATCATTTGCACGCTTATCTGCACCGCGCCGAAGGGGATGAATGGAATGCCAATTACTGGTATCGGCGCGCCGGTGTTAAAATGCCGGACCAAAGTCTGCCCGACGAGTTGGATAATTTAATAAACCTTTGGCTGGTTTAGCCGTCAAAGCCACCATACTTAACTCATCAACTAATTCATCAATTATGTCTTCTAACGAAAAAGCTTGCTCACGCCGTTCCTTCCTGACATCTGCGGCACTGGCTTCTGCCGGCCTTATTTTCACAAACACGAACGACTGGGCAAATGCCTTCAATCAGAAAAAACCTAATTCAAAATTTGCCGGCGTGCAAATTGGAGCGATCACTTACTCTTTCAGAAGCATGCCTGAGAAAAATATTGCAGACATACTAAAATACATTGTAGCCTCGGGCGTGAGCGCCGTTGAACTAATGGGCGATGCCGTAGAAGCTTATGCCGGCAAGCCTCAAAAAGCAGATAAAGCCGCAGTGGCTGCCTGGCGCGCCCATGTGTCGATGGATAAGTTTAAAGAAGTCAGAAAAATGTTTGACAAAGCTGGCGTGAGCATTTACGCTTTTAAACAACCCGACGCCTTAGCGATGAACAGCACAGATGCTGAAATTGATTATTTGATGCGGGCGGCAAAAGTGCTGGGCGCTAAATCCGTCACCCTCGAACTACCCAAAAAAGCAGAACATACCGCGCGGCTGGGCTCTTTTGGAACAAAACATAAAATGTTTGTAGGCTATCACACACACCTGCAAGCCACCGACCAGGTTTGGGATGTCGCGCTTTCGCAATCGCCCTACAATTCTATCAATCTCGATTGCGGCCATTATATTGCAGCAGGCGGCGCTAATACGCGCGCATCGCTGCTCGCCCTCATTGAAGCCAAACACGACCGAATCACTTCTTTTCATATGAAAGACCGTAAGTCCAAACAAAACGGCGGCGATAATCTACCGTGGGGAGCGGGCGACACGCCGATCAAAGAAATACTGCTATTGCTGAAGCAAAAAAAATATGATATCCCGGTGTCGGTAGAGCTCGAATATAAAGTCCCCGAAGGCTCGGACGCGGTTAAAGAAGTTAAAAAGTGCGTAGGCTTTGCAAAAAATATTTTACTGCCCGGGTAAGCAGTACCTTTGTAATGCCAAAAAAAGAGCGCCCCGTCTCCAGGGCGCTCTTTAAAACTTATCATCAATGGGTTGAATTATCCCAGTGCTACTCTTTTAAACTCGGTAACTTTCACACCGCTTTCTTTCAAAAAGTCGCCAACCGATTTGCTGCCGTCTTTTACAAAAGCCTGCGCAGTCAAAGTTTGTTCTTTGAAGAAAGCGCCTAATTTACCTTCTGCAATTTTAGCCAGCATTTCCTCAGGCTTTCCAGCCATCTTAGGATCTTCTTTCATGATATCCATGATCACTGCTTTTTCACGAGCTACCACATCAGCGGGCACGCTGTCTGCGTCCACCGCCACAGGGCTTAAGGCCGCCACCTGCATCGCCACATCTTTACCAGCTTCAGGAGCTTCCTTATCCAGGCCCACTAAAACGCCGATACGGTTAGCGCCATGGATATACGATGCTACGTAAGGAGCCGAAATTTTTTCAAACTTAGTAATGCCAATTTTTTCGCCGATCGAAGCCAGCTTATCATTGATCAATTCAGAAACTTTGGTTCCGTTTACAGATGCCTCGTTCAATTCTTCGGCCGAATTGGCATTGCTTTCAATAGCCGCGTCTGCGATGCTTTTCACAAAAGCAACAAAGTCTTCGTTTTTAGATACGAAGTCCGTTTCACAGCTTATACAAACCACGATTCCTGTTTTATGATCAGCAGTAGTTTGAGCGATCACCACGCCTTCTTTTGCTTCACGGTCGCTACGCTTTGCCGCCACTTTTTGGCCTTGTTTGCGCAACCAGTCGATCGCTGCTTCAAAATCGCCGTTAGTTTCCGTCAGCGCTTTGCGGCAATCCATCATACCAGCGCCGGTAGCCTGGCGCAGCTTATTAATATCTTGTGCTGTAATTGTTACTGTAGACATTTTTAATTTTTTTGATTGTTGATTTATAGTCCGAGCCCTTCAGCTCTGCGTATAACCAAAATGATCTGATGCTATTTTTTTTTGAACCAACTGATGAATAAATATCTTCTTCCTTGCCACGCTCGCTTGTACAGCAGAACATCGCTCATCCCACAAACCCTTCGAACGACTTTTCATCAGGCAGGAGGCTTAAAACAAAAGTTGATTGCCCATGGCGCATCGCAACGAACCATGGACCATCAACCTGCTATAAATTATCTTCTGGGAGCTCCGCTTCTCGCGCCGCCTGTCGTCCTTCTGCGTTGTCCACCCTGGCCCTGACCTTGTCCGGTACCGCGTCCACGGCCGCCACGACCGGCTTCAGCTTCTGCTTCAGCCTGCAACTTCGCTGCCTGCTTTTCGTTTTCGTCAGCAAAATTATCTTCTACATCCTCATCTTTCGCTGCTTGTCTTTCAGCAAGACCTTCTTCGATAGCTGCGGTGATATAGTTTACAACGATAGCGATAGATTTAGTCGCATCGTCGTTCGCCGGGATAGCGAAATCAACTTTATTAGGATCGCAGTTGGTATCTACAACGCCGAAAGTGCTAACACCCAGGCGTTTTGACTCTGCCAATGCAATATGTTCGTGCCCGATATCAACGATAAACAAAGCGGCGGGAACACGGCCCAACTGAGCAATACCGCCCAACACTTTTTCCATTTTTTCTTTATCGCGCGTTAAAGTAAGGCGCTCTTTCTTTGTGATGCTGTCAAAAGAACCATCAGCCAGCATTTTTTCAATGCTCTGCATTTTCTTTACGCTTTTGCGCACCGTGTTGAAGTTGGTAAGCATACCACCCAACCAACGTTCTGTAACATAAGGCATGTTTACTCTCTGAGCACATTCAGTGACGATATCTTTCGCCTGCTTTTTAGTGCCGACAAAAAGAATTTTCTTGCCGCTGCGCGCAATTTGTTTCATGGCTGCAGCGGTTTCCTGCAAACATTCCACTGTTTTGTTGAGGTCAATGATATGAATGCCTTTTTTCTCAGCAAAAATGTAAGGCAACATTTTAGGATTCCATTTCTTTTTCAGGTGACCGAAATGTACGCCCGCTTCCAAGAGCTGCTGCTGTAATGATGTATTATTATTTTCCATTTGTCTATTTTGAAAAGTATTTTTAAACGTTCATAGTTCATAGTTAATAGTTCATTGCCATATGCTATGAACCCTGCCTGTCCGGCAGGCAGGCACAAACCATTACCTTTTAGAGAACTGGTAGCTCTTTCTTGCTTTTTTGTGACCGAATTTCTTCCGCTCTACAGATCTTGGATCGCGTTTCAATAAGCCGGCTGCTTTAAGAGCAGGGCGATAGTCGGCGCTGATATCAACGAGGGCGCGGGCAATACCCAGCATAGCTGCTTCTGCCTGGCCTTTAACGCCACCGCCAGCTGCATTGATTTTGATGTCAAATTTATCAGCCGCTTCAACAGCCTTTAACGGGCGTTCTACCTGGTTTTGCAGATAAACCAGTGAGAAATAATTTTTGTAATCCTTATCGTTCACAGTAATCGCGCCAGTACCCTTGCTGATGAAGATGCGGGTAACAGCTTCCTTACGGCGACCAACTGCATTTTTTTGTTTTTCCATTTATTTTATACTTTAAACGTTCGGCTGTTGGCAACAAGCATAGCGCTCATAGCTTATAGCCTATCGCATTTTTTAGAATTTAAGTTCCTTAGGTTGTTGCGCAGTATGAGGATGGTTTCCGCCTGCATATACAAAAAGTTTTTTGTACATCTTACGGCCCAAACGGTTTTTAGGCAGCATCCCTTTTACGGCTCTTTCGATAATCACTTCAGGACGGCGCTTTTGTAAATCGCTCGCCACTTCTTCTTTACGTCCACCGGGATATCCGCTGAAAGTGTCGTAAATTTTTTGATCCATTTTCGCTCCGCTCAACTTTACTTTTTCGCAGTTAGTTACGATTACATAATCTCCTGTGTCAACGTGCGGCGTGTAGGAAGCCTTGTGTTTACCGCGCAAAATAGCGGCAATACGGGAACACATACGACCTACGGTTTGATTAGTACCGTCGACAACGTACCAGTTACGCTGCACAGTAGCCTCGTTCGCATGCTTCGTGGTGAAATGTTGTTTGCTCATTTTAATTGATTCAATTTATTATTTAAAAAACCGGGCTATCCCCCGGTCCCCAACATTTGTCGGGGAATCCCCGCTCAAACCTTCGCTTGACTACGGGGGTGCAAAATTAGGCAGCTTGTCGCAGTAAACGAACAATTGATGCGATTATTTTTTATCGCACCTCTATAATAAATTGATTTTCAGTAAAATTTTTGCCAAAAAATTTCTAAAGGATGTCGAAAGTAGTGGCCAATCGGATATACCACATAGGAAATCAGCGCTCTTCCGCAGGCTATATTATTTGGCCTTTTCTTTTCCGGATGCCGGCTTAAGCGCTTTAATTTTAAATTTATGGAGCTTGCCGGGCCGGTGGGTAACCCCTTCTTCGAGTTCGTTAAGTTCGGTTAGCCAGTTTTTTAAAGCTATTTTTTTTCTGAAATTTCTTCGGTCTAAAGCTGTTCCTAAAACCGCCTCGTATAACTCCTGCAAGGCGCGCAACGAAAACTTTTCGGGGAGCAGGTTGTGCGCAACCGGATGGTCCATGATCTGCTCCTGCAACATTTTAACGCAGGTGTCCAATATTTGCTTATGGTCAAAAGCCAGCTTTTTTATTTTTTGAACCGGATGCCAATGCAAATCATTGCTGTTAATTTTTAGCTTATGGCTGTTGATATGTACCAATGAATAATAAGCCGTACTGATCACACGACCCGAAGGATGCCGGTTCACCGCGCCAAATGAATAAACCTGTTGCAAAAAAACATCGTCAAGGCCGGTTCGCTCTTTTAACACGCGGTAAGGCGCCGCGTCCAAATCTTCATCTGGTTTAACCAGATCGCCCAATAAAGAATACAATCCTGAAAATTCTTCAAAATCAGACTTTATAAGCAGTACTTTCAGTTCCTTTTCTTCGTAGCCAAAAATCACACAGTCCACTGAAACAGCAATATTGAAGTATTCCGGATGACTTGTTTTCTCGGCTGCGGCGCTTTTTAAGTTGGTAATATCTGACATCTTTTTAATCGTGTGCTCTATACACAAACCTAAGGGAATTTGTTGACGATTCAAACACCATTTTTGTAGATCTTTTGTAAAGCATATAAAAGAAATAACAGCCGAAGAAAAAACCATGCACTGAATTGAAAAGGCCCGTTGATTTGTAAGTTCTTACTATTTTTATCGCATGTATAACAAAGATAAAACGGTAGCCCTGCAAACTATTACACAGGAGTTTTTAAAAGATAAAAGCGATCAGCTCGCCGACGAAAACCATCTGGATCAGTTAAAACAGGCCTTGCGTTTTCACGAATACCGCTATTATGTATTGAGCGATCCGCTGATTGCCGATGGCGAATATGATCAGTTATACAAGCTGCTGGAAAGAACCGAACAAGCCCGTCCTGAGTGGGTAACCAAAGATTCGCCCACACAGCGCGTCGCAAAAGAATTTACGGGGAACTTTGTTACGGTGCAACACCTGGTTCCTATGTTGTCGCTCGATAATTCTTATAACGAAGCCGACCTTAAAGACTTTGACCGTAAAGCCCGCCAGTTATCAAAACGCGACCAGATTACTTATTGCGTGGAACCTAAGTTTGACGGAGGCAGCATTTCGCTTATTTATGAAAACGACCTACTGGTGCGCGGCGCCACCAGAGGTAATGGTGTAGCTGGCGACGATGTAACGGCCAATGTGAAGCAAATCCGCTCGCTGCCGCTATCGGCGCGGTTTAGCGACTATGGGCTACAGCAGGTGGAAATACGCGGCGAGGTGTTGATGAATAAAAACAATTTCAAAAAGTATAACGACAGCATCGTGGAAAAAGGATTGGCGCCACTCGCCAACCCGCGTAACGCGGCTGCCGGCGCATTGCGCATCAAAGACGCATCAGAAGTAAAAAGAAGAAATCTCGAAGCCTTTGTTTATCATATCAGCGATTTTACGCTTTTGCCGGGCAAAGCCTTGCCGGCTGCGCTGACTTCGCATGACGGCGCGCTTCAACTGCTTTGGGATTTAGGATTTAGAAGCCCGGTAAAAGAAATGCGTGTTTTCAACCATATCGATACCGTTATAGACTATTGCCTCAAATTTGAGGAAGAAAGAGATAACCTGCCTTATGAAATTGACGGCATGGTGATTAAAGTGAATGATTTCGAGCTACAGGATCAGCTGGGCATGACTTCTCATCATCCGCGCTGGGCCATGGCTTTTAAGTTTAAAGCCAGGCAGGGCACCAGTAAATTGCTCCATGTGGAGTTTCAGGTGGGCCGAACCGGATCTATCACACCCGTTGCCAAAATAGAGCCTGTACCTATCGGCGGCGTTACCGTAAGTTCTATTTCGCTTTTCAACGAGGACGTTATCAAAGAAAAAGATCTGATGATCGGCGACACCGTTTTGGTAGAGCGCGCTGGCGACGTTATTCCTTATATCGTTAAACCCTTATCAGAATTGCGCTCCGGCGCAGAACAGCCCATCAGCTTTCCCCAAAATTGCCCCATTTGCGACAGCACGCTTTTTAAAGAAGAGGGCGAAGCGGCCTGGCGTTGTGTCAACATCGAATGCCCTGCCCAGGTGGTGGAGCGAATGGTGCACTACGTGAGTAAAGACGCGCTTGACATCAGGGGTTTGGGTGAAGCCAACATCAAAAAGTTTTTCGAACTCGGGCTTTTAAAAGACATTCCCGGTATTTATAAATTGGATTATGAAGCTATTAGCCAATTGGAAGGATTTGGCGCCAAATCGATCGACAACTTGAAGCAGGCCATTGCGCTTAGCAAAAAACAACCGCTGCATCGCCTGATTTTTGCCCTTGGTATCCGCTTTGTGGGCGAAACCACCGCTAAAGTGCTTGCGCAAAGGGTGGGCCATTTGTTTGAATTGAAGGGCCTGACCCAGGAAGAACTTCAATCGCTGGAAGATATAGGTCCAAAGGTAGCAGGCAGCATCGTTCATTTTTTTACCAACGACGACAATATTAAAATGCTGACTGAACTCGAATCGCTTGGCGTGGAAATGAAGAATGAGAACAAAACCACACATGGCAGCGGCGAGTTGGCCGGCGTCACTTTCCTGTTTACCGGAACATTGCCCACACTCAAAAGAAGCGAAGCAGAAGCGATGGCGGAGGAAAGGGGCGCTAAAATATTGAGCGGCGTGAGCGCCAAGTTGAACTACCTGGTAGTGGGCGAAGATGCGGGAAGCAAACTCGATAAAGCAAAAAAGCTAAACACGGTAAAGATCATTACCGAGGCCGATTTTCTGCAGATGCTACATTAACAGCGCCGGCTTTATTAAGGTTCATCCAACACGCGGACACTGCGCGAAAAGCTTTCTTCCAGAGAAATCAGCGTTTCTGTACGTTCAATACCTTTTATTTTCTGTAATTTTTCATGCAACACGATGCGCAGCTCAGAAATATCTTTACAAACAATTTCCGCAAACATGCTGTAATTGCCGGTCGTGTAATTCAGGCGGACGATCTCCTTTATTTTGTGCAGTTCTTTTGCCACCGAATCATATAAGGAACTTTCTTTCAGGTAAATGCCAATAAAGGCAATAACATCATAGCCCAGCAATTTTAAGTCAGGATTGAGCCGGGTTCCTTTTACAACGCCGTCCTTTTGCAGCTTTTTTATCCGGACGTGGATGGTACCCCCGGAAACAAATAATTTCTTCCCCAAATCGGCATAAGATATTTCTGCATCGTCCATCATGTGTTCGATAATTTGCAAATCGAGGCGGTCGAGCGTTGATTTAGAATTCATAATTCAGCAGCTTAAATTTGATAAAATCTAATGTATAGAGCAATTTATTAAATAAATACTATATTTTAAAATTTTTTATTAAAACATTTGGAAGGAATATGCCATAATCTTTACTTTTGTTTTATCAACGACTGAAAGTAGATTCAGTTCAAGATCTTTAAAATTGTGGGGTGATGAAATTTTTGGCAGACATGCCCTCTTGTCTCGAGGGTGAGGAGCCCGGGATAAACACAGCATAGAGCCGACCGTCAGGCCGACCAGGATTGACCACTAACTTTGTGTTGCGGCTAACCGCCTCGTGGAGGTTCGACCCCTCCCCCTACAGCTTTTAAAAAACCTTTTCGCTTTGCGGAAAGGTTTTTTTGTTTTTACAATATGCCGAGGTCTCCCGAAACCTGCATTATCAAGAACTACCTTTCACTCACAGCCAAAACACTAACCACTCACCAGGCTTTCAAATATAATTTTTTTATTCATAATAGTTAGGCCATACCTGCTATTTTTGTAGCAAACCACTATCAATCAATATGAAAAAAATGATGATGCTCGGGCTGACATTCGTTTGCCTGCAATTAGCCGCTCAGGACAAAACGGTTCAGAACCTGAAAAAAGAATCGCAAAGAACGATCACCAAAGATCCAAATGACACTACCAACAAAGTTTGGAAAACAGGAGGGTTTGTAGGTTTAAATGTAGCGCAGGGCTCGCTCAGCAATTGGGCTGCCGGTGGCGATAAATTCTCACTCGCTGTTAATGGTAATCTTAGTTTATACGCATTTTACAAAAAAGACAAGCACAGCTGGGATAATTCTCTGGATATAAATTTGGGTTATATCAACACCACATCTTTGGGCAGCCGAAAAAACGACGACCGGGTTGACCTGGTGTCTAAATACGGGTACGCGATCGGGTCGAAGTGGAATGTCGGCGCCTTATTTAATTTCAGGTCGCAGCTTTTTAAAGGTTATACCTATGAAGATGACGGGAACCGCACCCTCAGCTCCAATTTTCTTTCGCCCGCCTACGTTTTGCTCAGCCCGGGCTTCGAGTGGAAACCCAATAAAGAATTTTCAGCGTTCTTGTCGCCGGCTACGGTGCGTTGGACGATCGTCAACAACGATTCGCTATCAGCCGCGGGCGCTTATGGCGTAGACATGGGCAAGCATGTTAAAACAGAATTCGGCGCTTTTGCTTCGTTGAATTACCTGAAAGAAATTAATAAGATGTTTTCCTATAAAAGCAAGCTCGACCTTTACGCTAATTATCTCGAAAAGCCCAAAAATATCGACTTGTATTGGACGAACCTGATCAACATGAAACTGGCCAAATTTCTCACCGTCACTTATAGCCTTGATATGATCTACGATGACGACGCGAGATTATTCGGGCCCAATAATACTTCACCAGCCACTCAAATCAAATCAATGCTGGGATTAGGTTTTTTAGTGAAGTTTTAAGACGGGGAGACGGGTGCATTGCATAATTGCAAAAACTGGCCGACTGCCTCACGCAAGAGACTATCATCCGTATTTACAAATCCGTCGTAATCGAACTGCACAGCGCGATTTATTAAGGCCGGCAAATCGAGATCTTCCTGGTTACCCATTAAGGCAAACCCTTTTTTCATCAGGTAGTCTCCGAGGTATAACTGCTCGGTTTGGCCGGGCGTGGGTACCAGGATCGACCTGGCTCTTATCTGGTTGATGTCCATCACGGAACTATAGCCGCTTCTGCAAACGACAAAAGCCGCCTCCTGCAACAGCGTGGATAATTCGCTTTTAGAAAGATGGTTAAAAATCGTGGCATTTTTCACCGCAGGCATTTCCGTTTCTAAGGGTACGCCTCTGACGATTACGGGATGATAGTCGAGCTTGCCGATCTGGCTGATGATTTTTTGTTCAAAAATCGTTCTTTGCGGTTCGGGGCCTGACAGCAGGAAAACGATCTTGCGCTCGTTTTTTTCAACATGTGGAGTAAGTTCTATTCGCGATAACGCCCCAATATACCGGCAAACAATCCCAGGCATAATGTCAGGGTGAGACAGCGATCCGGCCAAATTCGCGAGGCCGGGGAAATCTGGGATCCAACAGGTAGAAAATCTATGGATATATCGGTAATTCATGCGCCTTGCCAATACGGCTGAAAGACGGCCGCCTTTAGTTTGGAGCTGCAATTGGTGAGTGATAAAAGCGCAGGGAAGGCCGGGGGCATACAGTCCAAAGCGGTTGTCACTGATCACGCCGTCTATTTTCAATTCGTCGACAATCCGCCGCAGCCATTTGTTTTCGCGCCTGATAGCTGCAAGAATGCGTGGCGCCTGCCTTAGCATTTTTAAAAAAAATCCGCCGCCCGATTTACTGTAGCGCACCCGGTAGCCTTCCAATGGCAAAAACCTGCAATTTGGGAATAGGGGCGCGAGAAGCGCCTGCTGCTCTTTGTTGCCCGCTAAAATAACCGTGGCGCCCTGTCTTTTTAATTCTTCTATCACCGGCACACACCGGGTGGTATGCCCCAATCCCCAATCTAAAGGAGCAACGAGAATTTTAAGTGGGGAGATCGCATTCATGAGGCGCTGAATAAAAAAAATATAAAATTCAACTTTTAAGATGAATTAATTGTAAAATAAAGTAAATTTACTATTACACTTTCTACTATTGCCTTGTAATGAATAAATATCGCCGCGATATCATATTGGTCATAAAAAACGAACAGGTAAGCCCCGACGCCATTGATACCCGCGTTGAATACCTCAATGATCTGATCGGCTATGTTGACAACGTAGACGGCTTTTGCCGCGCACATGAATTGGTTACCCGTTATAAAATCACTTCCAACAAAAATAAAATAATGGCAGCCGCGAGCCGTGAGCGGCTCAGGCCCTTCCGATTTTTACTTAATAAGAACTAAAAAAGCCCCTTTTTTGAGGGGCTTTTTCAATTAAAATTTTATTTCGTCGTCGTTAGCATCAAAGAAGTGATATTCTGTTAGTTGGTAGGAAGTGTCTTTTTCCAATCTGGTTTTTTGGCCAAATTTCTTATTCCATTTCGCCACTTTATTGCTAAACCAAAGACCCTTTGTCAGATAAGCGTGCATAATGGGATGCACTACCAATTTCAGGTTTTTATGTTTGTGAGTGATCAGGTAGTTTAAGTTCTTTTCAATCTCATCTTCCAATACGAGGGTAGATGATATTTTCCCGCTGCCGTTGCAGCTCGGGCACATTTCCTGTGTATTGATATTCACTTCGGGGCGCATCCGTTGCCTTGTAATCTGCATCAAACCAAACTTCGAAATGGGCAATACCGAGTGCTTCGCCCTGTCGGCCGTCATCACCTCGTCCATCTTATCGTAAAGCTTTTTCTTATTTTCAGCCAGCTTCATATCGATAAAATCTACGACAATAATGCCTCCAATATCCCTGAGCCTTAGTTGCCTGGCAATTTCGGCAGCCGCTTCCAGGTTAGTTTCCAATGCGTTTTGCTCCTGATTGTTTCCTACGTTCTTATAACCGCTGTTTACATCGATCACATGCAGGGCTTCGGTATGTTCTATAATCAGATAGGCGCCGCTGGTTAAGGTAACAGTTTTCCCAAAAGAACCTTTTACCTGCTTCGTAATGCCGAGCGTATCAAAAACATTTCCCTGCGCCTGGTTTACTATTTCAGCTTTCTCCGGGGCTATACGCTGGATATAACTCTTTGTTTCGGTAAAAATATTTTTGTCGTTGGTAACAATCCGGTTGTAGTCAGCGCTCAATAAATCGCGCAGAATACTGTTGGTTTTGTTTTGCTCGCTGAAAATTTTAGACGGCGCAACGGCACCCCGCAAATTTTGCTGCACTGTTTTCCAGATATTAACCAGGTTCCCCAGGTCTTCATAGAGCTCTGCCGTATTCTTTCCCTCGGCTGCCGTACGCACAATCACACCGAAGTTTTTTGGCTTTACTGCTTCAATTATGCGTTGTAAACGTTTCCGCTCTTCAGAGGAATGGATCTTTTTAGAAACAGCAACAATATTATTAAACGGCGTAATAACCACGAAACGGCCCGGTAGCGATAACTCGCAACTTAATCTCGGACCTTTCGCAGCAATAGGCTCTTTTAATATCTGCACCAAAACATGAGGCCTGCCACCCATGACTTCACTGATCTTGCCGGTTTTTACAATTTCGGGTTCTACCTGGAATTTTGAAAAATCGATGGGGTTGGCATCGGTGGCTGACATAGCAAGGTTGGTAAACTTCAGCAGCGATTTGGCATAGGGGCTTAAATCGGTATAATGTAAAAATGCATCTTTCTCAAAACCAACGTCTATGAAAGCTGCATTGAGCCCCGGCATAAGCCTTTTTACTTTGCCAAGATACAAATCTCCTACAGCAAAGCGGGCATCACTTTTTTCGCTATGCAACTCCACCAGCTTTTTGTCTTCCAACAAAGCTATTTCTACGCCGGTGGGAGCGGCATTAATTACAATTTCTTTATTCATTACATAGTGAACATGAACTAGGCCTTAAAGGTAAACCTACTTTATGCGTTATTTAAATGCAGGCAAAAAAGTATATGGCATTAAAGGCTGGAAAATGCATATAACGATAAAGTATCCGAAAACGAATATATTACATAAAACCCCGAGAAAAATCTACGGGGTTCTATGTAGAATATTTTATAGAAAGAAAAGCTTATTTCTTTTTATGACGGTTTTTTCTAAGTCTTTTTTTGCGTTTGTGAGTTGCAATTTTATGACGTTTTCTTTTTTTACCACAAGGCATAGTTAAATAATTTAATTCTTGTTAATTATAATAGTTAATTCAGCTTTTTAAGGCCTTAATTCTTTTTTTAAGTTCGGCTTCCATTTCAGGATGCTCTTTTACAAGCGGCAGCGCCTGCTGATAATATTTGATCGCATCCTGCTTTTGCTGTTGTTTTTCATAAACATCAGCGAGCAGCAGTATCGCCTGAAGATTTTTAGGATCTAATTGTGTTACGGTTTGCAGCCGCGCTTTCGCCTTGTCCGTTTGCCCGCTCATCAGCGAACCCATTGCCAGCGTCATCTGCGCGTATATATTGGTGCTATCCTTCTCCACTACTTCCCTGATTTTGCTGATTCCTTCCATTGGCGCATTTGAAATGCCGCCAAATAAATAGGTAGCTCCCAGCCCCACTTTCGCCGAATCATTATCAGCATTTATCTTCAAAGACCTCTCAAACAAATCCTTTGCCTGAAGCGCCATCCATTTTGCAACATCTCCGTTTTCAACATTCTGAAGATTGTTTAAAAACAAATGGCCTGCAAAATTGAGGTTTTTTTCTGAATTTTCCAACCGTGCACTTTCAGAGGTGTACCAGGCGTAGGGAATAAATGCCTTTCCCTTGTCTTTCCAGAACTGCGAAAGCTGGTGATAATGGTGTAATTTTTGGCTATTGTCGGTTTCGGCGGAAGCCGCAGATTCAAGCTTGGAAACCGCAGCAGCATCGTCCTGCGAAAGCTTTTCTTTCAACACTCCCAGTGCGCTATCAATTGAAAATGAAGTATTTGCCACGTCAGCGGCAGCTGTTGACGGATTTTGGTCGTGCTGGTGCCCTTCGTGGTTGCCAGCTTCGTGAGCGTCGGGTTTTGTTTTACCAAAAGCCCAAATCAAACACAAGACAACAACCGCTACTAAAATAGTTAAATATTGAGGTTTCTTCACATTGAAAAAAATTTGAACTGCAAAGGTAACCCCAATATGCTATAAATTGTTTAAAAAAGAGTGGAAAGGCCTTAGGCAAAGGCCTTGATTTTTAGTTTTGGCTAATCTTCAGCATCCTCACCCGGGCCGTCATCGGCTTTTGGCTCTTTCAACTTTTTTACCTCGCTGCTGAATTCTTTGGCTGGTTTGAACGCAGGAATATAATGTTCGGGAATATGAACCGCCACGTTTTTCTTAATATTGCGGCCGATCTTCGCAGCTCTTTTTTTGGTTATAAAACTACCAAATCCGCGGATGTAGATGTTTTCGCCAGAAGCCAGGGTATCCTTAACTTCTTTAAACATAGTTTCAAGCGTTACCAACACGTCTACTTTCGGTATTCCGGTTTTATCCGAAATCTTATTTACTAAGTCTGCCTTTCGCATAGATTTAATATTATTTTAACTAAAAAACTGAATCGTAATCCAGTGTGTTATACATACTTACAGAACTCTTATACACAATTATTAATCCAAACTTCGTTTACGCTTGTAAATACCTAAAAAACTTTGAGCAATTTAACACATAAATATCTGACTGTCAATAAATTTTCAGAAAATCTGTTAAAGTGGAACCGATACCGCAATAAACGGAAAATGCCCTGGAAATTTGAGAAAGATCCGTACAAAATCTGGCTGAGCGAAATCATTTTACAGCAGACGCGCGTGGAGCAGGGTTTAAGTTATTACTGCAACTTTATTGAGCAGTTTCCCACCGTGAAAGATTTGGCAACAGCAGATGAAAAAAAAGTGTTCAAATTGTGGGAAGGACTGGGCTATTACTCCCGCTGCCGCAACCTGATAGCAACCGCAAAATTTATACATACGGAATTAAAAGGCGTTTTCCCCGACAGTTATGAAGGCCTGCTGCAACTAAAAGGCGTTGGCCCTTATACCGCTGCTGCTATTGCCTCCTTTGCCTTCAACCTCCCCTACGCCGTGCTTGATGGCAACGTGTTTCGCGTACTCGCCAGGTTTTTTGCCATCGACCTGCCTATCGATAGTACTGCCGGGCGAAAGAAATTTGCGGAAATGGCCGGGCAGGCGCTCGATAAGAAAAAGGCGGCTTTGTACAACCAGGCTATTATGGATTTTGGAGCGACGGTTTGCAAACCCGTTGCGCCAGATTGCCACCTGTGCGCATTGAATCAATCTTGCAGGGCTTTTGCGGAAGGAAAAGTTCAGGTTTTACCTGTTAAGGAAAAAACAGTGAAACAACGAACCAGGTTTTTTTATTTCTTCCTCATCCGCTTTTCGACGGTGGTGGCAATCCGCGAGCGAGCGGAGAAAGATATCTGGCGGCATTTACATGAATTTCCAATAATCGAACTTGACAGCATCGAACCGCCTGAAAAAGCCATTGAAACAGCCGTGAAAAGAAATTGGATTCGTGAAGGAGATGTTACAAAAGTCATTAAAAAGAAATACACGCAGAAACTAACCCATCAAACAATTCATGCTTTTTTTATCGAATGTGAAGTCGAAAAAAATCCAAAAGGCCTCGGGGAGTTTGAATGGTCGACATGGCAACAGATGCAAGACCGTTCCTTCCCTCGTATTATAAACGATTATTTCTCTGACCATTATCCTGAATATAGCGCCTGAGCGCAGCCAACGAATGGGTGCCATGCGCCGCGCCTGGCGGCTATGAGCGGCAAAGCGGGTGATTGATTTTTGCATTTATTTTCTTCAAGTGGCTAAAAAAAATTAATTTTAGATCAACAATAGCCTAGTTCGCACATACAGAAGAAAAATTTATAATTAATATGAGAGGAGTTAACCGTGTTATGTTGATCGGCAACCTGGGAAAAGATCCGGAAGTTCAACTGCTTGAAGGGAATATCGCGGTCGCAAAATTTCCATTGGCGACGACAGAAACTTTTAAAGACAGGACAGGGAAACTTGTTTCGCAAACCGAATGGCACACTGTAGTTTTATGGCGCGGGCTCGCTGATCTGGCACAAAAATTTCTTCACAAATCAAGCCTGGTATATATTGAAGGAAGGCTACGCACGCGTAGCTGGGAAGATAAAGATGGTGTAAAAAAATACATTACAGAAGTAGTTGGCGAAAATTTGATCATGCTTGATAAAAAAGCCGATGCCCTCGCCCACGAGCAGGATGATCAGGATCCGAACAAAGTTGAACGCCCCTCTGGCGAAGACGAAGATTCAGATACTATTAACTTTTAGCTCATTTGATATTTCTCTGTTATATAGTAAAAAACACAAATCGTTACTGTTTTGTACACGTCCGTCGTCACCAATCTGTATTTGAATAATTTCCTGCAAATTGAATTGCAGGCCAGTGCGCAAAGCAGCACCATTCTCGTAGTGATTTTATTGCTGCTGGTTTTTCTTTCATTCTCAATTTCAGGATCGCAAGCTGCTATTTTTTCGCTTAGCGAAAAAGATATCGACGTGCTGAAAACCAAGCAGCAGCCCGCAGCCCGGCGTATTATCGATCTTCTAGACGAGCCGAAAGAAGTATACGCCTCGATGATCATTTCGAAAACCGTACTGAATATTTGTTTGATCATTTTAACGAACTATCTTATCAATCAATACACGCCGCCGGAATATTTGCACAGTGTTTACTCGATCGCCGGAAAGTGGCTGCTCATCGCCTTTTTCATTATTTTTCCTCTTGAAATTTTCCCGCGGGTCTGGGCCCGGCAGAATAGTTTACGCTTTGCTTACGAATGGCCGGTGTTGGTGTTTATTGTTGAAATGATCCATTTGGCGCTGGGCCGCATCAGCCGCGGCATTGTTACCGTTGCCGATGGGATGGGTAAAATTTTAGGCACCGACAATGCAGAGGCCTACAGCCTTCAGGAATTTGACGAAGCTATCGATATTCAAACAGATGATGAGGTTTCTCCGGAAGAGAAAAACATCATGAAAAGCATTGTAAAGTTTGGCAAAATATCGGTTAAAAAAGTCATGCGCAGCCGGCTCTACGTCAGCGGCATAGAATATGAAACTACTTTTGATCAACTGATCGAAAAAATAAAAGACGTTCGGTATTCCCGGCTGCCAGTTTACAAAGGCGACCTGGACGAAATTGAAGGCATTTTAAATACGAAGGACTTAATTCCGCATTTATACGAAGACAATTTTGACTGGCATTCGGTAATCCGGCCACCTTATTTCGTGCCCGATTCAAAACTGATTGAAGACCTGTTGCTTGAGTTTCAAAAAAAGCGCATGCACTTTGCGATCGTGGTGGACGAATTTGGCGGCACCAGCGGCATTATCACCATGGAAGACATCCAGGAAGAAGTGATCGGCGATATCAAAGATGAATTTGATGAAGACGAACTGAACAACAAAAAAGTAGATGAAAAAACCTACATTTTTGAAGGCAGTACCATGCTTCGCGATGTATGCAAAACGATGCATTTGCCGGTGGAAACCTTCGATGACGTGCGGGGCGAAAATGAATCTTTGGGTGGGCTTATCAATGAAATTTCGGGCGAATTGCCTAACCAAGGCAGCGTGGTGCGCTCGGGCGACTTTGAATTTACCGTTTTGGAGGTAGAGCGCAACAGGGTTAAAAAAGCCCAAATCGTAATTATGCTTCAATAAAACACCAACCTTCACGCCGCTGTATTAATTTTGCAGCATGATAATCATCGAGAACAAGATCATTAGCGACGATATTGTTGAAGCGCAATTTGTATGTGACCTTACAAAATGCAAAGGCGGCTGTTGCGAAGAAGGCGACGCCGGAGCGCCTTTGAGCAAGGAAGAGTTGAAAGAAGTCGATAAATACTATGATATCGTGAAGTCTTACATGACGCCGGAAGCTATTGAAGAAGTGGAGAAAAAAGGCCGCTATCAATATGACGAAGAGTTTGGATGGGTGACGCCTACACTGCCCAGCGATAACGAAATTTGTGTGTATGCTTACCGCGAACCTTCGGGCCTTATCAAATGTGGGTTTGAGCAGGCCTATAATGACGGCAAGATAAAATGGAAAAAACCGATCAGCTGCCATCTTTATCCTATCATCGCTTACAAAGGCAAACATGGCGACTATGAACGCCTGAATTACGAACCGCGACAACAACTTTGCAGCCCGGCCTGCCAACTGGGAGAAAAGCTAAAAGTGCCCGTTTATCAATTTTTAAAAGAGCCGCTGATAAGGAAATACGGAGCTGCATTTTACGAAGTGCTGGAGCAAGCGGTAGCCGCTCATCAACATGAACCCTGATATCTTGGATAAATTCAACGCTTCATTTTACAACCAATTTTATTTAGCGCCGGGCGGGCAATATTGCTGCAGGTAATTGGTGAACAGCGTTTGCAGATGCTGCGATGTGCCCTCTCCTTCCGAAATGCTGTGTGACCGGTTGGGATAGCTCATCATTTGAAATTGTTTGTTGTATTTAATCAGTTCGTTGATCAACATATCCGCATTATTATAATGCACGTTATCGTCTCCCGTTCCGTGTATATACAAAAGATTTCCTTTTAGATTTTTAGCGTGCGTCACCGGAGAGCCCTTTATATAGGGCGTTTCATCAAGCTGGGGAATACCCGAGTAACGTTCCTGGTAAATATTATCGTAGGTGCGTTGATTACCAACCGCGGCAATGGCAATACCGGTTTTGTAAATTTCCGGGAACTGAAACATCAGGTTCAGCGTGGTCGACCCACCGCCGCTCCATCCCCATACCGCCACGCGATCCGCATCCATATAAGGGCGTTTCAACAATTCTTTTGCCGCCATGGCCTGGTCGTGTATATTTAGGATGCCAATGTTCTTATACAACGCCTTCCTCCAGGTTCTTCCTTTTGGAACAGGCGTTCCGCGGCTGTCGATCGATACGTAAATATATCCGTCGCGCGCCATATCGCCTTTGTACAAAAAATTGCGGCCCGCACCATAACTGTCTTTCACCGTTTGCCCCCAGGGTTCCGTGTAAACATAGAAAACAACTGGATATTTTTTTGTACTGTCAAATTCATAGGGCTTCGCCATCCACGCGTCCATTTCAACGCCGTCCTCCGTGGTAATTTTAATAAACTCAACATTTGACTTTGCCCTGGCCCCGGCCGCCATTGCTTCATCTATCTTATTTTTTTCATTTATGGGCTGATGACCGGAAAGCTCAATCCATGCGGTGGCCGGCCGCGTATAATAGTTTGAAAAATTATGAACAGCATATTTCGCATTCGGGGAAACATCATAACTATTAGTCCCCGCGTATTTTTCAGGCGTTAGCAATTCAATGTTACCGCTGCCATTTAGCCTGGTTCGATACAGGTATTTTTGTGTGGCATTCTTTGGAGATGCATGAAAATAAATATAGCCTTCAGATTCATTAATAGCGGCAATATCCATCACATCATAATTGCCTTTTGTCACAAGCGTCTCCTTTTTACCTTCGCGGCTGATCTTATATAAATGGCGCCAGCCATCTTTTTCAGACGGCCATAAAAATGTCTTTCCCTCATCAAGCCAGTCCCAGCCTCCGTTAGCGTAATCTTCATCCCAGAGCGGCAAAATATCGAGCCACGCGCTGTCCCGCTCCTGATAAATAGTTTTGGCTTCGCCCGATGCGGCGCTGCAAACCATTAGCTTTGTTTCGTTTTGCCTTCTGTTGAGATGTTGGATTATCAATTCTTTATTATCAGGCGTCCACTCCATGCGCGGAACATAAGCGCCCCAAACGGCATCATCGGGCACGTTCATCCAATTAGTTTTTTGGCTTTGAAGATCCACTATACCAATTTTAAAAACGGATGGCTTTTCACCGGCCACAGGATATTCGATCGGAATCAGCTTTGGATAAATTGAGTCGGTGTTATTCACCATATGATACACTTTGGTGTCGCCGGTGATGATTTGCCAGTAGGCAATTTTTTTGCTGTCGGGTGACCAGCGAAAACCGTCGCGGCAAAAAAATTCTTCTTCATAAGCCCAATCAAAAGTTCCGTTAATATGCTTTCTATCACCCTTTGTGGTCAACGCCGTTATAAGGCCCGATTTCAAGTCTTCTACATATAGATTGTATTCGCTAACATAGGCCACTTTCGTAAGATCGGGCGATAGCTTTGCAAACATCAGCGATGAGGAAGGCCTGCCCTTTCCCAATTGCTTTAAGTTGCCGGATTTCAAATCATAAAGCCAGTAGTCGCCTCTTGTATCCTGCCTCCAAACCCTTTTTGCGTTATTATAGATAAGTATTTTCGAACCATCTTCACTGATAGCAAAACTCCGCATATCAATAGGCCGGGCACTTCCTGCGGGTGTGAGCTTTTCTCTTGAAAGATACACTTCGCTTGTATTTTGAGGAAGCGTGTATTTCAAAATACTGCCGGCCACCTGCTTGTAATAAGCATTGCCATCGGCCGACCAATGAATAGGTTGCGCCTGAGCGCATACACTAATCAATACACAAAAAACAAAGCAATAATATTTTTTCAACATAGCTGTTCATTTAAAAACCGTATTTGCGAATGTACAGATTGGCTTATAATTTCCAAATGGGAATTTGATAAACGGTGCGACAATATCTGAGCAAAATCTTACTTTTTCTTTCGGAATGAAATACGCTGTAATAACGAATCGAGAACAGGTTGAACGTCGGGCGATAACTTCAGGTAAAAGACACCGGGCAGGTAGAGCGCCGCAAAGAGCAGGCTTCTTCCTGCCAGCGCCCAAAAGCCCTGCATATCTTTAAAAACAAAATAGGTAATGCCATATACAACGGCCGCGAGGAGTATATTATAAATAGTTTTAGCGCTGAAAGGAAAAAGCCGGAACTTTTTCCATAAAAAATAAATGCGGATGCCATTGTAAACAGAGTACGAAATTAAACCTGCAATCGGCGGTCCCACAATGCCATACCATTTGGTGAAAATATAAGACAGCGGCAACATAATGATCAATAAAATAATACCGCTCCAAAGTTCAAAACGCCAATACCTAGAAGTAGCAATAACCTGCGCATTTACGCCGGTTCCCAAATCGACAACTCTCGTCAGGCCCATCACAACGAAAGCCGTAAAGCCCAATGCAAATTCTGGCTTGAGCCCAAAAAAGTAAATCGCATCGACGAAGTTTAGTGCGATCAGGCAAAACAAAAACAAAGACGCAATCAGAAGATTAATGGATGACCTCACATAAATCCGGTTTACTTTAGGCAGGTCTTTATACTTCCACGCTTCGGCCAAATGCGCCACGGAAACATTGACAACACTGCGTTGCGGCGCCTGGATGACGCTGGTCATCAATTCTGCCACAAAAAAAATAGCCAGGTTGGTGAGCCCATCTTCTACAACGGAACCAATAACGAGGCCATCAAAAACCTGAGAGATCATGGAAATTACCAAGGCGAAATAAACAAAGCTCGTAAAGCGCATTAAAATCTTTCTGATCCGCTTCGTCACAAAACTAATCCTGAAAGTAAATTTGATCGCGCCGATGTACATCAGGTAAATAAACATCGTGATCGCAATACCCCAATAAGTAAGTGCGTATAATTTAATGAACAAACTGAAATCACGGATGACGCCAGTTATATAAAGAACAATTAAAATCAACACTAAAACACGCCATTCCACTTCCTTTACAAAAGTGGCAAACACCGGCCGTTGAAGGCTTTGGCAGTAGGCTTCCAAAATATTATAAATCGATAACCCAAAGCCTAACGCATATACCCAATAATAATAATCAACAAATAGCGGTGAATTGGCAGAGTATTTTCGAACAACTATATGTTCGAATACATATCCAAAAGCGAATACAATCAAAAAACCAATAACGCCTACAAACAGCGCCAGCGTAAGCATTTCATTTTTATCGGGCTTGAGCCTGTCGCGATAATAAGGGTAAAATTTCAGGATATAGCTGGGCATGGCCAGTGTTCCGAGAGAAGCCAACAGCGCAGACAGTTTTACGAAAAGCTGGGCGAGGCCATACTCCTCGCTTAAAAAAAAACCCTCTTTACCGAAAAAAAAAGTGTTTAAAAATCCGATGGCAAAGCCAATATAAATGACCAAAGAAGATATAATGCTCTGCCGCCTTATTTTCCCACTCATTATGAATGCTTCTGATTTTTTATATTATTTATTATACCCATTGTCAAACATAAATCATTTTGGAGGATTAGTAGCCGACGAGGCGCTAACATCTTTGACAAATGTAGTATTGATATAGAAATCACGCTTCACAGCAGGATAGGTTCCGCCTGCATCAAGAGAGGATAAACTCTTTTCTGATGTTGTCGGGTGGAGCCACTTTCCATTAGTTAGTTGTACAGGCATATCAAAACCATCGACCACATTCGTCCATTTGTAAACAAACGTTTTGCCTTTTTCCTCAAATTGCAATTCAGGAATCTTTGTGGTTCTTAGATACTGATCAAAAATTTTGCTCAGATCAGTGCCACTTTGTTGGCTCATATACTCTTCTACCTGCCTGGTGGTAACCGTTTGATGATAAAATTTTTTGTTCAGCCCTCTTAGTATTTGTTTAAACGCCCGATCGCCAATCACCTGCCGGATCGTGTGCAGCATATTGGCGCCTTTGTAATACATGTCACCGCTGCCCTCTTCGTTCACGCCATATACGCCAATGATAGGAATATCGTTAGCAATATTTTTTCTGCTTCCGATTACATACTCGCTGCCGGCCTGTTTACCAAATTGACATTCTACAAACATGGTTTCCGTGTAATTGGTAAAGCTTTCGTGAATCCACATGTCCGCAATATCTTTTGAAGTAATATTATTAGCAAACCATTCATGGCCGCTTTCATGAATAATAATAAAATCAAATTTCAACCCCCATCCACTGCCGCTTAGATCCTTTCCCAAATAACCCATACCGTACTTATTACCATAAGCCACGCCACTTTGATGTTCCATGCCCAAATGAGGCGCATCGATAAGCTTGTAGCTGTCTTCATAAAAAGGATAAGGGCCCATCCAGTCTTCAAAGCAACGCATCATTGATGGCACTACAGCAAACTGCTTTTTCGCCTTTTCAAGATTATAATCCAACACCCAATAACTAAGATCGAGCTCGCCGTTGAGGCCTTTCATCTTTTCAGAAAAATTCACATACTTGCCAATGTAGGGTATGATATTATAATTGTTAATGGGATTTTTAACCTGCCAGGTCCAGGTGGCAGTGCCGTCGTTATTGGATTTGTTGCCCAGAAGCCTGCCATTCCCCACGGCAACCAGCGTATCGGGAACAGTGATCGCCAGCGAAGCCCCGCTATCAGGTTCGTCGCTCTGGTGATCTTTACAGGGATACCATACGCTGGCACCCAATCCCTGGCAAGCTACGCTGATCCAGTCTCTTCCCTTTGCATCTTTGGCAAATATCCAGCCGCCATCCCAGGGCGCGCGCTTGGCCTGTTTTGGATGGCCCAAGTAGTGCAACCTAATTTTACCGTTGGCGGGAATATCTGTTCCGACATCGAGCCAGTAAACGTTTCCTTCCCTTTCAAAGGCGATCGTTTTTCCGCTCGGCAGGCCAACCGCTTTTTCCAATTCCATAGGTTGCTGCAGGTCGATTTGCATGATCCGCTCCCCTTTTTTGATCACTTTAAAAGTGATGTCCACAAAACCTGAAATATTTCGTTGAGGTATATCAACTTTAACATTGATGTCGTAACGCTGAACATTCCACCAGTTCCGCGCCGGGCCAGATGTGCCGCGAAGTGTATCCTGCCGCGAGAAAGCTTTCTTGTTGGTGCCAAGCTGCGCCGACGCTGTTTGATGCATAAAGCAGATAAAAAATAAAACCCCTATCTTGAAAATATTTTTAACCATACACTACGAATTGAACTGTAAATTTAGCCGTTCAATCGTAAATCATTTTTAGAACTTGATAAACGGCTTTATAATATTCCACCCAAAAGTGATCCGCATTGTTCCTGTTTCCTTTCGCAGGATCCGAACCGTAGTTTTCCTGATGGCCATTGTAGCCGCTTTATTTTCCTGCACCGGCCGCAAAAAATCTGATCTACAAATTTTTCATTACAATGAGTACACCGGGATTGCGTCGCTGGATCCGGCATTCGCTAAAAACCAGTCTACCATGTGGCCGGCCCATCAACTTTTCAATACGCTGGTAGAAATTGACGACAGTCTTAACATCAAACCATCACTCGCAACGCGGTGGGACATTTCTGAGGATAAGCGGATTTACACCTTTCACTTAAGGCACGATGTTTTTTTTCACGACGATGCCTGTTTCCCGGAAGGCAAGGGCCGCCGGCTGAAAGCGTCCGATGTCGTATTTAGTTTGTCCCGTATCATCGATCCTAAAACCGCCAGTCCCGGCGCATGGATCTTTAACGAAAAAGCAGATAGCCTGCAGCCTTTCAAGGCGCTTAACGACAGCACGTTTCAGCTCACCTTGCAAAGGCCCTATCAGCCCATGCTCGGCATTTTATCCATGCAATATTGCTCGGTGGTGGCTCCCGAAGCGGTCGAAATGTACCGGCAAAATTTTCGCAGGCATCCTGTTGGCAGCGGTCCTTTTAAGTTTGTGGCGTGGGAGGAAGGACAGGCTTTGATTTTTTCCAAACACAAAAATTATTTCGAACGGGACAGCATGGGCAACCGGTTGCCTTATCTGGACGGTATCAAAATCAGTTTTAAAGATAGCCGCGCTACAGAATTTTTATTATTCCGGCAGGGGCAATTGGATTTTATCAACGAACTTGATCCCAGCTTTAAAGATGAAGTGCTTACTAAAAAAGGAACTCTCCGAAATATTTGGAAAGATAAAATTGAGTTGCAAACACAGCCCTACCTGAATATTGAATACCTGGGTTTCCTGGTCGACCCCTCCAGCGATCTGGTAAAAAATGCGCCGCTGCGGTTTAAAAAAGTAAGGCAGGCGATTAACTATGGTTTTGATCGTAGAAAGATGATTTTGTATTTACGCAACTCGTTGGGCACCCCGGCCGAAAGCGGCTTTGTACCAAAAGGGTTGCCTTCTTTTAACGATTCGATCGTTCAGGGATATCATTATGATATTGACAAAGCTTCACAACTTTTAAAAGAAGCCGGATTTCCTAATGGCAAAGGCCTTCAACCAATCAAACTTTTGACGATTTCCATTTATGCAGATTTTGGAAATTTTATTGCCAAGCAATTGGAAGAAATTGGCATTCCGGTGCAGGTTGAAGTCGTGCAAAAGTCTTTACTTTTTGAAATGACGTCGGGCTCCAAAGCTGCTTTTTTCCGCGGCGGCTGGATCGCCGACTACCCCGATGCCGAAAATTATCTTTCCGTATTCTACTCAAAAAATCCGGCGCCGCCCAACTATACGAGGTATGCCAACCCGGAATTTGATAAAGTGTTTGAACAGGCCATAAGAGAAACTAACGACTCTTTACGTTACGCGCTTTACCGAAAGGCCGATCAGATCGCCATCGATGACGCGCCCGTCGTGCCCCTTTGGTATGACAAAGTGATTCATCTCGTACAAAAAAACATAAGTGGTTTTCCGCCCAATGCTTTAAATCTGCTGGAGCTACGCCGAACCCGCATTAACTGAACCTTTTATGCCATACCATCAAACTTTGACCCTACCGCTAGGCATCCTGTTTATCAGCGAACAGGTTTCTTTTCTCGTAGGTTGGATTGGCACCGCATTTTACCTTATTGCATATTTGCTCATTAGCTTCAATAAGGTAAAAGCCAATAAACCCGCTTACCATCTGTTAAATATGGCCGGCGCAGCGGGATTGATCATTCATGCGCTTTATATGAAGGACGGGCCTAACCTGATATGCAATCTGGCCTGGCTTTCTATAGCCGTCATAGCAGTCATTTCCATCAGGTGGAAGCGGACTAAGTAAAACTTAACAACGCCAAAGCTTGTCTCTTATAACGCTTTAAACCTGCGGCGTATTCTTTTTCATCTTTTACCAGGCTTAAATAATAATACGCGCCATCCACTAACACGAAAATAAGGTCGGCGGTAACTGCCGGCTGGGAAACATTGAGCGAACCTTCTTTTTTGCAGGCCCTTATATATTGTTCGAGATTGCTGCGCAATGTTTCCAGCAGCTGCCGGTAGCGGGTAGCAATGGCTTCGTGCCGCAGCGCCAGTGCATAACAACTGTAGGAAACACTATCGTCAAATAACACGTTCCATTTCTTCGAAAACACATTGTCGATTATTTTCAGGAGGGTAGCTTTAGGATTTTTTTCCCAACCTTCCGGAACCGTAAATATTTGCAGATACTTATCAAGAATAAATTCAATAAGCCCATTTACCAATTGCTCGCGGCTTTTAAAATAATGGATAATTAAACTGGGGTTGATCCCCGCCAGCTCGGCCGTCTTCGCAAGCGACGCATTCTCTAATCCTTCCTGCTTCGCAATCTTATAAAAAACTTCTATGATCTCCTTTTGTCGGGCATCCTTTAAGCTTCGCCTTCCCATACCTATCAATTTTGATTTCTAAACAAACAAAAATTTCCTTCCTGACGCTGCAACGGGCGGCAGCTGCCGGAATCAAATTTAAATATAAGTTCTTTCGACGCACAAAAAACGTGGTAACATAAAAATAATAATAAATTAATTGAACGTTCATTCAAAATATTTTTTTAGTATTGTATCGCCATATATTTTTGATTTGTAAAACGGCGCGCCCTCCGATCGCCATAAACACAATTACTCAACCTCTACGATAAATCTATCATTAGTTAATCCCTTTTTTAATGAATAAAACCAGCATTATGAGGAAATCCCTTTTAGTCTGCCTGCTTATTGCCTGCGGCAGCACCATCTTCGCTCAAAACCTTACGGTTTCAGGAACCGTCCGGTCAGCGCGGGATAGCAGCATTTTAACCGGCGTGACGATTCAGGAGAAAAGCACGCAGAATTTTGTGCAGAGCAACAGTAACGGCGCTTATTCTATCACCATTGCGAATGGAGCAACACTGATTTTTACGGCCGCCGGATTTTCTTCGCAGGAGGTCGTGCCCAGCAGCTCCCAGCTTAACATTTATCTTGCAGATGCCGCCAGCACCGACCTCGCTGAAGTAGTCGTTACAACGGCGCTGGGCATTAAAAAACAACAAAAAGCGCTGGGCTACGCTGTTCAGGAAGTCAAAGGTGAAACGCTCGAAAAAACAAAAACCCCCACGGCGATCGGGTCGCTGGTGGGGAAAGTGGCCGGGCTCAATATCAGTAACACAACTGACCTTTTTCGAAATCCGGCCATCGAATTGCGGGGGAAAACGCCGCTTATCGTTATTGACGGCATTCCCGATCCCAATGCCGATCCGTATAAAATCAATGCGGATGATATCGAAAGCATCACCGTTTTGAAAGGGCCGGCCGCCGGTGCTTTGTATGGCCAATTGGGCATCAACGGCGCTATCATGTACACGACCAAACGCGGAAAAAAGGGGACGGTAAGCGTGGAGGTAAACTCATCAACTATGTTTCAGGGCAGCTATACGGTGATACCCGAAGTGCAGTCACAGTATGGCGGCGGCGATGCCGGCAAATACGCCTACATCAATGGTTCGGGAAGCGGCATTGAGGGCGGAGGCTGGCTTTGGGGGCCGAAGCTGGATCAAAAGGATCCTAATACTGCCAGCGGATTTGTAGAGTTGCCTCAATACAACAGTCCCTATACGCCCGACCAATCGTACACGGTAACTTTCCCGGACGGCACCAGTACGACCGGCAACTACAAACCGATTCCATGGGTATCGCGCGGAAAAGATAATATCCGGAACTTTTTTGAAACGGGCATTCTTTCCACTAACACCGTGTCGGCTTCGGCCGGAAACGAAAAGGGATCTTATCGCCTTTCGGCGGGACATATATATCAAAAAGGAGTAGTGCCCAACACCGGGGTCAACAATTCTTCTTTCTCTATTGGTGGCAATTATGACCTGACTAAAAAATTAACTGTCGATGCCAAACTCACATACAACAGGGAATATGCTGACAACTACCCGACAATTGGATACGGGCCGCCCAATATCCTTTACAATCTTATTTTATGGATAGGAACAGACGTGGATATCACAGATCTAAAAAACTACTGGGTGCCTGGTAAGGAAGGATTGCAGCAGCGGAATTATAATGTATCCTGGTATAATAATCCCTATTTTGTCGCGCATGAATTGCTGAATGGCTATAAGAAGAATAATGCCTTTGGCCAGCTCACTTTTGATTATAAGTTCAACAATGATCTTTCTTTGAAATTCAGAAACGGTTTCAACCAATATTCCGAAAATTCGGACGTAAAAGAACCGTATAGCTACGTTAACTATAGTTTTATTTCCAAGGGCAATTATAGTGTTACAAATACAAACTATTTTGATATTACATCAGACCTGATCCTAAATTATAATCACCGCTTCAGCAGCAGTTTCGCTGTCAACGCCAGCCTCGGCGGCGCAAATGCCTATCGCAATCTAAAAAGCGCTTCTTCGGCAACCGACGGTTTGACGATTCCTGAATTTTACAATCTCAGCAATACAACCAACCCGCTGACGGGCAGCAACACGCTACAAGAGCGCCGCACAGCCAGCGCTTACGGAACGCTCGATATTGAAGCCTTCAAATTTCTTTATGCCAATTTCACGGGCCGCTACGACAAATCCTCTACGCTGCCGGTAAATAATAATGCTTACTTCTATCCATCTGCGGGACTGTCGGCGGTAATCTCCGATGCGGTACAACTGCCGGAAGTGATCTCATTTTTAAAAGCCCGCAGTTCATGGGCCCGCGTGAACACCGGTTTTGTGGAGGCGCAAAACCCTTATGCCCATATTCTTACTTATTCGATCGGCACAAAATGGAACAACGTGCCGTCGGTGGTATGGCCCGGCTCATCTATTACGCCCGAGTTGATACCCAGCACAGTCGAATCTGCAGAATTTGGCATTGTAGCGGGCCTGCTGCGCAACCGTATTAATATCGATGCAACTTACTTCAGAAATAAAGAATATAACGGCTTCACTACGGTGCCGCAGTCACAGGCCAGCGGATATACGGGTGTGATTCAAAACGCCAACGTTTACCTGCGAAAAGGCTGGGAATTTGTGGTGAGCGGCACACCCATAACCAATGCAGATTTTAAATGGCAAACCACTTTCAACTTTAGCAATAGCCATCTTTGGCTCAAAGAGGCCACGGCGCCCGGCGCTGAAGGCTTTGTGGGCAATATAAAAGAAGGCGACCGCACGGATCGCATTTTCACCACCTACTCGCAAACCGCAGATGGCCGCCCGATTTTCAATACCAACGGGTCTTTGGCTTTTGATGCTAACCCTCATTTTTTTGGATACGGCGACAGCAAGTGGATCTACGGATGGCAAAACGCATTCAACTATAAAAATATTGGGTTGAGTTTTTCCTTCGACGGAAGGTTGGGCGGTTTAATCTACTCGACGACCAACCAGAAAATGTGGTGGGGCGGCGCTGCCGTAGAAACGGCCAATTCATTTCGCGACGACGCTATAGCGGGCAAAAACACCTATATCGCGCCGGGAGTTGTTGTTAAGGAAGGCGCAGTAGTTTACGACCGCCGCGGAGAGGTCGTTTCAGATACCCGCGTATATGAGGAAAACAAAACTGCCGTAAACTATATCTCTTTTATGCAAAGCGATGCGGGGCACGCATTGAATAATTATTTCTATTACAGCGGCAGCTATCTAAAAATGCGCGAATTGGTTGTAACTTATAATTTACCCTCGGCCTGGGTTGGCGGCGTCTTTAAAGGAGCCTCCCTTTCATTTATTGGGAACAACCTTTTCATTCTTTCGAAACTCCCTAACGTAGATCCCGACGCTGAATCAGACAATCTTCAAACCCCCTCGGTGAGAAGTATCGGATTTAACCTCAATCTTAAATTTTAAAAGATAAACGATGAAACATATTTTAATCTTTACTTTTCTTGCCGTTGCGCTTTTTTCCTGCAGGAAGTTTGAAGCCTTTCAGGAAAACCCCAACCGGCCAACCGCTACCGACCCATCGCTGCTGCTGACCAATATTGAACGCATCGCGTTCTCTACCATAAATGCGGATGCTGCGCTCGCCAGCCGTCAGCTCACCTACACGCAGGGCAATGCACGCTCGCAATATTATAATTGGGACCGAAGCTCCATGGGCTATTCAAACATTTCGCAGGTAGTCCGGATGGAGCAGGAAGCCGCCCGCGTGAATAAGCCGAACTATAGATATATTGCTAAATTTCTCAAGTCTTATTTTATTATTTCGATGACGCAGACTTTTGGCGATATTCCCTATTCGCAAATGATGCAATCGATAGAAAACAATAATTTCAATGACTCTTCGGCAACGAGACCGGCCTACGATCAGCAGCGCGATATTTATATACAGGTATTAAAAGAATTGAAAATTGCAAGCGACTCGCTTGGAGCAAGCCCCGACGCTATTTCGGGCGATATTGTTTTCAACGGATCGCTTTCCGCATGGAAAAAATTAATCAATTCATTTACGCTTCGTGTATTGATGAGCCTTTCAAAAAAAGAAGCGGACGCAACGTTAAACATTAAGCAACATTTCAACGAAATCGTGTCTAACCCGACAAAATATCCGTTGATCAGTTCTAATGCAGAAAACGGACAATTAAAATATTACGATATCAATGGCAATCGCTATCCTTACTACAATAATAATTCGATGAAGACCGATTACTATCTGGATAGTTCTTTTGTTGACATTTTACAAAACCTGAATGACCCGCGTTTGTTTACCTACGGCCAGCCTGCCGGAGCCGTTACAGCCGCTACTATTAAAGATTTCAGCAAATATGACGGATTGGTAGGCAGCGCGCCATTGTCTTACAATACAGGTAAAAAAGGAAGAAGCCAGGCTTCGGCGATTAACCGGCGCTATGCTTATGATATCACCAACGAACCCGGCGTTTTGATGGGCTATGCCGAGGTACAGTTCCTATTAGCGGAAGCTGTAGTAAGAGGATGGATCAGCGGCAATGCAACCACTTTTTATAAAAACGGTATCCGCGCCTCTTTACAGTTTTCCAACTTCAACTATCCTGCAGTTAGCGGTGTGTCTTACGCTGGTCAATTATACACCGATAACGATATCGACGCTTATCTCAATCAGCCGGTCATCAATTTGCAAAGCGGTAAAGAAATCGAACAGATCATTATTCAAAAATATATCAGCATGTTTATGAATGGCGGATGGCAAATTTTTTATGAGCAGCGCCGCACTGGTTTCCCGGTTTTCGAAACCGTCTTTTCCGGTGTGCTTAACAACAAGCAGGTTCCTAAAAGATGGATGTATCCTTTGGACGAGCAAAATTATAACGGTGTGAATTTACAGGAAGCGATTCAGCGCCAATATCCGGAGGGTGATAATATCAACGGAGTGATGTGGCTGATTCAATAACAAAAAGAAAAAATATCTTTACTTTAAAGGCGGCCCCGGTTGCCTTTAACCTTATTTTCTATTTAGTTTAAAATATATAATGAGCCAGAAACGAAGAGATTTCTTAAAGAATGCTGCCGTGTTGTCGGGCGCAGCCGGACTAAGCAATGTCCTGCCATCGAGCATCAGCAAAGCGTTTTCCATTAACCCGGAAAAAGGCACTACCTTTTACGACGCAGAACATATTGTTTTTCTAATGCAGGAGAACCGCTCCTTCGATCATATTTTCGGATGTATGAAAGGCGTTCGGGGCTTTAACGACCCGCGCATAAAAATATTGCCTGATAAAAACAAAGCCTGGATTCAGAAGTCAAAAACGGGCGCTGCCCACGCACCGTTTCATATTGATATCAACAAAACGAAAGTGACCTGGCAGGGCGGACTGCCGCATGCCTGGCCCGATCAAAGCCGCGCCAGGAACGACGGAAAATATGACCGGTGGATTCCTCAAAAATCGGAAATGTGCATGGGCTATTTCAACCGGGCGGATGTTCCTTTTTATTACGCAATGGCGGATGCCTTCACGCTTTGCGATCATTATTTCTGCTCATCGCTCACCGGCACCACGCCGAACCGGTTATTTTTCTGGACCGGAAAAATACGCGAACAGCTGAACGCCGCGTCAACACCTGCTGTAAATAACTCGCAGGCCGAGTCGCGCAACAACACGTATGTAGACTGGTCTTCGTTCCCTGCGCTTCTCGAGGATAATGATATCAGCTGGAAAATTTATCAAAACGAATTGTGGACCGCACAGCTTGATGATCATACTGATTACTGGCTGGGAAATTATGGAGACAATGCCATAGAGTATGTAAAGCAGCATCGGGTTAAACTCGCCTCTTATTTCCGGCAAAATGGCGATAAAACGGCCACCCCGGCGCTATCAGCTGAAGAGGTTTTAGAACGATATGAACAATTAAGCCAAAAGGAAAAAAATCTTATCGACAAAGCCTTTGCCTGCAACTCAGAAGTAGCGGATTATTTGAAACTCCACCCTTACACTTTTAAAAATGATAAGGGAGAAGAAGAAACGGTGACCATTCCTGCAGAAGATATTTTTCATCAATTCAGAAAAGATGTCGATTCCGGAAATTTACCGACAGTTTCCTGGCTCGTGGCACCGCAGGCTTTTTCAGACCATACAAGTACGCCGCTTTATGGCACGTGGTATGTGTCGGAAGCATTGAATATTCTTACTCAAAATCCTGAGGTTTGGAAGAAAACGATTTTCATTTTAAACTACGATGAAAATGACGGATACTACGATCATCTTCCCCCTTTCGTGGTTCCGCATCCTAATCAGCCCCAGTCGGGCAAAGTATCGGCAGGCATCAACATCGAGTCAGACTATGATTACAAAGAAAACTGGCCGATTGGGTTGGGATATCGGGTTCCGATGATCATCGCATCGCCCTGGAGCAAAGGCGGGTTTATCAACTCGCAGGTACACGATCACACTTCTACCCTGATGTTTCTTGAAAAATTTCTTTCAAAAAAAACGGGGAAGAAAATCCGGACAGAAAATATCAGCAGCTGGAGACGGGCGGTTTGCGGAGATTTTAGTTCGGCCTTTCGGCCTTATAATGGCGAAGAACTTCCTTTACCGGAATTCGAAAAACAAAAAGACGTTATTCATAATATTCAAAACGCTAAACATAAACCGAAACAAGCTGTTCCGGAACCGCTGACAAGCGGTGAAATTGAAAAAATCAATCGCTATGAATCATTTGCCCAAGAGGCTTCCAAATGGATGCCCGAACAGGAAAAAGGCGTAAGACCAGCCTGTGCGCTGCCTTACCGGCTACACGCAGATGCACAATTTAATAAGGCGGATGGGTTGCTGACGCTTTCGTTTGAGGTTGAAAATAACGAGCTGGCAGCCGGCAGTCCGTTCAATATGTACACACCCGATTTATTCGCCGGCGAGCCCGGCAAGACCTGGTTTTATGCTGTTAAAGCAAATGACAGGGTTACGGATGCCTTGCGTGTAGCAGATTTTGAACAGGGCGTTTATCATGTATGCATCGACGGGCCCAATGGCTTCCACCGGCAAATGCGCGGAACGGCTGCTGATCCCGGGCTGAAACTCAAATGCCGCTACGAAAGCAAATCATTCCCTTCAAAGAAATATACTGGCAACCTGATTTTGGAATTAGAAAGTGAAGATAAAACGGCAATAACCGTGGCTCTTAAAGATAACGCTTACCAAACGCAATCAAAAGCTATTCAACTAAGCCCTGGCAAAAAGCAATCAATAAAAATCGATCTTGGAAAAAGTTCGGGATGGTACGATTTCACACTGTCAGTGGAAGGCAATAACGACTTTAGCAGGCGCTACGCCGGTCATGTGGAAACAGGCGCTGTTTCTACCACAGACCCGTTTATGGGCGGTGTTTTGTAACCAGGCTTCGCAGATATAAAGAAGATACAATGGCTTCCGGTAGCGCAAAGGAACAGTCGACTACTTTTTTCGCTCATACTTCCAGTTGCGGCCTTTGCCTTCGGCAATCCATTCTAATGCAGTTGTGATGCGCTTTTCGCGGGTTGCTTCTGTTTTTGCATCGCCAATCCATTGTATATATTCTTTTCTGAAAGATGGAGCAGCTTTTTCAAATGCCGCTTTGGCCGTTTTATTTTTCCGCAGTGCTTTAGAAAACGCTTCCGGCACGGGCAGCTCAGCGGCTTTTTTGGCCGCCGGCCGTTTTATGGTTGTACCGTTGTCAATAAATGACATAGCCTCGAAAATACACTTCAATAAAACCTTATTGGGCGGCAGGTCTTTGACTACTGTTAGCTTTCCGAAAGAGCCCATGCCTTTGGGGTTTTCAATATTATTTTCTATACGAATCGCCTTTATGGTTTCCATCATATCCTCAAACCAAAAACCAAAGGAACAGTGTTGTTTAAAGGCCGCCATACTGCAGAGTATTTTTCCTTTATATTCAAAACTGGGCATGCCCCATTTTATGGATTCGGTAATTTGAGGAGCTGCTTTGTGTATTACGCCGCGCAGGTGCATTAATACAGGCTTTGCAAAGTCGGCAGCTTTGGCGATATACTCGTCCACTTTTGGATTATGATTCATATTGACGCAATTAAAAAAGCAAGCCGGATTGGCTTGCTCTAAAGTAATTATTTTTTCTATATCAGGAGTTTCCGAAAAGGTTCCCCACCGCTCCTTCCAGCATAGGAAATTTTTCTATAACATAACTCTTAATAGTTTCCAGCGCTTTGGCCGCCTGCTCGTCAGAAAGGCCCGCTTCCGCTTTTAATTTTTCTACCAGTTCGTTCATTTTTATTTGTTTATTTTTTAAAAAGGAGATGGCTGCGCTAAGCCGCTTTAATCAATCCCATTTTACTCTTGCTAAACTTGCGTTCAGCGTAGTCTTTAGTAAGCGTAAATGTCTTTTCTTTTGAAGAAGGAAGCTCATACATCGCATCCGTGAGAATGCTTTCGCAAATGCTGCGCAATCCTCTCGCGCCAAGCTTGTATTCGACTGCTTTTTGAACCATGTAATCGTACACTTCGGTTTCTACATCGAGCGTGATGCCCTCTAATTCAAACAATTTTTTATATTGTTTCATGAGCGCATTTTTTGGCTCAGTGAGAATATCGCGCAACGTCGAAGCATCAAGTGGATTTAAATGCGTCACTACCGGCAACCTTCCCAACAGTTCCGGAATAAGGCCAAAGGCTTTTAAATCCTGGGCATTCACAAATTTCAGCAGATTTTTTTTCATGTCTTCCTGCTGTTCTTTGTCTACGTTAAAACCAATCGTATTGGTTTGAATCCGGCGGCCAATAATCCTGTCGACGCCATCAAAAGCGCCGCCACAGATAAAGAGAATATTTTGCGTATTGATCTTTATCAGTTTCTGATCGGGATGTTTCCTGCCACCCTGAGGCGGCACCAATACGTCTGTTCCTTCGAGTAGTTTCAATAACCCCTGTTGTACGCCTTCGCCACTTACATCCCTGGTAATACTTGGATTATCGCTTTTGCGCGCCACCTTATCAATCTCATCGATATAAACAATACCACGCTCGGCCGCTTCTACGTCGTAGTTGCAAACCTGCAATAACCGGGTCAGGATGCTTTCCACATCTTCCCCTACATAACCCGCTTCGGTGAAAACCGTTGCATCCACTATCGCAAAAGGTACATTTAATACCTTCGCAATACTTCTGGCCAAAAGAGTTTTACCGGTGCCGGTTTCGCCCACCATTACGATATTGCTTTTTTCGATTTCGATTTCGCTATGCGTATCAATTTCCTTTCCGTTTCTTTGTTTAAGGCGTTTAAAATGATTATAAACGGCAACCGCCAACACTTTTTTAGCATCGTCCTGACCGATTACATACTCATCCAAAAAACTTTTGATTTCCATGGGCTTTTTCACATTGAGCGAAAAACCTGATGCCTGCGCATTTTCTTCAAGATGTAACTCCTGATCAATTATTTCCTGCGCATGCTCTACACAACTTTCACATATATGCCCGTCCTGGCCGGCAATAAGTATTTCCACTTCATCACGACTACGGCCGCAAAATGAACAATGTAAAGCTGTTCCTGATATTTTTTCCTTCATAATATAATAGCAAAGTTAAAAAAACCACTGCGATTAGTGGTTTTATTTAAAGTTTCTTCCGCTGCTCTCCCAAATTTGTTATCAACACTTTAACAATTGCTCAAACCAGGGCCAGGCGGAGGCATCCGTTGCCGACTATAATTTATCAACGATTTTATCGGCAATACCGTATTTGATCGCTTCTTCCGCATCCATCCAGTAATCCCTGTCAAAGTCGCGCATGATTTCTTCGATCGATTTACCGCAATTTTCAGCAAGGATTTTAGCGCCGATATGCTTCACGCGCTGGGTTTGCCGCGCCTGGATCTCCAAGTCGGAACTCACGCCGCGGATAAAACCGCCCAAAGAGGGTTGATGGATCATTACTTCCCCGTGAGGGTAAATATAGCGCTCGCCTTTCTCTCCGCCGCTCAGCAAAATGCTGCCCATGGAAGCCGCGAGGCCCATGCAAATCGTAGAGACGGGGCTGCTGATCATTTTCATAGTATCGTAAATCACCATGCCGCTGGTCACTACGCCCCCGGGACTGTTGATATAAAAATTGATTGGCTTACCGGGCTTGTCAGCTTCTAATAACAAAAGCTTGGTCGTTACTTCGCGGGCGCTTTTATCATCAACCACGCCCCACAAATACACAGCGCGCTTGTCGAAAAATAATTTTTCAAGCCGCTTGTTGAGCATCATCAAATCGTCTCTTTTATCTTGCGGTTCTTTTGGTTCTTCCTCCTCTCCCTCATCATCGCTGATGATCGGGCGCTGCCATTTGTTATTGTATATGTTTGAGAAATTCATTTTACTTAATTTATCATTTTACATTTATGATTTGAGATCGGTGCGGTGCAGATTTCAGCGTGATAAGCTCTTAGCTTAACTGATTGCGACGCACTGCATAACGAGCGTTTATTTCTTTTTATTCAATAACAACACTTCGTCCACCAGTCCATATTCCTTTGCTTCGGGCGCGGTCATCCATTTATCGCGCTCAAAATCTTTTTCGATCTGCTCGATGGGCTTGCCGGTATGGTCATGCACGATTTCGTACAACTCCACCTTCAGCTTGCGTATTTCGTTTACGGTAATTTCAATATCGCTTGCCTGGCCGCCAATGGCGCCGCTGGGTTGGTGCATCATGATGCGGGCATGCTTAAGCGCAGCTCTTTTTCCTTTTGTTCCGGCACCCAATAAAACACAGGCCATGGAAGCGGCCATACCGATGCAAATTGTGGCTACGTCCGGGCTCACATACTGCATGGTGTCATAAACACCCAGACCGGCATAAACGCTTCCGCCGGGGCTGTTGATGTACATGTTGATATCGCGAACGCGGTCGGTACTATCCAGGAATAAAAGTTGGGCTGTAATAATATTGGCCACTTCGTCGGTCACCGGGTAACCCAGGAAAATAATGCGGTCCATCATCAGGCGGCTGTATACATCCATCACCGCTACATTCATCGGGCGCTCTTCAATAATATTGGGCGTGAGCGCCGTAACGAGATGATTGCCATAACTATGAAGCGTGTTGCTCGAAATACCGTGGTGTTTCACAGCATATTTTTCAAATTCGGAATTATAAGTCATGTTTATTAATTGATATGTGGTAAACGTACATAAAAATTCTCGTTCGCAAGCCGGCAGTCGCTGCTAAAATTGTTCTTTTGAGCGCCACAGTCGAACGATCGAATATCTGATGGAAAATCTTGTCAAATATCTTTCCATTCCTAAAAACGCAAAAAAGCGTGACAGGTTGACTTAAACCGGGCTTTTTTTAAAGCCAAATGGGCAGCATGCCTCCCTTTACCGGTTTTCGAGATAAGCCTTAGGCAAAATCATATCGATTTGATGGGGCTGAATTACGGCAGCAATCTTCTTAACCTTGCCGAGGTATTCTCCATCCACCTGAAAGTGAACCGGCGATTTTGAAACAATATCCACCGAGTCGGTTTGATAGATTTCAATATTTTTTTTATCAAAACCCAAAGAAAGCATCATTTTCATAATAGGCCAGAAGGACAGGCGTTTCACCACCACCACTTCAAAAATGCCGTCATCAATTTCGCCTACAGGATTTATCACCGCACCTGTCCCGTATTTCCCCGCATTGGCAATAACGACCATGAATGCCTTGCGTCGAACGATGGAGCCGTTGTGTTTGATTTCAATTTTCAAAACCTGACGCCTCACGAGTGTTTTCCACGCCACTTTTAAATAGCCAATTTTGCCGCGCGTATCGCCGGCTTCGAAATTCCTGATCAGCTGCGCATTGATGCCGGCATCGCTGAGGTGCAGGCATATATGCTCGTCGTTGATCAAAACCGTGTCAATACGTGTGACGGCTCCTTGATCAATTATATCCAGCGCCTGGGGAACAGACTCCGGAATCAACAGCTCTTTGGCCATGCCATTGGCCGACCCGGCAGGAATAATTCCCAATGCCATATCAGAACCGGAGATAAAACGCGCAACAAGCGCAACGGTGCCATCGCCGCCTACGGCAATGACTTTGTTTGCTTTGGCATTCTTTATGTAGTTGTTAAGTGCATCGCAGTCGACAGGGCTCGTCAATTCGTAAAAGTCTAATTCAACATCTTTTTCATTAAAATAAGATTCGATTTCGGCGGACCAGTTGGTGTTCTTTCTTCCGGCCGTACTGTTGATTATAAAAAGGATTTTCACTGGCATTTTTTTCTTTAAAATTTTGAATGTTTAAAAAATTACTGATTCGAAAACTAAAGCTTATCAATGCGCCACATCTGAAGGTGTACAAAGGTTTTGGCAATTTAGACCATTGCACGATTTTAGGCCATGCGCTGCTGCGGTCAGCCCCCACCAGGGAAAAATTTAAAAATGGCGTTTTTAGTAATACGCTTTCGCTGCTCAAGACTTTTATGATAAAAACAATGCCAGATGCGCCAATAGAGGTGGAATGGCAGGGAAAAGTTTACAAAACCCGGTCGCAACACGATGGATTTTTTACATTGACTTTGCCCAACGAACCGAAACTTGAGCGCGGCGTTTATGAGGCCAAAATCACGCTTAAAACCGCGGCCCGCGAAACGCTTAGCGCCGCTACAGGCAATATCCATATTCCTTCTGTTAATCAATACACTTTTATTTCCGATATCGACGACACTTTCCTGATTTCACATTCTGCTTCCATTTTCAAAAGGCTCAAACTGTTGCTTACCCGCAACGCACATAGCCGCCAGCCCTTTGAAGGAGTGGTTAAACATTATAATGCCCTACAGGCTGCGCACACCAACGAAGACAACCCCAACCCTTTTTTTTATGTAAGCAGCAGCGAATGGAACCTGTACGATTTCATCACTACTTTTATTAAAAAAAATCAATTGCCTGACGGGGTTTGTTTATTGAACCAAATTCAAACGCTTTCCAAAGTGTTGAAAAGCGGGCAAAAAAACCACGCCAGCAAATTTGCGCGGATCGTGCGGATTCTCGAAGCTTACCCCACGCAGCGTTTTGTTTTGCTGGGCGACGATTCGCAACACGATCCATATATTTATGAATCGCTGGCGAAAAATTTTCCACAATTGATTCATTGTGTTTATATCCGATGTGTGGGAAGAGAAAAGAAAAAAGAGGTAATGGAGGCGCTCGACCAGATTTCGGGAAGGGAGATCCCCGTTTGCTATTTTGAGCACAGCATCGATGCGCTACAGCACTCTTTCGAAATCGGCCTTATCGATAAAAAAAAATAGGCGCCCTTTAAAGACGCCTATCGAACAGTATCGTATCAAATGCTTATGAATGGTGCGCGTGTTGATGCTCGTTTACCATTTTCGAAAAATCGTCCGCGCTGATTTGCTGGCTCGTTGGCTTGATTTGGGTTTCGGCCCATTCAAACACTTTTTGAGACTGAATGCGGTTATACGCATCTTCAATATACTTGCGGTCTTTCATCATCCGGTCGATATAATCATTTACCCAGGGTTGCTCGGTATCATTCGGCATCATGCCGCCCATGTAGCTAAACAATTGCGCCTGAGCAAAAGCTCTGAGTTCATCAGGCTTCACGTCAATATGCTGGTCTTTCACTATTTTTTCAGAGATCAAAGTCCATTTCAACTGGTTGAGGAAGTTGGGCATTTCTGCATCAATCTGCTCTTCAGTTTTCGCGGGTTGCCCTTCCTGTGGCTGCGCGTTTTGCGTCACCAGCCATTTACGCAGGAAAGTTTCCGGAAATTCGATAGACGTTTGATCCACTAATTTATGGAAGATTTGATCCTGGATTTGATTGCGGCTTTGTGACGCCCAGTAATTAAAGATTTGATCTTTTACTTTGGTCCGGAAATCTGCCTCCGTTTTCACATCCCCTTCAGGATATAATTGATTGAAAAACTCTTCGTTCAACTCCTTCTTTTCAAGCTCACTTATTTTAGAAATATTCAACCGGAATTGCTTTTTAATATCAGCGTCCTCGTCTTTGTTCAAACCCAGATCAGAAGCGATAAACTCAAGCTCTTTGTCTTCAAAAGCATCGGCCAGCACGATATCAATATGATCACCCACTTTCTTTCCGTTCAATTCTTTTTGAACGGCGTCTTTGAAATAACTTAAAAGCAGAGAATTTTCTTTTCTTAAACCATTCTCAATTTCATTGCCTTGAGCGTCAGTTTCAACAAAAGTTACGTTAAGCACATTGTTCGCACCATCCACCGCTTCTTTATCAGTCATGTTGCCATAACGATTTTGAAGCCGCTCCACTTCTTCTTCGATCATTTCGTCGGTGATATCGATATTATAGGCCGTAATGTCAGCTTTCGCCAAATCAGCTAATTCGAACGCGGGCTTGAGGCCGATTTCGAATTCAAAAGTATAGTCATCGGGACTATTAACGTTTAGCTTAGCCAGATCGGTATCCAAAGGAAGAGGCTGCGCAAAAATTTCCGCTTTTTCTTCCTGCAGATGGTTGATCAGTTCTTTATCTACCGATTTCAAAACCTCATCGGTAAATAAAGAAGCGCCATACATTTTCTTAATGAGGCCGGCAGGCACTTTACCGGGCCTGAAACCCTGGATGCTTGCTTTCTTACTATATTCCTTCAGGGATTTTTCGAAAGACGGGAGATAATCGGCCTTGTCAATTTTTACACTGATTTTTTCGTGTGACTGGCCTATCGGTTCTTTAGTGATTGTAGCCATTTGTTGCTTTGAAAAGTTAAAAAATTGACAGGTTGATAAGTAAGTACAACCGAAAAATTGTCAACTTAAAACTTATAAACCTGTCAACCAAATAGTCCGGATGAAGGGACTCGAACCCCCACACCTTGCGGCATCAGATCCTAAGTCTGACGTGTCTACCAATTTCACCACATCCGGTAAGAACTTAAATCGGGCTGCAAAAGTAAGGCTTTTAATTAATTCGGCAAGCAATAAATATTTCAGCCTATTTTTAGCGCGGGCAGGCATTACTGGCCCAGCCCGCAGTTTATTGCGCCCATTTTTGTTATATTTTTTTACATAAATTACGGCAAGAAATTGGCAAGATAGATTTCGACAGCCAATTGCTTCGACAACAACCGATGAACGAGATTGATAATGAAGACTGTAGAACAAAAACCTAAATACAACCTGAACGAAGAGGAAGAAAAAAAACTCATCGTGCGGGAATACCGCTCCTTGATGCGGCTTTTGAAAGACAAGCTCAAGCCGGGCGATAAAGATTTGATACGCGCGGCGTTTGAAATGGCCGCAGACGCGCACAGCAGCATGCGCCGCAAAAGCGGGGAACCTTATATTCTTCACCCCATCGCGGTTGCAAAAATTTGCGTTGAAGAAATTGGCCTCGGTGTTCGCTCAACCATTTGCGCGTTACTTCATGATACTGTTGAAGATACCGATATCACGCTTCAGGATATCGAAAAAGAGTTTGGGCCCGAGATTGCTAAAATCGTGGACGGCCTTACCAAAATTTCAAATTTTATTGACACTACTGTATCGCAGCAGGCGGAAAATTTTAAAAAAATTCTGCTGACGCTCACCGACGACCCGCGGGTTATATTGATTAAGCTGGCCGACCGATTGAATAATATGCGCACGATGGACAGCATGAAGCGGGAGAAACAATTGAAGATATCCTCCGAAACGGTCTACATTTTCGCGCCGTTGGCCCATCGGATGGGATTGTATTCCATTAAAACCGAATTTGAAGACCTGGCGATGAAATATCTCGAACCTGATATTTATAAGGACATCGCCCGCCGCCTCGCCGAATCAAAGCGCGAACGGACGCGCTATATCAACGAATTCATCAAACCTATCCGCGAAAAATTAGAAAAAAACCATTTCAATTTTGATATTTACGGACGTCCTAAAAACATCCATTCCATCTGGAATAAGATGAAGAAAAAGCAGGTGGTGTTCGAAGAAGTGTATGATCTTTTTGCCATTCGGATTATTTTGGACAGCGCCCCCGAAAAGGAAAAAGAAGAATGCTGGAAAGTATATTCTTTAATCACGGATGAATATACGCCATCCATCGAGCGGCTGCGCGACTGGGTGAGCAATCCCAAGGCAAACGGCTACGAAGCGCTGCACACCACTGTGATGGGGCCGCGCGGAAAATGGGTGGAAGTGCAGATCCGCACCAAACGCATGAACGAAATTGCAGAAAAAGGCCTGGCCGCCCACTGGAAGTATAAAGAAGGTACCGCCAGCGAAAACCGCTTCGACAAATGGTTCCAGCAAATCAGGGAAACGTTGAATAACGAAGATCCGGACAGCGTTAATTTCCTTCAGGAATTTAAAACCAGCTTTCTTACAGAAGAAATTTATGTATACACGCCAAAAGGCGACATTAAAATGCTGCCCTCCGGCAGCAGCGCACTCGATTTTGCCTTTTCCATCCACTCGGCGATTGGTGTAAAAACCATCGGCGCCAAAGTGAACCATAAGTTAGTGCCGATAAGTCATAAACTGTCGAGCGGCGACCAGGTGGAAATCATCACCAGCAACAAACAAAACCCCAGCGAAGACTGGCTGAAGTTTGTGGTAACCGCCAAGGCCAAAGCCAAAGTGAAAGAAGCACTGAAAGAGGAAAAGAAAAAAGTTGCGGACGAAGGAAAATACACATTACAAAGGAAACTGGAAGGCATGGGCGTCACCATGTACCAGGGCAATATTGAGGCCGTGGCCCAGTTTTACAAGCTTCATTCCAACCTGGAACTTTTCTACCAGATCGCTATAAAAAATATCGACCTGCGCGAGCTGAAAGAATTTAAGGTTTTCGGCGACAGGCTCGAAGCGCCGTCTCCGGTGAAACCCCAGGAGCAAAAACAGGAAAGCGCTCACGCACATACGCCCACCCCGGCTAAAGACGCCGAGCTGGTGATATTCGGCGAAAGCAGTGATAAGATCATGTATAATCTGGCCAATTGCTGCAAGCCCATTCCGGGCGACGACGTGTTTGGCTTCGTAACAACCGGGAAAGGCCTCACGATCCATCGCACCAACTGCCCCAACGCGGCTAAATTAATGGCGAATTATGGCCACAGGGTCGTTAAAACGAAATGGGCGAAAAACAAAGAGATTTCCTTCCTTACCGGTGTGAAAATCATCGGCATCGATGATGTGGGCATGGTAAGTCGGATCACCAACCTGATTTCCGGAGAGTTGAAAATCAATATTTCTGCGCTCACGATAGAAGCGACCGAAGGCGTTTTTGAAGGAAATATCAAGGTTTTTGTTCATGATAAGGAAGAGCTCGATCACCTGGTAAACAAATTACTTGAAGTAGGCGGCATCGAATCGGTGGAACGCTATGACACGGAGGATTTGCCCAAGTAGACCCGTTTATGACCAGCGGCGTGCGGCCGGCTATTTAGCACCTTCAACGCGGCGCTACGAACTATTGCCTCACATCAGTTCGAACCCTTATTTTTGCACTTCATTTTAAAAAATAAAAAAACAGTAGATGGTAGATGTAATTTTAGGGCTGCAGTGGGGTGATGAGGGGAAAGGTAAAATTGTAGATTATTTTGCTAAGGATTATGATGTTATAGCCCGCTTTCAGGGTGGCCCTAATGCTGGCCACACGTTATATAACGATGGAAAAAAGATTGTCTTGCACCAGATACCATCGGGTATTTTTCACGAAGGTAAAATCAACATCATCGGCAACGGTGTGGTACTCGATCCCATCACGCTGAAAAAAGAATGCGAAAAGGTTGCCGAGTTTGGCATCGACCTTAAGAAAAACCTGTTTATTTCTGAGCGCACCAATATCATTGTCCCCACACACCGCGCATTAGATAAAGCTTCCGAGCAGGCCAAAGGAAAAGGGAAAATCGGATCGACCCTTAAAGGCATCGGGCCGGCTTATATGGACAAGACCGGTCGCAACGCGTTGCGCGTAGGCGATCTGCTCCAGGACAATTTTAAAGAACTTTACGAGCAACTGCGGCAAAAACATCAGGTCATCATTAATACATATCATTTTACAGAAGATATCAGCGCGGATGAAAAAGACTTTTTTGAAGCAGTGGATTTTCTGAAAGAACTGAATATCGTCAACGGCGAGTATTTCATCAACAAACAAATCAAAGAAGGAAAAAAGATCCTGGCCGAAGGCGCGCAGGGAAGCATGCTCGACATTGATTTTGGCACGTTCCCGTTTGTGACCTCGTCCAACACCATATCAGCCGGCGTATGTAGCGGCCTGGGCATTGCGCCGCAACATATCAAAGAAGTGATTGGCATTACCAAAGCTTACTGCACGCGGGTTGGAAGCGGCCCGTTCCCAACAGAACTTGAGAACGCGGATGGACAAAAACTGCGCGATGTGGGCAACGAATATGGCGCCACAACCGGCCGGCCCCGCCGCTGCGGATGGATAGACCTCGTGGCATTAAATTTTGCCTGCATGATCAATGGTGTAACACAAATTGTAATGACCAAAGCCGACGTACTGGACAGCTTTGAAGAGCTGCATGTTTGCACGGCTTACAGCAAAGAAGGGACACAACTCACGGAGATTCCGCTGCGTTTGGATTTGGATCATTATGTTCCTGTTTACGAAAAATTCCCTGGCTGGAATATGGATATTACGCAAATCAAAGCAGTAGCAGGTCTGCCCGAAAAAGCCACCTCTTATATCGATTTTATCAACAGTTATTTGGGCGTCCCTGTAAAATTTATATCTAACGGCCCCGAAAGAGATCAGCTGATCGTAGCCTAATTTCTTTCACCCTTTGGATGAAAGAATTCACATTTTTTGTGAAGCAGTTTGGCGTGCGCGGCATGCTGAAAAAAGCCTTGTGGGCAGAAAAAAAATTGAAAAAAAATTACTTTCAAAAAATTTGGCGATTTAAAAAGTTCGGCTAAAATTTACATTCTAATTTATTAGATCATGGCAAAGTCAAATAAATCAAAAACAAGTGGAAAAGAAAAGGCGCACGATGAAGAAACGCCTGTAAAAAAAGCTTCATCCAAATCAAAAAAAGAAGAAGAGCTCGACGAGGATGATTATTTTCTCGAGGAAGAAGCGCTTCCCAAAAAGAAAGGAAAAGCGTCAAAAAAAGATGACGATGATGAGGACGAGGAGGAAACCGACGATGATTGGGAAAAAGCCGAAGAAGAGGAAGATTGGGATAAAGACTTTGAAGAGTTTGATCTGCCCAAATCGAAGGGAAAATCAGGCGGCGGAAAGAAATCTTACGACGACGATGACGATTTCAAAATGGATGATGAATTCAAAGATTTATTCGGAGGCGGCAAGGATGATTTTGACGACGATGACGACGATGATTATTAATTAATTTTTACCGAAATATACATTGTACGGCAACTTTGAAGTAAGCGATACAAGTGTTTTCAAGCAAAAAGTGTTGAATTGGCTCAGGCCCTTCAACACTTTTTGTTATCTGGACAGTAACAAATACGATAGCGGCTACGATCTGCTCGTTGCAGCAGGCGTCGCATCGACTTACACAGCCGATGGCGAAAATGCCCTGGCAGCATTGCAAGATTTTATCCATCAAAAAAAGCGATGGCTGTTTGGCCACCTCAACTACGAATTGACCACTTTTGAAAAGATCAGCCGCGCAGTCCAACCCGACTTTATAAAGTTTCCGCAACTGAACTTTTTCGAACCGCAAATATTACTACGGCTAAAAAAAAACGAACTATATATCGACGCTGAAGACGCCGAAGGCGTTTTCAAAAGTATCCAGGGCAGCAGCGCTGCCACGACAGGACATATCGAGTCCCTGCCGCCGGTTCAGCACAAAATGTCGAAGGCATCTTATCTCGCCACCTTACGGCAACTGCAACAGCATCTGCAGCGCGGCGATTGTTATGAAATCAATTTTTGTCAGGAATTTTTTATGGACAAGGCGGTGATTGATCCGTTTGTGGTTTTCAACCGGCTTTGCGAGAAATCGCCCAATCCTTTTTCAGCGTTGTATCGCGTCGATGATAAATGGCTGCTTTGTGCAAGCCCTGAAAGATTTTTGAAAAAAGAGGGCCGCCAAATCATCAGCCAGCCGATAAAAGGAACGCTGCGACGAGAGGGGGATACCGATGCTGAGCGACAGCGATTGCGGCGCAGCGAAAAAGATCGGGCGGAAAATGTAATGGTAGTAGATCTTGTGAGAAACGACTTGTCGAGAATTTGCGAAGAAGGAAGTGTTGTCGTCGACGAATTGTTTGGCGTGTACAGCTTTCCGCAAGTGCATCAAATGATTTCAACCGTGAGCGGACAATTGAGGGAGGAGGTAGACTTTAAAAATATCATCGATGCTACTTTTCCGATGGGCTCGATGACAGGCGCTCCCAAAGTGAAAGTGATGCAGCTTATCGACCGGTATGAGCAAAGCAGGCGCGGCATTTTCTCCGGCGCTTTGGGCTATATCAACCCGCAGGAAGATTTCGATTTTAATGTTGTGATCCGCAGCATAATGTACAATCAATCCACGCAATACCTTTCTTTCCAGGCAGGGGGCGGTATTACCATTTACAGCGACCCGGAAAAAGAATGGGAAGAAAGCCTGTTGAAGGCCAACGCCATCAAAGAAGTGTTAACCGCTGTTTAAACTAACCAGACTAAAAAGAAAACACGGATCTTAACACCGGCGATCAAATCTCAGTTGTATTTTTTAGTTCAACACCCTCCCCTATCACAGTTAGGCTTTTGTAACCCGAATTAGCGAAACACTTATTTTTCAGCGATATAAAACAAATCGAGACAGTCGTTGCCGGCCTCAGAAAGGAAGTAATCTGTCATCTTAATTTTGGCTACCATTTCATTGTCGCTATGCAACATTTTTTTCCGGTTCCACCGGTTCATAATGTCGTAGGGAACTTGCAGGCACCAGCGGGGCAGCCTGTATTGCAGCTTGAGAAAATCAAAACGGGTAATTTTTTTAACCGCCTTTTTGTTAGCGTGATAATACTCCATGACCGTGTCATCGCCATAAACACCTAAGGTTTTTACAAAGCTGAAATCTTGTAGCAATAAAGCTTTCAGCTCGGGCATCAGATACTCCCTGATATGCCAGGGGTTGCGCGTCAGCGACATTTTTTTGTTGGGAGTTGTCACAATCAGCTTGCCGCCCGGCTTCAGCACCCGGTGTATTTCTTTCACAAAAAGAGTGTCGTTTTTGATATGCTCAATCACCTGGAAACTAATGACAAAATCGAAGCTGTTATCTGCAATGCCATTCAGCGGCGGAAAAGTCATCTTTAAAAATTCAATGTTGTGGTGCGCTTTGATCAAAGCCGCCACATTTTCGTTCTCAAACTTATCAAGCGTGACAAACTTTTCAGCGCGGGAGGCGATCATCTCTATTCCATAGCCGCTGCCGGTGCCCAGCTCAAGCACTTGTCCGCCAACGAGCTTCGCAGCTTCGGCGTAGGCGAATAGCGACCGCTGATATACGTAATTATCAGAAGCTTCAACGTGAGAAACTCTTTCTGCTGTTTGAATCAATGACATATGCTTACTTTAGTAAATAATCTAAGCCCGCAAAAATAGCCAGTTATCGCGCATTTCTAATTAAAACCTCATTAGAATAAAAAACTTGAGCGGCTTTTTAATATTATTATTTTATTTTACAGACAACTTTTAATACTGCTATGAATAGAAAAATTTTCGGCTGGCACAGCCCCGCGCTCCACAAAGAAATGCCCATTGTAAGTTATGGTGATTATGGGTTTGCGCTGCTTTTGGTGCCCACGGCTGCGGCCGATTATCTGGAATATGAACGTTTTCAACTGATCGATTCGCTCGCTTCTTTTATAAATGGCGGCAAAATGAAGGTTTTTTCGGTTGACAGTGTCAACAATGAAAGCTGGTTAAACAACAACATGGCGCCGTGGGATAAATCGCACCGCCACGTTCAGTGGAACGATTATATTTATAACGAAGTCCTGCCTTACATAAAAAGTGAAACCAGCCCCGATACGCCGGTTTTTATTAGCGGCGCTTCATTTGGCGCATTGCACAGCATGAATTTATTTTTGAAACGCCCCGATCTGATCGACGGTGTGATTGCGATGAGCGGCGTCTATGATCTTACTTATTACAGCAATGGCTACATGGACGACAATGTTTACTTTAACAGCCCGCAGCATTATATGCCCAACCTCTCCGATCACCATATTTTGGAAAATATCCGCCGAAGCGCTCATATCCATATCCTGACGGGCAGCGGCGCTTACGAAGACCCGCGCGCTGGTGGTGAGTTCGCTAAAATTTTGTATGACAAGGGCATTAACTACGAATTCGACAATTGGGGCGAGCATTATAAGCACGACTGGCCTACCTGGCGGGATATGTTGCCTAATGTTTTTGCGACCCGGTTTTAAACCACCGCTTTTCTTATGAGATAAGAACGGCTTTCCGGCTTATCCATCCTTTTTTCAAACGGAACGATTGCGGAGACCCGTTCAGATCATGCTTTTTAGCATTTCCTGAAAAAATTTTCCTTCAATCATTCGGGCGCCTAAGCTCTCAAGATGGGCTGTGTACACCTGGCAATCGATCAATGCGACGCCTTCACTTTGAAGATGTTGCACATATTTTGTAAACGCGTATTTCGAGGCGTTGCTGACGAGGCTAAACATGCTTTCTCCAAAAAACACTTCACCCAGGCGAATGCCATATAAACCGCCCACCAGCCTGCCCTGCTGCCACACTTCGGCGCTGTGTGCAAAACCGCGCTCATGAAGTTTGGTGTAGGCGGCAATGATTTCCTCCGTGATCCAGGTGCCGTCCTGGTCCGGCCGCTCCACGCTTTGGCAATGAGCGATGACCGATTTAAAATCTTTATTGATGGTAAATTCGAAGGCTTCGCGATTGAGCAGGGGACGCAGGCTTTTGCTGATTTTAAGCGCTTCAGGAAATAAGACAAACCGGGGATCAGGACACCACCAAAGTATGGGAGGCGCTGTGTACCAGGGAAATATACCGGACCGGTAAGCCAATAAAAGCCGGTTCACAGACAGATCGCCGCCAATGGCCAGCAAACCATCTTTTTCAGCTAAATGAACAGGTGGAAATTGCAGCGCCTCATCAAGGGCGAAAATTGCCATCAGGGAAGAAATTGGTTGAGAACAAATAGTTTACAGGCAGAAAATCAGGAAACAGTTTCTTCAACCGTTGCGTTGATGCCGCGTTCCAGAATAGCTTCGCACATCGGTTTCAGATGGTCATAATCCCCTTGCTTTACGGCATATTTTCCTTTAAAATGAATAAACAAAGAGCATTGCTCCGCTTGCTCAAAATTATGCCCACAAACTTCCATCAGGGTTTCGATTACCCACTCGAAAGTATTCACCTCGTCATTCCAAACAATCAACTGGCACGAAGAGGCGGTAGCCGTGAGCACATCTACTTCTTCTAAAAATCTTGTATCAGTGTTGCTTTGCATCGCGCAAAGATAATTATTTAATTAAAAAACCGCCCCGGTAGAGTAGGCGACATGAGCCTTATTGGCACATTAGTTGCACTTTTTTTAACTATAATCCGTAAACATTTTAATCCAAAAAAAATGAAAAAAATTACCCTTTTTAGTCTTTTGAGCCTGGTGGCCCTTTTTGCGATTGTTTCCTGCAGTAAAACCCGCGACGGTTTGGGCCTGGACACAATTAACAACAATGCAAGAACTGGTAAATGGAAGGTAACGCATCAAACTTACCTCGGAACTTCATCAGAGCCAACACTTAATGAAAATCTTACCGAAGGAAATGGCTATGCCGAGTTCAAGTCTGATAATAAAGTGCATTATTATAACAACGATGGCGTAGAGAACCCGGCAGCGGCAGTGTCTTATTCCTTTACCGATACAAAATCAATAATGTATGGAGGTCAAGAGTTTGACATTCAGGAAAACCTTGCAGGATCCTTCAGTAAAATGACCCTACAACGGCAAACGACTACCGGCAGAGAAGTGTACATTTTCCAACGGTAGAAAATATGATTTCCTAATAAAAAAAGTCATGAGTAGCATGGCCTGGAATACATCCGGGCCATTTTTTTTGCAAATCTTTTTATTTTGAATTTCAGGAGTTATAAGTTTTTTAAATATCTTTAAAACCTGCTTGCTATGAATGTAGTAGCTAAACAACCACATTTATTCGAAAACGATTCTAAATTAAAGAAAACTTTCTATGGCTGATAATACTTATGACGCTATCGTTATTGGTAGCGGCATTTCTGGCGGCTGGGCCGCAAAAGAACTAACTGAAAAAGGATTAAAAACGATCATGCTTGAAAGAGGCCGCGACATTAAACATGTTGAAGGCTACACCAACGCGAATAAAAATCCCTGGGATTTCCCGCATCGCGGTGGCAGAACACAGGAAATGATCGCCGATTATCCGGTACTAAAAAGAGATTACCCTTTGAACGAAACCAACCTCGACTATTGGGTAAACGAAAAAGATTGTCCATACACGGAGACCAAGCGCTTCGACTGGTATAGAGGTTATCATGTGGGAGGCCGCTCTTTAATGTGGGGACGCCAAAGTTATCGCCATGGCGATATTGACTTTGAAGCGAATGCGAAAGACGGCATAGCTGTAGATTGGCCAATACGATACAACGAAATTGCCCCCTGGTATAGCTATGCAGAAAAATTCGCCGGCATCAACGGGACAAATGAGGATTATCCAGGCTTGCCCGACGGTGAATTTATGCCGGCCATGCCCATGAACTGTGTTGAAAAAGATGTCGCTAAGCGCGTAAGAGATCATTATAAAAACCAACGCATTGTTACCAACGCGCGCGTCGCTAATATTACGCAACCGCTGCCCGGCCGTACGGCCTGCCAGTACCGAAACAAGTGCTGGCTGGGTTGCCCTTTTGGAGGCTATTTTAGCACGCAATCTTCTACACTTCCGGCGGCCATGAAAACCGGCAACCTTACGCTAAGGCCGTTTTCAATCGTAACCAAAATCATTTACGATAAAAATACCCAAAAGGCAAAGGGCGTAGAAATAATCGACGCGGAAACCAACAAAACCTACGAATATTTTGCCAAGGTCGTTTTTGTTTGCGCCTCCGCCCTCAATTCAACCTGGGTGTTGATGAACTCTGCTACCGATGTTTGGGAAGGCGGATTGGGCAGCAGTAGCGGCGAACTCGGGCACAACCTCATGGACCACCATTTTCGTTGCGGCGCTTCCGGACGGGTAGAAGGGTATGAAGACAAATATTATTTTGGCCGCAAGCCAGGTGGTATCTATGTACCGAGGTTTGCGAATATCGGGAATGATAAACGCGATTACCTGCGTGGATTTGGCTACCAGGGCGGCGCCAGCCGGCAAAATTGGCAACGCCACATCGCTGAATATAGCGTTGGTGCAGAACTAAAAGACGCACTATGCGAACCCGGGTCATGGACGATGGGATTAGGCGCTTTTGGCGAAATCCTTCCTTATCATGATAATAAAGTAACCCTGGATAAGAGTGTAAAAGACAAGTGGGGGCTGCCGGTTTTGAACATAGACGCGGAGATAAAAGAAAATGAAAAAAAGATGCGCGCTGATATGATGAACGACGGTGCAGAAATGCTGGAAGCAGCCGGCCTTAAAGATGTACATACTTACGAGAGCGAATACGGATTTGGGCAGGGAATTCACGAAATGGGAACGGCCCGCATGGGAAGGGATCCTAAAACTTCAGTGCTCAACGGGAACAACCAGGTTTGGGATTGCAAAAATGTGTTTGTAACCGACGGGGCTTGTATGACAAGTGCAGCCTGCGTCAATCCTTCGCTTACTTATATGGCGCTGACCGCGAGAGCGGCCGACTTTGCTGTAAACGAACTTAAAAAAGGCAATATTTAGATGCCACAACCGAAATGGCCTGCTGCACGCGGGTCATCAATCGCAAATAATTAAAATAATAAACGACGAGAGGCTGATAGCGCGTTCTTTCCTAGCCCGCTGGCAGCACTAAAAAATAAAGTATTATGAACAGAAGACAAGCAGTACAAAAAGTAGCCTTTTTGATGGGAGGCACCGTATTGGGAGCAGAATTGTTCATTCAAACCGGGTGTAAAACCACAACTAATAAAGAAGCTGCCGAAGCTGGCGCGGAAACACTTCCGGATTTTTTCACGAAAGATGAGATCGCTTATCTCGATGAAATCGCGGAAACAATTCTGCCCAGAACCGCCACGCCGGGCGCAAAAGACGCACAAGTGGGCGCTTTTATGAACGTAATGGTTCGGGATTGCTACACACCGGAAGACCAAAAAATATTTAAAGACGGCCTCGATGCTATAGAAAAAAGGAGCAAGGAAAAGTATAACACAGGGTTTATGCAAATGCAGCCCCAGCAAAGAACCGAACTCCTTACTATTTTGGACAAAGAAGCAGGCGCGTATAAAAATACTGACGATTACAAAGCAAAAAAAGAAGAACTGGCTAAAGAAGAGCGTGTTAAAGACTCTATCGCGGAAACAAAAGGAAATTTTGGTTATGCAAGAGCCAGCATGCCTAAGCATTACTTCAGCATGATGAAAGAACTCACACTTCTAGGGTTTTTCACATCAGAACCTGGTGCTACAAAAGCATTGCGCTATTCCGCTGTTCCAGGCAAATACGATCCTTGTATGCCTTACGCCAAAGGAGATAAAGCCTGGGCTACCTGATCAGATTTGCTGAACGAAACGAGCGTATCTATTTCTTTGAACGGCTCCTTCCTTTGCAGGAAGGAGCCGTCTTATTTTTCATTGTAACTTCCTGTGGACCCGCGTTTGCTTTGCATGATACGACGCAACTATTGGAACGACCTGGCTATTTAACAGATTTTACAGCCTGGCTAATAACGTTCAATAACCCGTCGGCCGGTTTGTCGAGGCTGAGCTCCCAAAACATGATCCCACCCAGCCCTTTGCGCAGCGCATATTTTGTTTTTGCTTCAATCGAAGCACGGTCGTCGAAAGTGGCAAAAACCTTTTCTTTTGCATTATAAGCATAGCTTGCATGCGCAACGCTATCATAATAAAAACGAAATCCTTTTGCTTCGCTCACCTGGTTGGCAAAGTTGCGGTAAGGCATAAAACTTTTGAAATCTCCTGGTTGATAAAGCCCTTGTTGTGTTGGCTCCACCCCGGTCCAGCTTCGCCCGTAAAACGCAGCGCCAATCACCAACTGGCTTTTAGGAACGCCTATTGAATCCAGAAAATTAACACAGGCATCGGCCGACTCCTGCTGCTGCGCTGTGGAGTATAGCGGCGTGTGGTGGCCGGTGTGCGGAGTGGCGCCATTAACGAGGTCATAAGTCATCAGGTTGACATAGTCTGCAACAGCCATTACTTTTTTCCAATCAACGGATTCCTCCAGGTATTTTTTAAACCCGCCTGCTGCAAAGCTAATTTCCTGTTTGTTGCCCAACGATGCGCGCAAGGCTTGGACAAGCGCGGTGAAATGCTCCTTGTCTTCCGCTTTATAAGGATGGCCGGGATGGCCGGCAATCGTGGGATATTCCCAATCGAGATCAATTCCATCTGTGCCAAAATAATCTGCCAATGCCCTAACAGATGAGGCAAATTCTTCCCGCGCCGGCTGCGTGGAGAAAACGTCCGAGCAGGTCTTACAGCCGCCCCAACCGCCGAGCGATAATAAAATTTTAAGCCGGGGGTAATTTTGCTTTAGCGAAACCAGCTTTTTAATCGTTGCTGAATCGCGGCCGTCGTCAACGTTTAATTTATTGCCTTTCAAATGACAAAAGCTATAAATGATATGCGTTAATTGACCCACCTCAAACTGGTCAATGGCTTGCGTATCGGCGGCGTAGTAAGCAATTACACGAAACGGCTGTTGTTTAGTTTGCGCCTTTCCCCCTTTCTCGAAAACCAATAAAAAAATAAAACAAAGGATGGCGGAGTAAGAAGCTGATTTCATTTTGTCGGGCAGATTGATTCAAATGAAAGATACTACAAATGTGCAAACACATTGACTCGAAAATCCATCATCCGCAGGTTTCATTAAATGTTCTACTTTCGTACCTTTTAATATGACTCCCCTTATCAGGCTTTTTGATTTTTCCCATAAAATAAACTATCGCACCGAAATCCTGGCAGGATTGACGGTGGCGATGACGATGATTCCTGAATCGCTTTCATTCGCTATTCTGGCGGGATTCCCTCCGTTAACAGGCTTGTATGCCGCTTTTTTAATGGGTCTTATAACGGCAGTTTTAGGCGGGCGGCCAGGATTAGTTTCCGGTGGCGCCGGCGCCACGGTTGTTACTTTGATTGCGCTGATGAAGTCGCACGGGCTGGAGTACGTTTTTGCAGCGGTAGCCCTGGCGGGTATTGTGCAACTGGTCGTCGGTATTTTTAAACTGGGTAAATTCATCCGGCTGGTGCCACAGCCCGTAATGTACGGCTTCGTAAACGGCCTGGCAGTTATCATATTTATGTCGCAGCTAACCCAATTTAAAATGGCAGATGGAAGCTGGCTCAGCGGTGCGGCGCTTTACTCAATGGCCGGCCTCGTTTTACTAACCATTGCCGTTGTCCTCTTTTTTCCTAAAATCAGTAAAGCCATTCCTCCTTCGTTAGTAGCCATTATAGCGGTATTCGCCGTAGTTGAAATTTTTGGCATCGAAACCAAAACCGTAGCAGACATTGCCTCGGTGGCGGGCGGCTTCCCACCTTTTCACATGCCTGCGGTGCCTTTCACTTTTGAAACGTTGCAAATCATTTTTCCTTACGCATTGGTTATGGCTTGTGTAGGCCTCACAGAGGGTCTGCTAACGCTCAACCTTGTAGATGAAATGACAGCCACGAAAGGCAATAGCAACAGGGAGTGCCTCGCGCAGGGCACTGCTAATTTCGTCAATGGATTCTTTACCGGCATGGGCGGCTGCCCAATGATCGCCCAAACTTTCGTCAACCTCTCTGCCGGCGCGCGCGCGAGGCTATCGGGCATTATTGCAGCGGCAACGATCCTGATTATTATCCTGGTAGGCGCCCCGCTGATTGGCCGCTTACCGATGGCCGCGCTGGTCGGCGTGATGATGATGGTGGCAATCGGCACTTTCGAATGGGCGAGTTTTAAGATCATCAATAAAATGCCAAAATCTGATATCGTGGTGGGTGTGCTGGTTGCAGCGATCACGGTGTGGCTCCACAATCTTGCATTGGCCGTTCTAATCGGCGTTATCATTGCCGCTTTGGTATTTGCCTGGGAAAGCGCCAAACGCATTCGTGCGCGAAAATATATCGATGATCAGGGCGTGAAACATTATGAAATTTTTGGCCCGTTGTTTTTCGGATCAACCACCGCTTTTGCTGAAAAGTTTGACGTAATCAACGATCCGCCATTAATCATGATCGATTTCAAAGAAAGCCGGATTAGTGATATGAGCGCTATCGACGCGGTCAATAAAATCACAAAGCGCTATGCAGATGCCGGGAAAACGGTACGCTTACGCCATTTGAGCGAAGATTGCAGGCGATTGCTCGCCAACGCAGAAGGCGTCATCGAAGTAGATGTAATCGACGATCCCAACTATCGTGTGCCGGAATCCTAATAGGTTATAACAAAGATTTCAGCTTGGCCACCACCGTGTCTATTTCTTCTTTTGTGTTGTATTTACTGAAAGAAAAACGGATCGCCACTTTATTCGGATCGCCGCTGATGGCGTTGATAACATGGGAGCCCTGGTTGGCGCCGCTGCTGCAGGCGCTTCCACCCGACACACAGATTTTATTAATATCCAAATTAAATAACAACATTTCAGATTTTTCCGAAAGCGGGAAAGATGCATTTAAGACCGTATACAATGAGCTCCCATTATAATCCCCGTTAAAAGTCACTTCAGGCAATTCTTTTTGAAGCAGGTCCGCCATATAGGTTTTTAAGGATTTGATATAAGCCGAATCTTTTTCATAATGATCCATCGCCAGTTGCAACGCCCTGGCAAAACCCACAATACCATAAATATTTTCGGTGCCCGCGCGCATGTTCCTCTCCTGCCCACCGCCATGTATCATTGGCTTTATCTGCACGTCGCGTTTGACATATAAAATGCCGGTTCCTTTCGGGCCATGAAATTTATGACCGGCGGCCGATATAAAATCAACATCAATGCGGTTAAGATCAATCGGATAATGGCCGACAGTTTGCACGCAGTCTGAATGAAAGATGGCGCCGTACTTTCTACAAATGGCGCTTACGGCATTAATGCTTAGCAAATTCCCGATTTCGTTATTGGCATGCATCAGGCTAACCAGGCATTTCTTCCCTGCTGCCGCCAATTGGGATTCCAGATCCTTAAGATCAATATGACCGTTGGGCAATAAGTTTACGAAACTTTGCGTGACAGTATTACCGGCATAATGCGCTACGGTGTGCAAAACCGCGTGGTGTTCTATAGCTGAAGTAATAATATGCTCGCAGCCCAGATCGCGGATAGAGGCCAGGATAGCGGTGTTATTCGCTTCTGTTCCGCCGCTGGTAAAAAAAATTTCGCTGGGATGCGCGCCTAACAACCGCGCCACATCTTTTCTGGCATTCTCTACCGCCAGGCGTGTTTCCCTCCCGTAAGAGTAAATGGAAGAGGGGTTGCCAAAATGCGTTGTCATATAAGGCAGCATGGCTTCCAACACCTCCTGGTCTAAAGCCGTAGTAGCCGCATTGTCTAAATATATACGTTCCATAACAAAGCGTGTCGATTGAACGCGCAAAGGTATTGTATAAAAATATATTAATTATATGGACTAATGGAGCCGCCCAAATGAAAGAAACTTTAATAGGGCTTTCCTTTTCTGTTCATGATTGTTTTTGGATCCGCAAGCGGCTCAAAGCCGTACTGTTGATACAACCCATGAGCGTCGTTGGTAGCCAGCATCGTTCTTCTCAGCCCACACTCATCTGCAAGCTGAGCAAATAACGCCACCATCTTTTTGGACAAACCTTTACCCCGGTGCGCTTTTAAAATGAAAATATCCGCCAGGTATCCGAATGTCGCATAATCCGTTATCATACGCCCAAAGCCGACCAGGTTTCCCGAGCCATCGAAAATGGCTAAACAAGCAGCGTTGGAAATAGATCGCCTAACGGTTTCGAGTGGAATATTTTTCGCCCAATAACTTTCTGTTGCCAAGTATTGGTGAACGACCGTCGCATCCATTTTTTCCTTATCAAAGGAAAAAAGATAGTTGTTAAAAGAAAAATCTGGAGGATTTTTTGCCATGATCGGTATCTGGAGTGTTCGATAATCTTTTTGTTTTAATAATGCAAAACACCTAGTTCCGTTATTTTTTTGCTGCTGTCCTCTTCTTATATTTCCGCAGTTTCTTTTTGGCGCCTGGCAAACCAATGCTGGATTTGATGCCTTCCAATGTGGTTTTAATAATGTAGTTGATGGGCGATTTGTCCTGCCACCGCTCAAAGAATACCAGCGACTCCTTGCCGCGGTTATTATTGCGAACAACAAAGGTCATTGCCACCCAGCTTACCACCTTATTCATAAAGGTTTGATTGGGTAAATCTTTTTTATTCAGCAGGCCAAGCTTCAGTCCGTTGTAATACATATGAGCCGTGCCTATAGCAGCATCATTGTTGCCAATAGCGCTTACCTGCAAGCCCTCCAAATTGCCGCGAAAAACCTTCGCGCCTACCAACGGAACCAGTACCGTATTGAACTTTGTAAGATCCATTGGGCCTGTAGCCAGATCCATTCGCATGTAGCCCGTTGTATCAACGTAGGATTGTGCCACGTTGAGCGTGGTCGGCAAACTACCCAAAACATTCGCCGAGGCAATGATATAAATGCTATCGTCAGGATTGATATTATAGTTTTTGATATTGCGCATGACAACGTTCAAATCTTCAACCGGAATGATGCCCAGCGTGTCGGTATTCGGATTGATTTCCCAATACGTAACCTTCATCCTGTTTAATTTCACGCTATCAATATGCAGGCTGCTTTTAAGGCCTAACAGCATTTCTGCGGGAAGCGGCTTATATCTTTTTGCAGTATCCGGCTGGGTCTTATCTTTAAAAGTAAAGAGATCCACATCGTTCATTTCTATGCCGCCAATGCTCAAAATACTGTCGTTATTAAATTGTTCCAGGTCTATGGGCCCGCCCACGATTTTCCCGGTTTTGATGCGCAAATAGTCTTCATTAAAAGCTTTAGCGATCCTGTATGCTTCAGGCGTTTGCTGCGGCACCAGGCTGAAAGAATCCACACCCAACACGCGATCCCTCGCCGTGAACCCATACCAGCGCAAGGAGTTTTTGGCGGTGGTAAACTTTCCATTGGTGCCGTTAATGCTGAGGTTAGGGCTGTTGGTAATTATATCGCCGACGCTGCCTACGTATTTAGAATTTAAAGCTACGTTCCTGATATCGCCTTTATCAAGTTCTAACACGGCATTGTTTTTTCCCAAACTGTCAAAACCCAATTTATCTAAAGCAAGAATGCTCAGGTTCGTCCGCCACTTCATTTTCGCGTCTTCGTCTTTCTCCACAAAAACATCATCCAACTCAATATTTAGCTTGTTGTCGTTGGTTGCGTATTTTCTGCCTTTTGCGGTAATAAATTCAAAGTTGGTAAGGAACATTTTAATTTTATCAGCCGTAACAGGCGCCTGGGGCGTTGACTTAAAGTTGTTGATTTGCAAATAGCTGTTGAGCTGAACGCCATCCCATTTCAGGTAGCTCGACGAATCTTTTTGGTTTTTCATTTCGAGCCGGATATCAGGCCGTTGCAACAAGGCGGAGCCGATTTCAATAACCGGCGCTTTTTTAATTTCCTTTTGAATTGATGTGTCCTTCTTTCCCAATGATGCATTGACGCTGGGTTCCGTAAGCACGAGGCCCTGCAGCGTCAGATTACCACTTACAATTTCCGTTATGTTGGGAATGATTGTAAGGCGGGGTATAGCAGCGACGATGGAGTCGAGGCTATTGATCTTTTCAAACCGGATATCCTGTATGACGCTGTTATTTTTATCTTCAATATTCATCTGCCCCACCGCAACGCGCATATCAGGCCCCAACATCAAAAACTTTTCACCATCAAGGCTCAAACCTCTTATCTCCGGCTTTCCCTGGCTATTTTGCGTAAACCCTTCTAATAAAATTTTATTGAATTTACCGGTGATATTATGCTTACTGGTTTCAACATCAATCGTTGTGTTGGCGCCCTGCACCTTTCGAAGCACCAGCGGCGTCTTCTTCTTTTTTGTTTTGGAAGCAGGCGCTTTGGCGGTTTGCTTCATGGTAAAGGAAGCGCTGCCCCATTTTACGCCGTCCACTAAAATACTTTCGCTTACACTATCCAGCACCACCGTTCCAATTTGAATAGCTTTCGCATCCGCATCGATCTGGCTGCTTTTCAGCCATAAGCTAGAGGCAGTAAGCCCGCTTTTATTTTCAGAAAGATGCACCTGGTTCAACTGTGCGGTCAAATCTCCTTTTTTAAAAACGCCTTTATCAAAACTTAATAAATTAACCGAGCGCTGCACATTTTTGATGCGGCTGGCGCTAGTAAATTCGTTGGCCCGCAAATCGAGGCTGGTATTCGCAAGTTGCAGCGAAGCGCCTTTAGGAAAATGAAGCACAATATTACCTCTGTAAATGCCCAGGTTCTTCAAATCCATTACATCATCAATGCTATTTAATGTTTCAAAAAGTGATTTTGAACGGCGCTTGCTTTTATTATTTTGAAGCGTATAATTTACCTGCGGATCGTAGAACACGGCGCTTTGCGCTGAAAAAATATTATCATAAAGAAGCGACTCCCACGAAAGACCTCGCACCTGGAAACTGGGCATCGACAGGCTTTTGATCGCACGGCCGCGATCGAACTCTTTAAATTTGAATTTGCTTAAATTAATAATCTCATTCTCGAAACGCACGCTGTCGAATGATATCGCATACCGGCCATCTTTCAATTCGGTTTGATAATTATGAAGCGACATCACAAATTTGTCGAGGGTAATGGGCTTTAAATCGTCTTGTATCACGACCAGGCCATACATATCGAAATTGTTATTTCGTGATGAAAAAGTACTCGTCTTGCCCTGCTTAATGGTGTTGATATCAATATTGGCATTATTCACGCCTACGTAGCCCAATTTCATATCGCCCAACAATTGCTGAATAACGCCGTCGATGCGCTCCATTCTTCCTTTCTTCCTTTTGTTGGCCGAACCGCGACGATCGCTGTCAATGTCCAGAAAAATTTGCGGTCGGTTACAAAAAACAGAATCCGCAATAATCGTTTCAGATCCATACAAAGAATCGAAATTGATATTGGTAAGCTGCAGTTTGTCAAAAAATATCCTGAACGCCGTTTTGGAACTGTCTCCTTTCACGGCACGAAGCGTACAACTGTCGAATTCAACGCGCTTATTCTGGAGATTAACCCTAAAGTCTTTAAACGCTATAAAATGCCGGCCTCCCGGAAAGGCAATATTTTGATCGTAGGTTCGTATGGCGATATTGTCGGTAAAGGAAATCCGTTCTTTATCCTTTCCCCCGGTGGTACTGTCAAGTTGCAGGTTGTCCAGCTGCACATAAATATTGCTGACGGCAAATGGCTTCTCCGAGGTTTTGGTTCGGTCGATCAGGGAAAAACTTCCGTTATCCAATCTAAATTTATCTATCTGCAACACATTGATAGCATTCGTTAATGAATTAGAGATGCGCCCCATTTCTTCGGCCACAGAAAAGCTTTCGCTGGTATCCACCACTGTTGTGTCTTTACTTTTAATCCGTGCTTTGTTTCTCGTAAAAACCACGTTCGGCGAACTGAGCTGGATAGAATCGATCAGTATTTCGCGGTTAAAAAGTAAGGGAAGAAATCCGCGGGCCTTGATGCTGATTTTTTTTGTATTGATGGCATAGCTGGTCGCCGCTGTTGTATCCGTACTAAAAATGGAAGCCTGCCGAAGCTCAATTTTATTGGTTAGCCAGTTGAATTTAAACTCAGCCACTTTCAATCGTAGTTTCCCTTTCGACTGCGTGGCAACAATTTGCTCAAGCGCTTCTTCCGCATGATCGATAAACCAAAAATTGAAAGCTAATACCACGGTGGCCACGATACCGAGCAGCACTAACATAGTGCGATACCTGAGCCGTTTAAAGCGCAGCTTTCTCAGCTTCAACTCTCTTAATCGAATTTTGGTCTTCAAGGCGGTACTCAGATTTTTTTGTAGTCAATTTGATGTTACAGGGACAGTCTAATGATTAAAAATACACAAAAGGCCGAATAAATATCCGGCCTTTATATAAAAACTTTTAATATGATCAACTCACCTTGCTCCCCGCCGCAACGGCTTCTTCTGATTGAATAAACACCAGCTTTCCCTCGGCGTCTTCAGCCATCAATATCATCCCATTACTTTGGATGCCTCTCATTTTTCGGGGCGCCAGGTTGGCTACTACCACAACGCGCTTACCTACAATGGTTTCGGGGTCGAAGTGTTGGGCGATACCCGAAACGATCGTCCGCTCTTCAAACCCGAGATCCACCTGAAGCTGCAGCAGTTTGTCTGCCTTTTCCACTTTTGAGGCGGCGATCACCTTACCTGACCGCAAATCTAATTTTGCAAAATCGTCGAAAGTGATTTCCGGCTTAAGACTACTGTTATCCGCTGCCTTTGAAACAATTTCCGGAGTTGGAGCATCTGTAGTCGCTACGGCTGCCGACCCGGATTTTAATTTTTGTATTTGAGCTTCAATTTCCGCGTCTTCAATTTTCCTGAATAAAATTTCGGGAGCGCGAAGCGAATAACCCACGCTAAGCAAATTCAATTTTCCAGCGTTTTCCCAATCGAGCATTTTATCTACCACTTTCATCATGTGCAGCATTTTTTTGGCCGTCGATGGTAAAAAAGGATTGATAAGGATCGCCAGGTTCGCAGTTAACTGCAAACAAAGATGCAGGCAATTATCAATACTTTTTTGCGCTTCCGGATCCGCACTCACCTGCTTGGCTATAATCCAGGGTTCTTTGTCCTGCATATATTTATTGCCCTTGCGGCTTAAATCGATTACGTCGTACAGCGCATCGCGAAACCGATAATTTTCCAGTGCAGCTTGCACTTTATTTTTCGCTGCTTGTATATCAGCTATAATCGCTTCGTCCTTTGCATCGAGTTTGCCTGCATGAAGCGCAGGCACTTTACCTCTGCAAAGTTTATGCATCAGCACAAAAGTGCGGTTCACAAAATTGCCAAAAATGGAACCGAGTTCATTGTTATTTCTATCCTGAAAATCTTTCCAGGTAAAGTCGTTGTCTTTGTTTTCCGGTGCATTGGCGCAAAGCACATATCTTAAAACGTCTTCGCAACCCGGAAAATCCTTAATAAACTCGTGCACCCAAACCGCCCAGTTGCGGCTGGTCGACACTTTTTCCCCTTCTATATTTAAAAATTCGTTAGCTGGCACGTTGTCTGGCAACACAAAACCGCCATGCGCTTTAAGCATCGCAGGGAAAATGATACAGTGAAAAACAATATTATCTTTTCCAATAAAATGCACCAGTTTGGTATCTTCCTGGCACCAATAGTCGGCCCATTTATCCGTCAATTCTTTGGTAGCAGAAATATATCCGATGGGGGCATCAAACCAAACATATAAAACTTTGCCTTCCGCATCCGGTAACGGCACTTTTACGCCCCAGTTGCTGTCGCGCGTCATAGCGCGGCTTTGCAGGCCGCTGTCGAGCCAGCTTTTACACTGACCGAAAACATTATTCTTCCAGTTCGTATGATCTTCTAAAATCCATTTTTTCAAAAACGCTTCATACTGCTGCAAGGGGAAATACCAGTGCTTTGTTTTCTTTTTGACAGGAATAGCGTCGCTTAAAGCGCTGCGCGGATTGATCAGTTGCTCTGGCGAGAGAGAAGTCCCGCATTTTTCGCATTGGTCGCCGTAGGCGTTCGGATTGTGGCAATGCGGGCATTCACCGATAATGTAGCGGTCAGCTAAAAAAGTATGGGTTTTTTCATCATAATATTGCTCGGTTTCCTTTTCTTCAAAAAGGCCATCGTCGTATAATTTTTTAAAAAAAGCGGCGGCGGTTTCGTGATGAACTGGGCTGGATGTTCTCGAATACACATCGAAAGAAATGCCCATTTGCTCAAAACTATGTTTTATCTGCCCATGATAACGATCCACAATTTGCTGGGGCGAAACGCCTTCTTTCATAGCGCGAATGGTGATAGGCACGCCGTGCTCGTCGCTGCCTCCAATAAATTTCACATCCTTGCGTTGCGCGCGTAAAAACCTCACATAAATATCAGCCGGGATATAACAACCCGCCAGGTGCCCGATGTGAATAGGGCCGTTTGCATAAGGCAAAGCCGCTGTAACCAATACTCTTTTAAATTCGCTCATAAACTTCTTTAAAAACTTTAGCCTGCAAAGGTAATCAGAAAGGGGCGAAGTCGGAAGGCAGGAAAATCCGCAATCAATATAGTCGTTTTCAGCTGATTTACACTCCCGGTCTTTCCCGGTTTCTAACTACATTTGCAGGTCAAATAAGAGAACTATATGCCTTTAATAAAAAGTATATCCGGAATTCGCGGAACCATCGGCGGTAAAACGGGCGAAACCCTGTCGCCGGTGGATGTGGTGAAATTTACCGCCGCCTACGGAACAATCCTGAAAAAAAATGCCAGCAGCACAAAAGCCGTAAAAGTGGTGATTGGGCGCGACGGGCGCATCAGCGGCGCCATGGTGAGCCAACTGGTTCAATCGACACTCTCATCCCTGGGGATTGACGTGGTTGATCTCGGGCTTAGTACAACGCCGACTGTGGAAATAGCCGTGCCGATGGAAAAAGCCGATGGTGGCATTATCCTTACCGCCAGCCATAATCCGAAAGAATGGAATGCGTTAAAATTATTGAACGAGAAGGGCGAATTTATTTCTGCCGAAACCGGCCAGGAATTGTTGAATATCGCAGCAGCTGAAGATTTTTCTTTTGTATCGGTTGATAAGTTGGGAAAAATAAGCACCAATACTTCTTACATGCAAAAGCATATTGATGCGATTATAGCGTACCCGTTGGTTAACAAAGAAGCTATCGCCGCAAAGCAATTTAAAGTTGTGGTGGACGCGATCAACTCAACCGGTGCCACTTTTGTACCGGCACTGCTGAATGCTTTGGGCGTGGAAAATATCACTGTTTTAAACAAAGAAATCACTGGCAACTTTGCTCACAATCCTGAGCCGCTTCCCGACCATCTCGCGGAACTTAGTAATACGGTTGTAAAAGAAAAAGCAGACCTGGGTATCGCAGTCGATCCTGACGTGGACAGGCTTTGCTTCGTTTGCGAAGACGGCAGCATGTTTGGCGAAGAATATACTTTGGTCGCCGTTGCTGATTACATATTATCGCAGCGAAAGGGAAATACGGTGAGCAACATGAGCAGCACAAAAGCCTTAAAAGAAATCACCTTAAAGAGAGGCGGCGGATATTTTCCATCCGCCGTAGGCGAAGTAAATGTTGTAAAAAAAATGAAAGAGCACGACGCGGTAATTGGCGGCGAAGGCAATGGGGGCATTATCGTTCCAGACTTTCATTATGGACGCGATGCGCTGATCGGCATTGCACTATTCCTGACACATCTGTCTCAACAAAAAACCAAAAGCACCAAATCGTTGCGCAGCCTTTATCCTGATTATTTTATCAGCAAAAACAAAATAGAACTGGATAGCAGCGTCGACGTGAAGCATATTTTTAAAAACATAAAAAAGAAATATGCTAAAAATCCTATTAATGACGAGGATGGTTTAAAAATTGAATTTGATGCAGACTGGGTGCATCTGCGCACGTCGAACACCGAACCAATCATCCGCATCTATTCAGAAAGCGACTTTGAAAGCAAAGCCAATCACATCGCTCAAAAACTGATGGCAGATATTAAAGAAGAAATAAAGTAAAAAGTTTTTAAACCCGGCGTGTCTCCGGGTTTTTTCATGTTCCTTTTCGAAGGCTTGCAGAAAGCGGTGCTTTAGTCAAAAGTGTAATGGCATTGTATTTGTCCATTTTTGAATGAACTAAAATCCATTTCTATGAGCCACCCCCATTTCGACCTACCCGATTCAGAAAAAGATAAAAAAGAGCTAAAACCCGAAAAAGCAACCCTCGACCTTCCGGAAGTTAGCGATATTCCTGGCCAGGAAAACGTGAAACCGCCAGAAGCCAGTGAGAACGGAAACCTGACCGTAGCGTCTGACGACGAAGAAGGAGTTGGCATTTTGGACGATGAAAATAGGGATGATGATAGCAACCCGGACAACCAGTCAAATGTTTCTGACCAGGAGCGGGAATTGCTGGAACAGTCTGAGACGATGAATACACCAGATGATGAGGATTTGGAAAACGCCCAACTCGATAACGAAGATTTTGAAGGAGAAAGCCTGAACGAAAAAGATACCCTCGATGGAAAGGATCTGGATGTGCCCGGAGAAGAAGCAGACGACGAAAACGAAGCCATCGGCGAGGAAGACGAGGAAAACAATGAATATAGTTTAGGGGATAATAAATAGCTGTTCCTCAGAAACTTCGACCAAGCGGGGCAAGTTTAATCTATTTATTATTAATACCTTATTCAGGTTCGTTAACGGCCAGCAAACCATCACGCCGCCCTGCGCTGCCGTTTTTACGGCAGGTGCTGCTGCCTCTACTCCACTGGCGGATAATTTTAATTTAAAAAGCCTATCTTTGCAGCCCCTTAGCAAAAGCTGAGGGGTAAATATTTTTTAACCAAATTTCACAGGGTAATGAACAATTATGAATTGATGGTGATTTTTACCCCGGTTTTAAGCGAAGATGAGTTTAAAGCTGCTCAGAAAAAATTTGCCGATATGGTAACTGAAGCAGGTGGCTCAATCGTTCACGAAAATCCATGGGGATTGAAATCACTGGCGTATCCTATCCAGAAAAAAACAACAGGTTTATACTGGGTAATGGAATACACTGCGCCATCCGACTTCAATGAGAAGCTGAAAATACAGCTTCTTCGCGACGAATCTGTGCTTCGTCAATTATGCACTAAACTCGATAAATACGCCGTTGAGTATAATGCAAAAAAAGCTAGTGGCGTAAAAACCGGAACCGAAAAAGCAGTGGAGGCTTAATATCATGGCAAAGAATGAAATAAAATACCTTACCGCGATAAGAACCGACAAGCGTGTAAAAAAGTTTTGTCGCTTCAAAAAATATGGCATCCGCTATGTAGATTACAAGGATACCGAGTTCCTTAAAAAATTCCTGAACGAACAAGGTAAATTGTTACCACGCCGCTTGACGGGTAACAGTTTGAAATTTCAGCGCAGGGTTTCTGACGCTGTTAAAAAAGCCCGTCAAATGGCGCTTTTGCCTTACGTAACGGATCTTTTAAAATAGTTCATAGCTTATCGTTTATGGTTCATAGTTTAACAAGTATGCACCATAAATATAAATCTTATTAGTAACCATCCCTAACGCGCCGCAGGCGACGGACAGTCACAATCTTGGATTGGGCCAGGGAACTAAAAACAATACAATGGAAGTAATTTTAATCCAGGATGTAGATAATCTGGGAGCTGCCAACGAGGTAGTCAATGTAAAAAACGGTTATGCCCGCAACTTTTTGCTGCCCCGCAAATTAGCTGTTGAAAACAGCGCAGGGAACAAAAAGCAATTAGAAGAAAGGTTGAAACAAGCTAAGAAGAAAGAAGATGCTATGTTGGCGGCGATCAACGATGTGATCAGCAAACTAAGCGCTTCTCCTTTGAAGATTGGAGCGAAAACCGGCACTACCGGAAAAATCTTTGGTAGCGTAACCAATTTGCAGATCAGCAGAGCTATCCGCGAGCAAAAAGGTTATGAAATCGACCGTAAAAGAATTATTATTAACGAAGAAGTGAAAGAGTTGGGTACTCACAAAGCTACTATCGATTTCGGTAATGGCCGCTCAACAGAGCTTGATTTTGAAGTAGTTTCAGAATAATTTTCCGGTAATAAACCATTTTGAAGCGTCTGCAAGCATAATGCAGACGCTTTTTGCTGGGTATAATAATATAAAATTATTATAGGGTTTAATAATTACGGGTTATATTTGTGTATTATTAATGGTGTATATTCAGTATTAAGAGTTCCATGTTACATAAATGTTCATTGATCTTGGTTACTGTTTCTCACTTAGTTTAAAATTTAAAAACAAAAAAATGAACATTTACGTAGGTAATTTAAGCTGGAACCTTAAAGACGAGGATTTACAGGAATTATTCAGCCCACACGGCGAAGTTAGCTCTGCTAAAATCGTTTTAGACAAATTCACTAACCGCAGCAAAGGTTTTGGATTTGTTGAAATGGCAAATGATGAAGAAGCTCAGGCGGCTATCGGCGCTTTAAACGGCACTGAAGTTGACGGCAGAAACATCGTTGTAAACGAAAGCCGTCCAAAAGAAGGCGGTAACAGCGGCGGCGGTTACAAAAAAAGAAGTTTCGGCGGCGGCAATAGCGGCGGCGGATACAGAAAAAGCGGCGGCGGCGGCTATGGCGGCGGCGGATACCGCGATCGCAGCGATTACAATAAAGACTTTTAATTTATTAGTATTTAGTGTTTTAAAAAAGGTTCTGTGTAATTTTTACACAGAACCTTTTTTTATAATAATTTCAAATGGCTACCTTTGCCGTTAAATTATATCCAAATATGAAAATTAAAATTGCCCTGACAGCCACATTCATTTGTGCTGCATTTTCCCTTTTTGCTCAAAGCGACTACAAACAATCCATCGGCCTGAGGCTCGGCAACGGCTACTACGATGTAGCTTCTGCTGCCTATAAAACCTTTCTAAATAATGCCTCTGCGTTGGAATTTAACCTGGGAATCAACCCCGACCGTGTTGGCGGCGCTAATTGGACCAGTGTTTCTGCAGCTGGTACTTATCAGCACCATTTCGATATTAAGCCCGTAGCCGGCCTGAAATGGTTTATCGGCGGCGGTATCGTGCTTTCCAATACTTTTTCGAAGCACGATGATTATACCGGCGTTGGTGTTGGCTTGTATCCAACCGGGGGCGCTGATTATAAATTCAGCAAAATTCCGTTGGCTGTTTCTGCAGATGTGCGTCCTACCTTGAATATCGTAGAACCGTTTGATTATAAACGCTACAATAACTTCTACCCCAATGTCGGCGTTTCAGCCCGCTACACGTTTTAAGAAAAAAATTCAATAATTGTTAAAGGCCATCGGACTCCGGTGGCTTTTTGCGTTCAGTCTGGCTTGCTTGTTGCAATAAAAAGCCAAAGCCCGGATTATGAAAGCCCTTATAACCTCCTTAATTGTCTGTATTGTTATTTCTCTTGTTTCCTGCGCGCCGCCCCGAAGGCCACAGCGCCCGAAACCTCCGAAGCGGCCTTTTACGCAGTTACATAACCCTGCTGCCGCATCGTTGGCAACCGCCTGGAGCGATCAATTGAACCTTGGACAGCGGTTTATTTAAGAAAAATAACGCGTTGCAAGCGAATCGCTTACGCTGAATTCGCCGAATTAAGCATCTGAATCGGAGAAAGATTGGAAAAAGCTATCTTAATTATTAAAAAAATGTGAAAATTTAATAATTATATTAACAATCGTTTGCAAAGTAGTTTATTTAGTTGTAAATTTGAATTGAATTTTCATAGGATAAGGTTTAATGGTTAATGGTTTTTGATGAAGTCCCCAGCATTATTAATGTTGGGGATTTTTTTATTCCTCCAGGGTTACTTTTTTCGGATGCACCTTCAATTTGTGGCCAGCGCCGATTTTCAACGCATAATTTTCCTTTTCATGACTGACAGGAAAATCGAAACAAACGGGGTATTTATACTCCCGAACAATCTCATAAATAAGCTGCTGAACCGAAGCACCGAAAGGGCGGGTGGTATCCCCCGTATCAGAAAACCTGCCAACAACCAGGCCCGCTAGTTTATCCAGTTTTCCACTTCTTTTCAATTGATACATCATTCGGTCGACGGCGTATTTTTGTTCCCCAATATCCTCTAAAAACAAAATTCTACCCTTGGTTTTCAGCTCGGAAGGTGTTCCTATACCATGGACAATCAGAGCCAGGTTACCGCCCACCAACTCTCCTACAGCCTCGCCCGGCCGGTTAAGTTCATGGCTTTCACAACAATATCTTGCCCATTTTCCTTCCAGCGCCTCCTTCAGCGAGCGCACATATTTGTTGACATGGCCGCCATCGTTAAACGCCGCCGCCATAGGCGCATGGAGCGAAGAAATAAAATAATTTGAATACAGATGGCTATGAAAAATGGTAATGTCGCTGAACCCGATCACCCATTTTGGCCTTTTCTTAAATTTTTTGAAATTGATCCGGTCAATGATGCGGCCCATGCCATATCCTCCACGCCCACATAAAACCGCCTGCACCTCGTCGTCGTCGAGCATCATTTGAAAATCTTTTAAACGCTCCTCGTCCGTGCCGGCGAAATAGGTTTCGGATTTGCTGCCCAAAGTGCTGCCTACTTTTACTTTATAACCCCAGTCCTCCTGTAGTACGCGCACGCATTCGGCGGCTTTCTCAAATTCCATATAACCGGCGGGGCAAACAATGCCAATCGTGTCTCCGGGCTTAAGATAGGGGGGCGTTTTAATGATCATCGAAAAAACAATAGCGATTTAACGGATTTCTTTAAGCTGGGTGCCTGCCGCAGTTACACTCAAATCATGCAGCACGCCACATTTCAATGCAAAATTATCAATCTGATGGCCGACGGGAAAATCAAAACAAACCGGATACTTATAATCTTTCACTTTCTGCATCACAATATCATAAACCGATTGTCCAAAATATTCGCCTGGGTCGTCCTGTTTTATCTTCATGCCACCCACAATCAAGCCAGCGAGTCCGGATAATTTTCCCGTTCGTTTCAGATTCCAAAACATCCGGTCGATGCTGTACAGGTATTCACCAGTGTCTTCCACAAAAAGAATTTTACCATTTGTGTCAATGTCAGATTTAGACCCGGCGAGGCTTTCAAGTGTTTTAAGGTTCCCTCCCACCAGCAAGCCTTTAGCACCGCCCGCCCTGTTAGAAATACTTTGAGGCGCACTGTATTGCATTAAACTCCCTGATAGCGCTTCCTGAATAGAAAGGATGGTGCGCTGCTGTAAGGCGTCCGCGACATCCCAGTTGTCGGGGAAGCTATTGCACATTTTTGAATGAATGGTAGCAATCCCCAAGTTTTTCTGGATATGAGAATGCAACACGGTGATATCGCTAAAACCAATCACCCATTTGGGTTTATTTTTAAACTGATCCCAGTTCAGTTCATCAACAATGCGCACGCTGCCATAGCCACCTCTGGCACACATGATGGCTTTAATTTGCGGATCGTCGAGCATCATCTGTAAGTCGGCTTTTCGTTCCCCATCCGTTCCGCCAAAAGTATGGTCGCGTTTTCCAATAGTGTATCCTACACGTATTTTATAGCCCCATTGCTGAAGCAGCGTAGCGGCAGGAATAATGCCTTCCCGCGTTGTATAGCCCGCCGGGGAAGTAATTCCAATCATATCTCCGGGCTGAAGGTAGGGCGGTATAACAGCGGCGTGTTTATCATTCGGATGGACGGCGCCGAGCGACACAAAAGGGCTTGCTGCCAGCACTGCTGCCGAATTGATAAATTTCTTACGGTTCATGCAGCTAAGATAATAAGTTGTGCGTTAGGCCGCGTAATAATGTCAGCCAGTTATTATATTTAAAGGACTTGATATCTATTTTATCTAGTATCACTATTTTTGCACCATATGGATATACCTGGTTATATTCCCTTACCGGATTGGTTTGTAAATATCGATCGCTGGCTTTTTAAGATAATTAATATAGATCTTGCTAACGCGCCATTTGATAGTTTTTTTCCGATCATGCGAAATGCATTTTTTTGGGGCCCTTTATATTTATTCATTGTTGCTTTTGCGATAGTAAATTTTAAGAAAAGCGGATGGTGGTGGTTTGGGCTGGCGTTGGCCACAGCGGCCTGCACAGATATTGTAGGCGCCAGAATTTTCAAAGAAGGATTTGAGCGGCTTCGTCCCTGCAATGATCCGGAAATGTTTGGTATGGTGCGCCTGGTGCTTGGAAGATGCAGTGGAGGCTTTAGTTTTGTTTCCAACCACGCGATCAATCATTTTGGGATCGCGGCTTTTGTGTTTATAACCTTCAGGAATTTTTTTAATTATTCGTGGCTTCTCTTCGCTTGGGCCGCCATAATCGGGTTTGCGCAGATTTATGTTGGCGTACACTATCCCTTCGACGTTTTATTTGGCGCAGCGCTCGGCATCCTGTTAGGTACCGCTTTCGGTAAAATCTTCAACAAAAAAATCGGATTTCCTATATTCGATCAGCAATCAATTATTATTTAATGGAATTACTCATTATAGCCTTACTTATCTTATTAAACGGCGTTTTTTCGATGGCGGAAATAGCGCTGGTCTCTGCCAGAAAAGCCCGATTGGAGGCGCAGGCCAACAAGGGCGATAAAAAGGCAAAAGAAGCACTCAACCTCGCCAACCATCCCGACCATTTTCTTTCAACCGTACAAATTGGCATCACGCTTATCGGCATTTTAACGGGTCTTTACTCCGGCGATAAAATAACGGGAGATATCGTTCTTTTCATCGAAAAATTCCCCTCCCTGGCGCCTTATAGCAGCGGCATTGCTACCACGTTGGTGGTCATTTTGATTACTTATTTCTCTTTGGTTTTTGGTGAATTAATTCCCAAGCGAATCGGCCTTTCTTCTCCCGAAAAAATTGCGAAGTTCGTGGCGGCTCCTATGCGACTGGTTAGCTGGATCACGTTTCCCTTTATTTGGCTACTCACCAAATCGACTGGCCTGATAACGCGGCTTTTCAATATTAAAACAGACGATTCGCAGGTTACGGAAGAGGAAATAAAAGCCATCATCAATGAAGGAACGGAACAGGGCACGCTGGAAGAAACCGAGCAGGAAATAATCGAGCGCGTATTTCACCTTAGCGACCGAAATATCACCTCGCTGATGACGCACAGAAGCGACATCGTTTGGTTCAATACTACAGATACTGAGGAGATGATCAAAGAAAAAATACTCCGCGACCCCCACTCTATTTACCCGATCTGCGAAGGTGAAATTGATAATATTAAAGGCGTGATTTCTCTAAAAGATCTTTACACCAATAAGGATAGCATTTTATTCAAAGACCTGATGCGGCCGGCGCTTTTCGTTCCTGAAAACAATACGGCCTTTAAGGTAATGGAGAAGTTTAAGGAATCGCAATTGCACTCTTGTTTCATTGTGGATGAATATGGAAGCGTATTAGGAATGATCACCATTAAAGACATTCTGGAAGCCATTGTTGGCGATATGCCACAACACGATGACGATGAATATGAAGTGATTAAACGGGATGACGGTTCGTTTTTGGTAGATGGGCAGCTTCCTTTCTATGATTTTCTCTCCTACTTTGATAAAACCGACTGGATGAACGAAGGCGAGCAGGAGTTTGATACTATCGCGGGTTTTATCCTGCACAAGCTAAAGAGAATTCCGATCGCCTCAGATAAGATGGAATGGAACGGATTTGACTTTGAAATCATTGATATGGACGGGCATCGCATTGACAAGGTTTTGGTCAATATCAGCGATGAGATCCGGAATGAAATGGAGGATTAAGTCAAATCAATTAACAGATATAATCGGCTGCCGTTATGCCATAGGCTGAACGTTAACCTGGCTCGGGGCTACACTTCTGAAGCATAGGCAATGAGGGCTAGCCCGATTCTCTTATTCAATAAGCCTCAAACGCGCTACACTGCTGACCCGCAGTTAATGTGGGCAGCATCGCTATTACCTATTTTAAGCATCGTCTGCAGTCGTCTATTTTTTGTCAGCCGCGCCATCTACGCAAAATAATTGAACCGAATTGATAGGAGCTTGCTCAATAAGCCATTTTTACGGCGTTGACCTGGTCCCAACATTTTCCACGTCAATCCCAACTATGCTAAAGGTACCAAGCCTCGAGCATAGTCTGCGCACAGCTTACATCGGCAAGGTCAGCCATTAACCTCGGGCTTTCCTATTCTCAGCTGCGCCAAAGGTATTTCCTTGGTCAACAACCACATCATTTTCCCAGTTAAATCATTTTCATGTAAACAAAAAAAGCCCCTCTCAAATGAGAGGGGCTATGATATATTTTGCTAAAAACTAATTAGTTTTTGCGAAGATTTGGATGAGGAGGAGCTACAGTGTTAGGACCATCTTCACCTGGAGCCGCAGCACGGATGTCTACTACATCGCAATCACCACCTTCCTGACCAGAGCTGAAGATAAACCTGTCGCTGCTTACACCTTCGTTCTCAACTAAGTGAGAGATCACTTTGTTCACATGATCCCAGCTTAATTGCTGTTGGCGTTTTGTAGCGGCGCAGTATCCTACAACTACTACTTTACAGTTTGGATTTGCTTTCAGTTTAGAAGCAACTGTTGATAAAGAAGCAGATGCATCATCAGAAAGTTTGTTTGAATTTGGAGCAAAGTGAATGCTTGGTAAAGCGCCTAAAGTAGCTGCACAATCGCTTTGAGCAGGAGCGCAACCTTCTGGGCAAGGACATTTACCTACACCATCCGCATCAACAGGCTGGCAATAAGTTGGCGTTACCAGTTCTTTATCTTTACAATCAGGAACACCGTCACCATCAGTATCGCGGCTTACACCATGTGTATCAACAGGGCAACCAGCAGGAGTTTGCTCTTGGTCGAACTGATCAGTTACACCGTCACCATCAGCATCTGGAAGAACGATCTCAGGTACTCTGCGCAGTTCACCATATGCATAGTTAAGTGGGTTTAACCAGTAAAGAGGCTCAACTCTTTTAGCTTTGCTTCCCAGGTTGAAATTAAGACCTAAAGTCAGGTAGTTAAACATGTCTTTATCAGGGCTCAAAGTTCTGCTTTCGTCCCAACGAACACCGTCTAACATATCAGATCCAGTTAAGATAATGCGATCTTCCAATGCTAAGTTTACGCGGTCAGAAAGACGGAAAGCGATACCAGCACCTACTGTAGCAGAAGGAGTGATGTAACCAGCAAAGGTTTTGCTCCATTTTTTTGAAGGATCTAATTCAGCTGAACTTTCATAAGAATCATCTAAAAGATTTTTCAGATCATCCAACATATCCCTGCGGTTATCATAAACGCCAGATCCTGAAGGGAAGCTGTACATAGAACTTCCGTTCATGGCATTAACAGCTGTTTTGTAGGTATTTACACCCAAACCAGCTAATGCATAAACAGTTGCTCCTGTTTGGCCTTTATAAAAACGGATATTTCCTAAATTGAATAAAGCTTGTAACGAAAGGTCCTGTGATTTAGTTTTATAGTTGTAATAAACATTGCTTCCGTTATATCCTGCCCAAGGGCTATTAGCGCCGGCGGCAACGTAGCTGGTAGATTGTCTCCAGTTCAAACCTTGCGCTACACCATACACATACTCAAGTCTTAACGACATTACGTGGCCCAAAGCCTTGCGGATATGACCACCGAAACCGAAAGAGTTCAGCATTCTTGCATCTACATCAGCAACAGGCACTGAAAAAGATCCACCTTTGATACCCAGTTCCCACATATCTTTTGGTTTGCCTGGATAGTCGTAGTTTCCAACTACAAACTCTTTATTTTGTTCTAATTGTTTGCTGTTGTAATAATTGTCATCTGTAACAGAGAAAGTTCCATAAACCGGGTGTGGTGCGGTGTATGGGTGCGACGGACTCACCTGAGCGAAGCCTGTCGACGCAACCAGGCAACTAAGGCCTGCTAGTAATTGGTACTTTTTGCTTGTCATAACTAAGGATTAAGATTTAAAATGATTTTCTTAATAAGTTTAGCAAATTTAGAGCCATTTGTTAAAAAAACAAATTTTAAGCTAAAAAATAATTAAAATATTAAATAAAATACACAGCAAATACTATGCAAAAAAATGCATGAGAATAGGGCAAATACTGTATTTTGCTGCATTATTATTATGAACTTACCCACATCGTTAATAAAATTCGAATTAGAAAGTTTTGAACAGCGTTTTAAAACGGCAGTGGAAGGAAAAACACCCCTTTTAAATAGTATTCTCCGATATATTGTTAAAAGGAAGGGAAAACAATTGCGTCCGATGTTTGTATTTCTCGCCGCAAAACTTTTTGGACCGCCTACAGAAGCCACTTACAGAGCGGCCTCGCTTGTGGAAATTCTGCACACGGCCACGTTGGTTCACGACGATGTGGTGGACGATTCCATTGAAAGGCGCGGTTTTTTCTCTGTTTACGCATTATGGAAAAATAAAGCCTCTGTTCTGGTCGGCGATTATCTGCTGGCGAAAGGCTTAATGCTTTCCCTTGAAAACCAGGATTATAGAATTTTGCATATCTTGACCGATGCGGTGAAAAAAATGAGCGAGGGCGAATTACTGCAATTGGAAAAAGCCAGAAGCCTTAATTTGAGAGAAGATATTTATTACGAGATTATCCGCAATAAAACCGCTTCGTTGCTGGCGTCCGCTTGCAGTGCCGGCGCCTGGTCGGCCTCTGAAAATGACGGCTATGCCGAACAAATGAGGCTTTTCGGGGAAAAAACCGGAATCGCCTTTCAAATAAAAGACGACCTCTTCGACTATGCCAGCGAAGATGTGGGAAAGCCTACCGGAAATGACATTAAGGAAAAGAAGATGACGCTTCCGCTCATTTACACCCTAAATAATACAGATTCATCAACAAAGCGTCGCGTTATTAATATTGTAAAAAATAATAATAACGATAAAAAAAAGGTGGCCTGGGTATTAGATGTAGTAAAATCAAGCGGTGGCATCGACTACGCCACTGAGAAAATGTATGCTTATAAAAAAGAAGCAATTGAGATACTTATGCAATGCCCCGATAATGAGTATCGAAAGGGATTGCAGGACCTGGTAGACTATGTTACAGAACGCAAATATTAAGGTGCGCTCAAACGTCATTCTTTGAAAAAAATTAACAGCAACCTGTGAATAAGCGATGGAATATTATACAAACTGATTCTCAAAAAGTAGAGGCTTTACAGGAAGCGCTTCACATCAACCCTACTCTTTGTAAAATCCTCGTTCAACGCGGCCTTTACTCTTTTGACGATGCCAAAAATTTTTTCCGGCCCCAACTGACGCAGCTTCACAGTCCCTGGCTGATGAAAGATATGCATAAGGCCGTAGATCGCATTGGTCTCGCTTTTCAAAAAAAGGAAAAAATACTGGTTTTCGGGGATTACGACGTAGACGGCACTACTGCCGTAGCCAGCATGTATAGCTTTCTGAAAAAGCAACACGCATATATCGGCGTGTACATTCCCAACCGGTACAAAGAAGGCTATGGCATCAGCAAGGCCGGAATAGATTTCGCAAAAGAAAATAATTATACACTGATTATTGCGCTTGATTGCGGTATCAAATCTGTCGAGCTGATCGCTTATGCCACCACACTCGATATTGACGTAATCATTTGCGATCATCATTTGCCGGACGAGCACCTCCCGCAAGCCGCTGCGGTATTAAACGCCAAGCAAACCGACTGTACTTATCCTTTTAAGGAATTGTGCGGCTGTGGCGTCGGGTTTAAACTAATGTGCGCGCTTTGCGAAAAGTTCGATATTCCGATCGAAAACGCCTACGAATATCTCGACTTGGTGGCGACGGCGATCGCCGCCGATATTGTGCCCATCAGCGGAGAAAACAGAATCCTCGCTTTTTATGGCCTCAAAAAAGCCAACGAAAATCCGAACCTGGGTATTAAAGCGCTGGCTACGCTTAGCGGCGCTAGGCTTCCGATCCACATCCATAATCTGGTTTTTCTTATTGCGCCACGAGTGAACGCCGCCGGCCGCATGGATGACGCATTGAAGGCCGTGCAGCTTTTTATTGCGGAGACGGAAGCCGAGGCAATGATGTTTGCAGAACAATTACATAGCGACAACAGCGATCGCAAAGAAGCCGATTCTTCGATTACCGCCGAAGCGCTGGCGCTGATTGCGGAAAATACACATTGGTCTGACTATCGGTCGACGGTCGTCTATCAGCCACACTGGCACAAAGGAGTGGTGGGAATTGTTGCCTCAAGAATTATCGAACATCATTATAAGCCCACCGTGGTCTTGACTGAAAGCGGAGCTTACGCTACGGGTAGCGCCAGAAGTGTTCCGGGGTTTAACTTGTACGAAGCCATTCATTCCTGCAGGGAATACCTGATCAACTACGGCGGCCATTTTGCCGCGGCCGGGTTGACCCTTGAAAAGGAAAATGTCGAAAAATTCAGATTAAAGTTCGAGGAAGTTGTCTCGGCCACGATCAGGGAAGAGTTGCTGACGCCAGAAATTATCATTGACGCTGAAATTTCTTTTAAAGAGATTACCCCATCTTTTTATAATATTTTATGCCAGATGGAACCGTTCGGGCCGGAAAACATGACGCCCATCTTTGTTGCGCGCGGCGTTACAGATACCGGCTTCAGTAAAATCGTGAAAGAAAACCACCTGCGCCTCGTTGTCAGGCAGGGCGACCAGACGCTAACAGGCATTGGCTTTAACCTCGCTCACAAATTCGATTTGGTCGCAACAAAAAAGCCTTTCGACCTGGTGTTTAAAATCGAACAAAACGAATGGAACGGCCAAAAAAGCCTGCAGTTAAAAATAGAAGATATTAAAGAATCGCAACACTAATCCTCAACCCGGGTTAGTTTCACATTGGCCACAGGCGCTACCACCAATGGGAATTTCTCCACCGTTACATTCGCCAGGTCGAGGCCGAAATTCTTTTCTTCAGACAAACTGATATGTTTGATGATGAAATGAAACTTCATGATCATTTTCTCAATAAACGGCAGTTCATTATCCTCGCTCAGGTATTTTTCCATTACCATAAACTGAAAATCGCCCACCGTGTTGCTGCTTGCCAGGCTTTCATACCGGCTGATGATATTCACCTCTTTGTTTTGAACAAGGTCTTCCACAACTTTTTTAAACAGCAGATTAATTTTTGGCTGAATTCTAAAGCCCAGTTTGAAATCGATCCGGATAATATCATTGGGAATTACATGTTCCACCTTATATTCTGATGTGTACGGATCATCGACAGTGTCAACGTGCACAAACCAGTAAATATCAGCCCTTTTCGGCTTTCTGTTTAAAATGGAATAAATGATTTTATGCTCGATCTCCTTCGGGTTGTCGGCACTTGTGAGATAGATCAGGTGCGTCGCATATTTGGCAACCGATTTATCATGGCTCAACTCCTGAATTTTGGATATATAATGTTCCATCCGCACAAACTCGACATACCTGTTTTTAATTTTGCGCGCCCGGTACCAAACATACATGACCAGAAACATGACGCCGCCGATCATGAGCGTGATATAGCCGCCATGCGAAAATTTCTCGAGCAGGGCAACCAGGTATGCAATTTCAACGGTGAAGAAACAAATCATAAAAAGATAAATATATCCCGTTGAAATGCGTTTTAGTACCAAATAATTGGCAAACAAAATAGTAGTCGAAATCATCGTCACAATGATGGCTAACCCGTAAGCGGCTTCCATTCTCGATGATTTTTGAAAGTAAAGCACCACAAATACGCATCCCGTAAAAAGAATGGTATTAACGGCCGGAATAAACAGCTGCCCTTTTGCTTCGGATGGATAGCGAATACGCAGTTTGGGCCACAGGTTAAGTCGAATGGCTTCGCTGATCAGTGTGTAAGCCCCCGAAACCATCGCCTGGCTGGCAATAATCGCGGCTGTGGTGGCGATAATCACGCCCGGTAAAATAAACCATTCGGGCATGAGGTTAAAAAATGCATTAATGCCTACAAATTCTTTTACATCGTCCGTTACAGTAAGCTTGTGGTAGTGCGACAGCAAAAAAGCGCCTTGTCCGAAGTAGTTCAACAAAAGGCAGGTTTTCACGTAAATCCACGAGTAGCGGATGTTTTCGCGGCCACAATGTCCGAGGTCGCTATACAAAGCTTCTGCACCTGTGGTACATAAGAATACCGCCCCAAGCAACCAAAAGCCATGAGGATAATTAATCAGAAATTCAATCGCATAATGCGGGCTTAGCGCCCGGAAAATTCTCAGGTCGTCGGTTAAATGCAGCGCTCCGAAAACCGCCAGCATCGTAAACCAAATAAACATGACCGGGCCAAATATCTTCCCGATAGAAGCGGTTCCAAATTGCTGCAAAAAGAAAAATGCGCTTAAAATACCAAGCACAATCCATACGATGGTGGAAGTTGGCATTTCTTTAAGCGACGGTAAAATTTTCAACCCTTCGATGGCTGAAGTGATCGTCATTGGCGGCGTAATGATTCCGTCGGCAATAAGCGCCGCGCCGCCTATCATTGCAGGGATTACCAGCCATTTTCGCCGTCGCCTTACCAATGCATAAAGCGCAAAAGTGCCGCCCTCGCCCTTGTTATCCGCTCTTAAAATGAGAATAACATACTTGATGGTGGTTTGAAGCGTTAGCGTCCAGATAATACAAGAAAGTGTGCCGATAATGAGCTGCTCTGTAATTTGCCGGTTACCAATGATCGCGTTAAATACGTATAACGGAGACGTACCAATATCACCATAGATAATACCTAAAGCAATAAGCAGACCTGCAGCAGTTGCTTTATTAGTGTGAATTTTCACCAGATCCTGTCTAATTTAAAATAAACAAAGTGCAAAGGTTATATAAATACATCAACTTAAAAAAAATTATTAAGGATGGTAATATTTCCTGACCAAAAAATAAGAATTTTGAAAAAGGGAAAAATGACTTAAACCTGATTCTTTCTGTATTCGTAACTTTAATACCCGGATTGATCTGGATACCCTTATTTTTAACGCGAAGCATAGCTTATTATGCATATAGCATCCGGCCCGGTCAATTCGTAAAACATTCGCAACCACCGGGGCGTAAAAGCCGTCATAAACAACGGATAATCCCCTAAAAACAAAACAGATGACACGCAGTTTCTTAACGCTATTCGTTTGCTGGATCGCTTTAATATCAAAGGCCCAAACCATCACTTACGCAGATGTCAGTAAAAATGATGTGCTGCGTATGAACTTTGAAATTTTGGGAAAAGCAGCCGACAACTATTTGGTTTATAAAGAAGTGAAAGGCGATCATCGCGTTTCGGTTTACGACTACCAGATGGATCTTCGGGAGGAAATTCCGATTACAGGGTTGCCCGACCGCGACCAGTTGCTGGATATCAGCTTTTATCGCACCCGCAACAACAATCACCTGTTATTTCAATATCAGGAAGGAGATATCGTTTATCTGAAAGCGCTTACTATCGAAGCGAATGGCCGCATTATAAATAAAGAACCGGTTCTGCTGGACACCACCATGATCGCTTATAAAACGGATAATAAGATTTACAGTATTATTGCCAGCAACGATGAAAGCAAAATGATGGCTTTTAAAATAAATAAAAAAGATAAAAGCCTGTTTCGCATTACGACGACTTTATTTAATGCAAGCCTGCAGCCCATAAAGCAAACCGCCTTTTCGCTTCCGATGGAATATAAAGGCGATTATTTGACCGGATATAGCGTAACCAACAGCGGTGATTTTGCTTTTGTAAAATACCACCGCGAAGCTAACGGCAGCATTGTTGAAGCCAGTTTGGTTGAAAAACCTTTTGATGCCGACGCATTTAAGACCTACCCTCTTCATATTACCGACGACCTGTTTCTCGACGATTTGAAAGTGATGGTGGATGACGGCAATGATCGCTATCTGCTGACCTCTTTCTATAGTACCCAAAAACGAGGCGCTATTGAAGGTTTGTATGTATATGCTGCGCAACAAAAAACAGGTGAGGTGTTATTTGAGAAAACAAATACATTTTCAGAAGATTTAAAAAAACGGGCCAAAAGCAGGGGAAATAGTAAAAATGCTTTTAATGATTTTTTCATAAACAATATTGTGGTTCATAGCGATGGCAGTTTTACAGTCGCAGCGGAAGCCCTGAGCAGTACAGATAATTGGGACCGATGGGGTTACTGGGGCGGTTTCGGACCCGGTTGGGGCGGCGGTTTTGGATGGGGCGGGCCCTTTTGGGGTGGCGGATGGGGACCTGGCTGGGGTTGGGGCTGGGGACGTTGGGGCGGATGGTGGCCCTACTCCTACTATACCCCTTTCTTTTACCGCAGCTATTGGTGGGGCGCCTGGGGACCCGGATGGGGCGGCGGTTCGCAACGTTTCAATGCGGGCAACCTTGCCATTATATCATTCGATGCTGAGGGCACTTCCACCTGGGATAATGTGATTGTAAAATCCCAATCGGAAAATACCACAGATGGAACTATTTCTTATCAGGTATTGCCAGGCAACGACAATATGCAGTTTTTACTGAATAATTCAGGCAAAATATCAGAACTCGAGATTATCCAGATCAATAACAATGGCAGCTCCCGCAAGGGCGAAGCGCTTAAAGCCAGAGAAAAAAGAATCGATTTTATGCCTAAATACGGGAAGCAGACAGGCGCCAAAGAAATGATTATCCCCTATACACATAAAGGAAATATTTCATTTGCGAAAATTGTGCTTTAATTTCGCAAAAAAATTAGCCGGAAGCAAAAGCGCTTTGGGCAACGCTAAGTGAGCCGCAGGCTTTTTAGCTTTGGGAGAGACATAACTATGAGAAAGTTGGCACCCGTTTTCTTATTGTTGATATTCAATACGCTGCTTTTCAACAATGTAAATTCGGCCCCTCTTTATCCAAATCTAAGCTTTGAGAAAATCGGTAAGCTTCGCAAGGATAAACAGTGGCGTGAAATTATATTGCTGCTTTACGACCGCTACTATCACTCTTCAACTTATGATGACTGGCTGGTTCGGGATGTGGACTCTTTAAAAAAATTAAGGCCACACGATTTCAGGCCGCTCACTTATCTTGCCAAATCCCTTATTTACAGAAGAAAACAACAATTTACAGCCGCCGAACGAGCGCTTGAAACGGGCATTGCGTTAGTATCTGACAGACGTGAAAACCCCCGCCTGATGTTCGCGCTTTATACAACCTTTGCTTATACGCAAACCGGAAAAGGAAACGCGCTGGGAGCCATTCACAACTACCGGCTGGCGGCCATGAAAGCGGCTGAACTCAAAGACCGGCAGTTACAAATTATTGTGGGTATAGGCATTGCAGACATATACGGAACTTTAAGGCTTTTTAATCATGCGTTGCTCAATTTAAACAACGCGTATGCGGTTTGCAACAACACCGTGGCCGATCATAAACTATACCGCTGGGTGATCGTTAGCAGCAAAATTGATATCTTCTTTTCGATGAGAAATGCAGATTCCGTCCGTTTTTACTGCGAAAAGGCCAAAACGATGGACGCTGACATCCCCACTTTCACCATTGAAAAGCAGCGACGGGAGTATTATTTGCTGATGTTGGATCAACGGTACCGCCAGGCCATCCCCAAGATAAAGGCTATCATTAGCCCAAGCCAAAAGTATTATCGCCAGGTAGACAAACTAAACCTCGCCACTTGTTACCTGAAAAGCAACCAACGCGATTCGGCACTAGCCGTGGCAAAAGACCTGATCACCGACTCCGTACACAATCATGCCTATATAAAAATAAAATCTTTTCAGCTTTTATCGGATATGTCAAGATCAGAGGGAAATTTGGAAGACGCCCTTCGATACGAGTCACGCGCCTTGCAGGTGAGCGAAGATGCAGCGGCTGAAATGAGCAAGGTAAATGATCTCGCCTCCCAGATAAGAGTAGATCAAATCGCGACCGGCCACAGAACCCAGGCTGCGATTTTAAAAAAAGAAAGAGCCATGTTGATTTTTGGCCTTATCGCCACCGCATTGAGCACCATCGTCATCGGATTGTTTTATAGAAACGTCCGGCAAAAACATAAGTACGAAAAGCTGCTCGCCGAAAGCCGCGACAGGGAACTTACTTTTTTAAATTCTCATAAATCCCGAAAAAACCTCGCCAACATTTTAGGACTTTGCGATTTGGCCAAAGAAGGAGAGCTAAGCAGAGGGGAAATGACCCAGTATTTTAAGTATATTAATGCTTCAGCAGAAGAAATGGACGAGTGGATCCAGGAATTAGACAGAAAACTGGCAGAAAACCAATCGAAGTAAATTTTAAGCTGGCATGACAGGAATTTTCAAACACAAGACGCCGGGAAATATCATTCTGCTATGTGTTTTGGCGGTGCTCATCAAGCTACCTGCCTTTTTTCACGAAACGGGATTTATCTTAAAACACAGCGACGGGCCTTTATTTGTGGGCCTGATCAACTGGTTGAAAGGTTTTTGGGGCGACCGGCCCGTTCTTCTTGCCATTAGCGCGCTGGTGATCAATATCAGCATCGCGTCAGCGCTTACAAACTTTTTGAACACGGAGCGACTGGTGCACAAGCCTAATTTTTTGGCGGGTATGTCTTATATTCTCATTACCTCGTTGTTGCCTTCGTTCAATTTGCTGTCGTCCAATTTGATCGCTTCGCTCCTGCTCTTTAGCGCCTTTGCCCTTTTTTACAGGTCGCAGCACAGACGAAATAATATTTTCAACGCCGCATTTCTCACCGGCCTTGCATCGCTTTTTTTCCCGCCCGCTGTCTTATTCGTTTTTTGGGCTTTTTTGGCATTGGCAGTCATCCGGCCTTTTAAGCCGGCGGAGTGGATTGGATTAGTGCTGGGCTTACTGGCGCCCTATTATTTCTATGCTGCTTATCTTTTCCTAAACGATCAGACTTCCATACCGGCTTATTTGTACCATCTTTCCTTTTTGAGCTCTTCAATAGCCTATTCAGGATGGCATGCTTTGGCACTCTTCTTCCTGCTCGCGCCGTTGTTCGCCGGCATCTATTATATGCAGATCGGCGCCTCAAAAATGCTGACACAGGTAAAAAAAGGCTGGTATCTTTTATTGGCTTACCTCGTCACAGCCATTATTGTAGCCCTTTTTGATATTGAAAAAACATCCGAAAACATGGTGCTAACATTAGTTCCCATCGCGGCTTTCCACGGATATGGATATCTCAACGCCGAGTTGCGGCTTTTTCCAAAAATTTCTTTTTGGCTCACCGTCGCTTTTATCATTTCCAACCAGATATGGGGCCATTTATGGTAAAAGAAAGCAAAAAGCCCCTTGCATGATTTGTTGCTGGTGTACAAAATCGGAAGTACCTTTGCGCAATATTTCTTATAATCAAACTTGTAAAAAAATAAACTATAAAGGATGAAATTTGGCGTTGTTGTTTTTCCGGGGTCTAATTGTGACAGAGACATGCAGGATGCTTTATCTCTGGATCTGAAGCAGGAAGTCATCATGTTGTGGCATAAAAGTGAAGATCTGAGTGCATTTACCAAGGAAGACTGCATCGTTTTACCGGGCGGTTTTTCTTACGGCGACTACCTGCGTTGCGGCGCCATCGCGCGTTTCAGCCCGATCATGAACCAGATTATCGATTTTGCAAAGGGTGGCGGTAAAGTTTTCGGCGTTTGCAATGGCTTCCAGGTTTTGTGCGAATCCGGGCTTTTGCCGGGCGCGCTTTTAAGGAATGACAGGCAGAAATTCATTTGTAAAAACCTGTATCTCAAACCTGACGGATTTTATAAGGAACAAATTGGCGACGACAGCAAAATTTACCAGGCGGCCTACAAAATTCCGATTGCGCATGGCGAAGGGAGATATTTTGCCGAAGAAAATGTGCTGGATGAGCTCGAAAAGAACGGACAAATTTTGTTTAGGTATTGCGATGAAAACGGCGACGTAGTCCCAGAAGCAAATCCCAATGGTTCGGTACGCAATATCGCAGGGATTAGCAACAAAGAACGCAATGTTTTTGGCATGATGCCGCACCCAGAAAGGGCTTGCAGCGCCGTGTTGGGCAACACAGATGGTAAAAAAATACTGCTGTCGCTTTTAAAAGACACGCAACCCGTGTTTTAAAAATTGCATCTATGAAGCACTAAAAAGTTTTGTTGCTTATTTTTTGCTATTCGAAAGCATAAATATCTAATTATGAAGAAAGTATTATTTGCATTGTTATTATTATCGGTGACGGCTGCATTTTCCGTAGCGCAGGCGCAAAGCCCCGTAAGCTGGAAATTCACGAGTAAAAAGGTTTCCGATAAAGTGTATGAAATTCATGCCATCGCGACGCTTGAAAATGGCTGGCATTTATATTCGCAAAATCAACCTGATGATGCCATTGCCATTCCCACAAAATTTTCTTTTGTCAGTAACCCTTTAGTGAAGCTCGATAGTAAAGTGTCGGAGGTAGGAAAGCTTGAAAAATTTCACGATAAAAGTGTAGATATCTCTGCCAATCAATACTCCAACAAAGTAACTTTTGTACAAAAGATCACATTGAAGGTTTCAGCAAAAACCAACATTTCGGGTTCAGTAACATATCAAACTTGTAACGATAAAGAGTGTTTACCTCCGAAAAAAGTACCTTTTAAAGTTAATTTGGGCTAATTCGAATTTCGAATAATCAGGCCCTGCTAATTTCCCCACCGGAAGCTTTTGATATCAAAACCAGCCAGATCCAAAACCCGGTCGGTAACGGTCTGGGCAGCTTCTTCTATCGTTTTAGGCACACTATAAAAGGAAGGCGTTGCCGGGCAAATAATGCCGCCCGCCAGCGTGACCATTTCCATATTTTTTATGTGAATGAGGTTATAAGGTGTTTCGCGTACCACGCAAATCAGCCTGCGCCGCTCTTTCAGCACAACGTCGGCTGCGCGGGTAATAAGATCATTGGAGATGCCATTTGCAATACGCCCCAATGCGCCCATTGAACAAGGCGCAACAATCATCGTATCATATTGTCCGCTGCCGGAAGCAAACGGAGCCGAAAAATCATTCTTATTAAAATACCGAACACCCTCTTTTCTCTCAAAATCCCGGTCCATTTCCACCTTCCACACTTCCATGGCATTGTCGGTAGCCACCACCGATAGCTCGTCCCACTGGCTGCGCAGCGTCAACAAACGGTCAATCATTTGCGCGGGATATATCGATCCGCTGGCGCCGGTAATCGCGATCAATACTTTCTTGTTCATATTTTAACTTTCAACGACCCCTCCCGTAACCGTGTACTTCATCGCATCGCCGGGGGAAATATTTTCAATCGGCCGAACCCGCTCTTTAGGCAGGATATAAAGCTGGCCCGCGAAATTATATGCCTGGGGCACATACACGCCGACCATATCGTTGCCTAAATTAAACTTCTCCATCTCATCATCGGTTAAAAAACCTACCATCCAGACATCATTATTAAAAACATTGGCGAGCACGGCCTTCGTAAACTTCTTTTTATCACCGCCAAAGGCTTGAAAAAAATCTTTAATAGATTTATAGATCAACTTGATACCAGGTGTACGCTCGAGCCAGTGATCAAAAAAATTGATCATGCTTTCCATAATAAAATAACTGCTCAGCCACCCGATAAAAATGATAAAGGCAATAATCAACACAAAGCCGATGCCGGGCGTAATAAATATCGGCCTCAAAAATCCGTCGATCCAATTGAAAATCGTATATAAAATATACGCCGTTATCGCAACCGGAGCCAGGATCACGACACCCTGCACAAAATAACGGAACAGGGTTTTAAACTTTGTTTCTTTAGGTGTATGAGGAAGGTATTTTGCCATTTAGTCTGCAAGATAGTACATCTTTAAATGCCAAAAATATTTGTGTTTTTACCGTTCACCCGCTTTAATTTACTGTTAACCTAAAAAATATACTGCCTGGTTTTAAAGTAATTTAATTTCACGTCCGTTTCCCAAGTAGGCAGATAAAAATTTCCTGACGGAAACTTTGAGCCCTCTGAGAGTTTCCTTAGTTTCGCGATCCAAATGGCGATAATAATTGATAATAAGGCAAGAATCCGTGAAAAAGCAAAAGAATTATTTATTCAGTTAGGCTTACGCAGGGTTAGCATGGACGATATAGCCAACTCGGTTGGCATGAGTAAAAAGACGCTGTATCAATACTATACAGATAAGGAGACCCTGGTAGCAGAAACGATTGAAATGATTCTTAAGAGCAATAGCATCAATTGTGAAACTTGTAGAGAAAAGGCAAAGAATGCGATTCACGAAGGCTTCCTGGCTACCGCTTCGGTGTCGGATATGATGAGGCACATGAACCCTGTGTTGTTGTTGGATATGCAAAAATATTATCCTTTGGCTTATAAGAAATTCTTACAGTTCAAGGAAGATTTTTTGTACAACTTTCTTCGCCACAGCCTTGAATGGGGTGTTCGCGACGGGCTTTTCAGAAAGGATATCGATGTGAATTTTGTGAGCCGCCTTCGGCTGGAAAGTATCCATCTGCCCTTTCAGCTTAGCTTTTATGACGCAATGAAAACTGATTTAGGCACCCTGCAGGAAGAAATTTTTATCCTCTATCTATATGGCATCGCCACGCCCAAAGGAACAAAAATGATCAATAAATATAGAATCGAAAAGCAAAAACCATTCACTGATGATAACAAATAGAATAGCAATTGTAGCCCTGCTGCTGCTTGCTTTTATCAAACCAAACTTCGCCCAGCAAACCCATCATTTTTCGCTGGAGCAAACCTTAGCCTATGCAGAAAAAAATAATATGCAGGTTAAGAATGCCCTGCTGGATATTAAGCTCCAGGAGCAGGTGAACCGCGAAGTAACGGGAAGCGCCTATCCGCAAATAAATGGAAATGGCGGCGTTACGTTTAACCCAAATGTCGCCACCCAAAGACTGCCAAACTTTTTGTCTCCTGCAGTCATAGCGACCCTTCAACAATTGGGCGTGACGGACGGAGATGGCAATCCAGTAGAATATGACCCCAACGCTGATTACGGATTTATCGATGCACAGTTTGGAACAAAATGGAATTCGAACGCAGGTGTGTCGTTGAATCAACTCCTCTTTGACGGGCAGGTTTTTACCGGGTTGAAAGCAAGAAATACATTGATCGAATATCAGGAAAAAAATGCTGAAGTTACGGCTGAACAAGTGAGGTTAAATGTTTCAAAAATATACTATCAACTTGTCCTAAGTAAAATTCAAATAGCACTTCTTGACTCGAATCTGGCTTTGGTAGAAAAAAATAAACACGACACCAAAATTATGTACGACAACGGTTTTGTTGAGAAGTTAGAGATCGATAAGTTGGAAGTGCAAATCACCAATTTAAAATCTCAAAGAACAAAAATTATTAATGACGTAAATAATGGGTATCTCGGGCTAAAAGTACTTATTGGCATGCCTCTAAAAGACCAACTTATTTTAACGGATGAGTTAAACGACGAAAACATCAAGGATGGCATTTTAGAAGCGCTGACACTAGATTATAGTCAAAGAAAAGATTATCAAGCAGCGTTGCTTGGAGAAAAACTAAATCGATTTGACGTTCAAAGATATCAGCTAAGTAAAATCCCTACACTCAGCCTAAGCGGCAATTACAGCAAAATGGCCATGCAAAATAGTTTTGGAGAGTTATGGAGAGGAACCTGGTTCAGCGCAAGTTCAATTTCCCTGAATTTAAATATTCCCATTTTTAAAGGGTTTGCTACAAACGCAAAGATTGAACAGTCGCGCATCAAGCTTCGGCAAACGCAAAATCAAATAGAAGCATTGAAATTAAACATTGAACAGGAACAAAAATCGGCTTCGAACACCTTTAAAACAGCTATCGCTGATATGGATTTCCAGAAACAAAATATGTCGCTTGCCGAGCGTGTGTATCAGCAAACAAAAAAGAAATATGAAGTCGGCACCGGCAGCCAACTGGAAATCGAAAACGCCCGGGTGCAGCTGCAAAGCGCACAGACCAATTATTTCAACTCGCTTTACAATGCGGTCATTGCAAAAATCGATTTTCTTAAAGCCTCCGGTAAACTATAACCCTTCATCAAACATCTAAAACCCTAATAATGCAGTATATATTAAAACTAACATCAGTTATAGCGCTCTGCGCCGTTCTTGTTTCTTGCGGCGATGGCAAAAAGGAGAAAAACAGCGCGCTGAACGATAAAAAAGTTCAACTGGAAAAACTCAAAGAAGAGCAGAAAAAGATTTCTGACCAAATCAATAAGCTCAATGATGAAATTGCAGTTTTAGATCCTTCTTTTGTAAAAGCCAAGTTGGTATCGGTTGAAAAAATCGGCGTAGATAATTTCGATCATTACATCGATTTACAGGGAAAAATTGATTCCCGTAAAAACGCCTATGTGGCGCCCCGCAACGGCCAGGGCGGCATTGTACGCGCTTTGTACGTTAAACAAGGCGACCGCGTTCGCAGAGGACAGACCCTTTTAAAACTCGACGATGCAGTGCAACGCCAGCAGCTGACTGCGGCCCAGCAGCAGGTGGCTACGGTTAAAGCCCAGTTGGAATTGGCCAAAACAACCTATCAGCGTCAAAAAAATCTTTGGGACGCCAATATTGGTGCGGAAATGCAGGTCATTCAGGCTAAAGCAAACGTAGAACAGCTGACCGCACAATTGCGCGCCGCCGAAGCGCAGGCCGGATCGGCACGCGAGCAGGTGAACTTTTCTAACGTTACAGCCGACATCGACGGTACGATCGACCAGCTCAACATTCGGGTGGGCGAAATGTTTACCGGCATGGGCGCTGCAGGCCCGCAGATCTCCATCGTAAACACTTCCAATTTGAAACTCCTGGTGAATGTTCCGGAAAACTATCTCGACCGTATTGATGTCGGAACACCGATTACAGTAACCCTGCCGGAAGCCAATAACAAAGAAATAAAAACAAAGGCTTCGGTGGTAAGCAAACTGATCGACCCGGCGACGCGCAGTTTTTATGTAGAAGCCAACGTGCCCTCCGATCCCTCGATACGCGCTAATCAGATTGCAAAAGTTCAGATAGAAGATTATTCCAAACCGGAAGCGATCACTATTCCCGTAAACACATTGCAAACCGATCAGCAGGGAAAATTTGTGTTGGTGGCAGTAAATGAGAACAACAAATTGGTAGCCCGCAAAAAACGCGTAATTCCGGGTGAACTCTACAACGACAGGCTTGAGATCAAATCCGGCCTTACCGCCGGTGATCAACTGATTACCGAAGGTTTTCAGAGCGTGTATGAAGGACAGGTAATTACGACGACTCCGGTAAAATAAAGTGATACGAACCGGTTGGGGGAACATGAGCATAAAAGGCCGTTTCCGCAAACCGTGTTTATTCACCATTGCTATCAAACTCAAACAAATCATTTTTTATGAGTGTTCTAGAAAATTTCAATGCAAAATTCAAAGAGTTTAAGCCCACTTCCTGGTCGGTAAAAAACCGCACCACGGTCTACCTGCTTATTCTTTTTGTTTCCATATTTGGTGTAACGACTTTTGTTACCCTACCCAAAGAAAGCTTCCCGGATGTGGTAATTCCTACAGTGTATGTGTCTACGATTTATGTTGGAAATTCGCCCAAGGACATGGAAAACCTGGTGACACAACCGATCGAGAAGCAAATCAAAGGGATTACTGGTGTTAAAATATCGAAGGTTACCAGTACTTCGGTACAGGATTATTCGGCCATTCAGGTAGAATTTGGAACGGATGTTAAAGTCGATGTGGCTGTCCAAAAAGTAAAAGATGCGATCGACAAAGCGAAACAGGATTTACCTACCGACCTGACACAGGAACCCACCGCACTGGAAGTCAGCTTATCTGAGATGCCGATCATGTATGTGAACCTGAGCGGCGACTATGACGGTGTGAGGCTGAAAGAGTATGCCGATAAAATGCAGGATCGCCTGGAAGAATTGCCGCAGATTACCCGCGTTGACATGGTGGGTGCTCCCGAAAGAGAGTTTCAGGTGAATGTAGACAATGCACGCATGCAAGCGGCCGGCGTTACTTTTGACGACATATCTAATGCCATTCGTTATGAAAACATGGACATCAGTGGTGGTTTGCTGGAAGTCGGCAACATGAAGCGTACGCTGCAATTAAAAGGCCAGTTTAAAACCGCTTACGACATTGAAAAAGTAATACTGCGAAACAGCAGCGGCAATCCCGTTTATCTGAAAGATATTGCTTCAATTAAAGACACAGTTAAAGAAACAGAAAGCTATGCACGGCTGGACGGAAAGAACGTTGTAACACTGAATATCGTAAAACGCTCCGGCGAAAACCTGATCGAAACAAGCGACGCCGTAAAGCAAATTGCGGCTGAAATGAAAACCAATTTGCTGCCAAAAGATCTGAATGTGGTAATAACGGGTGACCAAAGTATCTCTACCCGCACCTCCTTCAACGATCTCGTCAACTCCATTGTAATTGGATTTATATTGGTATTGATCATCCTGATGTTCTTCATGGGACTCACCAATGCCTTCTTTGTGGCCTTAAGCGTGCCGCTGAGTATGTTCGTCGCATTTATGTTCATTCCGCTAGGGGAGATCATTATCGGCGGCAGCATCACCCTCAACTTCATGGTGTTGTTTGCCCTGCTGTTTGGATTGGGAATTATTGTGGATGACGCGATCGTGGTAATCGAAAATACCCACCGGATATTTATGGAAGGGCGCGGCAAGATCAATTCCCAAAAAGCGGCAATGATGGCCGCCGGCGAAGTTTTTGTGCCGGTACTCGCCGGAACGCTTACAACGCTGGCTCCGTTTTTCCCATTGCTGTTCTGGCCGGGCATTATTGGTAAGTTCATGGTGTACCTGCCGTTGATGTTGATATTTACGCTGGCTGCTTCGCTGCTTGTTGCGTTTATCATGAACCCGGTATTCGCTGTAGATTTTATGAACCATGAAGACGATCATCATGAAAAGAAAAAGTCTGATGTATTCAGATCCAAAGCTTTCCTGGCCATGATTGTGATCGGCATTCTGTTTAATATTTTCGGATTTATATCAAAAGCGCCGGTGGCTACACCCGAAGAACTGGCGGTAGGCATCGAACCGGGAACAGGAGCTAAAAGCCTGTTTCATTTTATCGCCAACCTTTCGCTATGCCTGGCGCTATTAACCGTGTTGAACACCTACTTCTTCAGCGGATGGATACACAGTTTCCAAAACCGCGTGTTGCCGTGGATTATGAGCCATTATGAATCGCTTCTAAAATGGGCGGTTGCAGGCTGGAGGCCGGTTTGGCTGCTGGTGGGCGCTTTCGGGCTCCTGGTAGTATCAGTCATTCTGTTTGGCATTTCTTCGGCAGTTGGCAGAACGCAGGTTGTGTTCTTCCCGGGCTCAGACCCTAACTTCATTTATGTTTATTTGAAATTACCTACCGGAACCGATGTTGAGTACACGGACTCTATCACGCGATACCTGGAGACAAAAGTGAACACGGCGTTGAATCACGATCCAATAAAAGGAAAGAAAAATCCTATCGTGGAAAGTGTGATTGCAAACGTTGCTGTTGGCGCGGCTGATCCAAATAGCGGCGACAGAAGTACAAGAAGCGAACTGGGCCGTGTGCAGGTTTCGTTTGTAGAATATGAAAAGCGGCATGGAGAAAAAACCGGCCCTTACCTGGATAAAATTCGCGCAGCGATCAAAAATATCCCTGGCGCTGAAATTTCTGTAGAGCAGGAACAAAATGGCCCGCCAACTGATCCGCCGGTAAATATTGAGGTAGCGAGTGAAGAGTTTGATGATATGATCAAGACTGCGGTCGATCTTAAAAACTTCCTCGATAGCATTCAGGTGCCCGGCGTTGAAGAATTGAAAATGAATGTGGACCTTGCGAGCCCAGAAATCGCGCTGACGGTTAATCGCGAGCGCGCGTTGAGAGAAGGCGTATCTTCTGCACAGATTGGTTCTCAACTGCGCACGGCGCTGTTTGGTAACGAAGCCAGCAAAATTAAAGACGGTGAAGACGAATATAAAATCTATGTGCGCAGCAGCGAGATGGAGCGCAAAAGCCTGACCGATCTTTTAAATATGAATGTTCGTTTTAGAGATATGGCGACTGGCCAGGTAAAAAGCGTGCCCATTAGTTCGCTGGTAACTGTTGACTATTCGAATACACTGGGTAGCGTGCAACGCAAAAATCAGAAGCGCGTGATCACACTTAGAAGTAACGTGCTTTCGGGGTATACACCCACCGCTGTAAATGCTGATATTAAAAATGCGTTGGAAAGTTTCCGTAAAACCGGCGACGACGTCACCATCAAGCAAACGGGTGAAGGAGAGCAGCAGGCAGAAACCGGCGCCTTCTTAGGGAAAGCCCTTGTTATTGCACTTGGCCTTATCTTACTGATTCTTGTAGCCCAGTTCAACTCAATGAGCAAGTCGGTAATCATCCTTACGGAAATTGTGTTCAGTATCATCGGCGTATTGCTTGGGTTTACCTTTACAGGTATGACGGTATCCGTAGTAATGACGGGTGTCGGAATTCTTGGTCTGGCGGGTATCGTTATCAAAAATGGAATTCTGGTAATTGAATTCGCCGACGAATTGAGATCGCGCGGCATGAAGACACGGGAGGCCGTAATCGAAGCAGGTAAAACACGTATCATACCTGTATTGCTTACAGCGCTGGCAGCCATCCTGGCCCTGATTCCTTTGGCGGTTGGGTTCAACATCAACTTCGTCACCCTGTTTGCCGAATTAAACCCACGCATTTTCTTTGGCGGAGATAATGTCACCTTCTGGAAACCGCTTTCGTGGACCATCATTTTCGGTTTATTATTTGCATTCTTTATGACCTTGTTTATGGTGCCGAGTATGTATTTGATTGCGGAAAGGTTGAAGCGTCCGATGCAAAAACAATATGGTGGAAAATGGATTTCCTTCATGGGTATTCCACCGGCTATTTTCCTTTTCATCCCATTGATGTTTATCACGATGTTCAGGCAAAAGAGAAAAGTAGCCGCGAGAAGGCGCAAGTTGTCGAACGACACGAACGCAGGCGAACCCTTTATCGGAAGCTGGTTATAGCTACCATTAACCTTAACATAAAAGAAGAGAGACCTCAGCAATGAAGTCTCTCTTTTTTTGCTGCTTAAAACAGCCCCCCCCTTTTTTATGTTTCGCGCTACCCCCATAACGAGATGCCCGCATAGCTCGATGCCTCTTCCCGCAGCGCGCGATTGTAGAGGTGGTAACCGCTTTGAACACCAACAAAAAAATGCCCCGCTTCCGCGAGGCATTAAACTTTATGATTTCGGTTGCTAATTAAGCTTTCGCCTCTTCGCTTCCGTCTTCTTTGGTTTCTTCAGTGGCAGGCGTTTCTGCAGCGGGTGCAGCGGTATCGTCCGCCTTCGCTGTTTCAGCCTCCAATGCCGCTTCTTCTTTTTCTGCCAAAGCTACTTCTGTTGCTTCTTCAGTTTTGTCCGCAGTAGTAGTTGCAGCTTTTTTACCGCTTCCGCCACGACGACGTGTACGTTTGCCGGCCGCTTTTTCTTCTCCGCTTCCTTTACCGTAGATCTCATTGTAGTCAACAAGCTCGATCATTGCTTTTTCCGCGTTATCACCAGGACGTGCGCCCAATTTGATAATACGTGTGTAGCCACCAGGGCGGCCGCCTACTTTACCGGCAATATTGTCGAACAATTCTTTGATCGCCTCTTTATCCTGTAAGTGGCCAAATACGATACGACGCTGATGCGTAGTATTTTCTTTGCTTTTTGTGATCAGCGGCTCTACATAAACGCGAAGCGCTTTAGCCTTTGCAACGGTAGTTACAATGCGTTTGTGCTGAATTAACTGACAGGAAAGATTGGCTAATAAAGCTTCTCTGTGCGCTTTAGTGCGGCTTAAATTTTTGATTTTGTCTCCGTGACGCATGACTTGTTGTTTTGTAAATGTGATCCTTTTTTAACCACATCCTTGTTAAAAAATTCGGCTGTACCGTAGTCAGGGAATTACAACCTACTTTTTTGAAAAAAATTAGCTAATCAGCCCAAAGGCCAATTAGCTAACAAATTTTAATAATCGTCTTTATCGATACCTAACTTCTGAAGGTCCATGCCAAAGCCCAGGCCTCTTTCGTTCAATACCTGCTCGATCTCAGAAAGAGATTTCTGACCGAAGTTGCGGAACTTCATCAGGTCTTCCTGCTCATACTGCACCAACTCGCTCAAAGAATTGATTTTAGCCGCTTTCAGGCAGTTGAACGCACGAACCGAGAGATCCAGATCCTCCAATGGAGTTTTCAGCACTTTGCGCAGTTGCAATGTGTTCTCATCCACCAGGTCTTCTTTCTTCTCTTCTTTATTATCGAAGGTGATGTTTTCATCCGTAATAATCATCAGGTGCTGAATCAAAATACGGCTGGCTTGTTTAACCGCATCTTCAGGATGAATTGTACCGTCTGTAACAACTTCCATCACTAATTTTTCGTAGTCAGTGCGTTGTTCCACACGGGTATTTTCGATACTGTATTTTACATTCTTGATCGGCGTGTAGATCGCATCGATCGGCACCAAACCAACCGGCGCATCTTTCACGGCGTTTTCCTCTGCAGGAACATAACCGCGCCCTTTGCCGATTGTCAGTTCGATATCCAGCTTTGCAGAAGCGTCAAGCGTGCAGATCACCAATTCAGGATTCATGATCTGGAAAGATTGTGTTCCGTCGGCAATCATACCGGCAGTAAACTGGGTTTGATTTTTTACCGACAAAGAAATCTTTTCGTTGGCAACTTCATGCTCAACTGTTCTTTTAAAACGAACCTGCTTTAAGTTAAGGATGATTTCAACTAAATCTTCGCTGATACCTTTAATGGTAGCGAATTCATGATCCACTCCATCTATTTTAATAGCCGAGATAGCGTAGCCCTCAAGAGAACTTAACAAAACCCTGCGAAGCGCATTACCAATGGTAACGCCATATCCTGGTTCCAATGGAGCAAACTCAAACTGAGCTTCAAAATCGGACGCTTTTTGCAGGATGATTTTATCCGGCTGCTGAAAATTTAAAATTGCCATATTTTATTTTTGATAATGGTGAATAGCGAAATAGCCGTTAGTGATACCGCCTGGGAAAACTCCCGAAGCTCACTACCTCAATTCACTAAAAATTACTTGTTGTACAATTCTACGATCAGTTGCTCCTTGATGTTTTCAGGAACATTTTCCCTTTCAGGATAAGTAATGAAAGTACCAGTAAAAGTAGTCTCGTTAAAATCCAACCACGAATATTTAGGATTTTTTGCAGCTACCACGCTTGTGATAGATGTGCGGTTTTTGCTTCCTTCTTTGATCGTGATCACATCACCTGCTTTCAACAGATAGCTGGGAATGTTCACCACTTCGCCATTTACTTCAATGTGCTTGTGGCTCACCAGTTGGCGTGCAGCAGGGCGGCTTGGCGCGATGCCCATGCGGAATACAGTGTTGTCTAAACGAGATTCAAGTAATTTGATAAGGTTATCACCGGTTACACCTTTGCGACGATTCGCTTCTTCGTAGGTTTTGCGGAATTGCTTTTCCAAAACACCATAAGTGTATTTTGCTTTTTGCTTTTCGCGCAGCTGCAACGCGTATTCACCTAAAGTTTTACGCTTGCGCTTTTCACCGTGTTGACCGGGAGGGTTGCTGTTTTTACCCAACCATTTACCATTACCTAAAATAGGCTCTCCGAAAATACGGGAGATCTTGGTCTTAGGACCATTGTAACGTGCCATAATTATACTTTCATTTAAGCTTTTTTTGAAACCGGTACAACAATCAGTAAAAAGCTTTATAAAAAATGAATTGCGTACCCTTTTTTGAAATGAAGCGGCCCACCCAAGCCCTCCCAAACAGGAGGGCTTGCGGGGTCGTTAAAATTTGGCCATAGAATCATTATTAAAAAATCCTGATCCTATTTTATATAAAGAACTTAAAAATATTTTGAGCTTCACAAGTCCTCCCCTTGGAGGATTTAAGTGGGCTTATACTCTTCTCTTTTTAGGAGGCCGGCATCCGTTGTGCGGAAGCGGCGTAACGTCTTTGATGGTAACGATCTCGATACCATTTTGAGAAAGCGAGCGGATCGCTCCTTCTCTACCCGAACCCGGGCCTTTTACATATACATCTACTCTTTTCAAACCTGCGTCCAACGCTACTTTTGCAGCATCAGCGGCAGCCATTTGAGCTGCATAAGGTGTGTTCTTTTTAGAACCGCGGAAGCCCATTTTACCGGCGCTGCTCCAGGAAATCACCTGGCCAGACTTGTTGGTAAGGCTGATAATAATGTTGTTAAATGTTGCTGAAATGTGCGCATCGCCAAAAGCGTCTACTTTTACGATTCTTTTCTTTGCGGCAGCTTTAGCGCTGAGCTGTCCTTTTTGTCCTTTTGCCATGAGAAAACTGAGGTAATCTAATTTAAAAATAAAATCCGCTTTATGCGAACCCCTGTCGACCCTTTTCCTGCACCGGGGCTTCCGTAATCGATCAGGTTATAACTGGTGCATATAATGCTGATAGGCTTTAAGCCGTAAGCATCTTTACTACTTACGGCCTACAGCCTATTGCTATTTGCTAATTACTTCTTAGCTGCTTTTTTCTTACCAGCAACAGTCTTACGTTTACCTTTACGTGTGCGGCTATTTGTTTTAGTACGCTGACCACGAACGGGCAAACCTTTTCTGTGACGAAGACCACGGTAGCAGGCGATATCCAGCAAACGCTTAATGTTCATCTGGGTTTCGCTGCGCAGTTGTCCTTCTACCTTTAACTCTTCGGTAATGGTGGTACGGATGGCATTAAGATCGTCATCGTTCCAATCATTTACTTTTTTGTTACGGTCAATACTGTTCTTATCAAGAATGTATTTAGCCGTAGAAGGGCCAATTCCGTAGATATAGGTCAAACCTATTTCGCCCCTTTTATTTTTTGGTAAGTCAACACCGGCAATACGAGCCATATTTTAATTTTAAGTCTGAATTTAAAAGTCTGATTTCAATTATCCCTGGCGCTGCTTGAAGCGGGGATTCTTTTTGTTGATAATGTACAGCTTTCCTTTACGGCGTACAATTTTGCAATCCGCGCTGCGTTTTTTTATTGATGCTCTTACTCTCATCTTTTTTGTTTTTAAGATTTGAAGCTTAATTTTTATACCTAAAATTGATACGCCCGCGGGTTAAATCGTAAGGCGACATTTCCAATCCTACTTTGTCACCAGGCAAAATCCGGATATAATGCATCCTCATTTTTCCTGATATGGTCGCTAAAATTTCATGTCCATTATCCAGTTTTACCCTGAACATTGCGTTGGACAAGGCTTCCAGAATGACACCGTCTTGTTTTATTAAGGGTTGTTTAGCCATAAAAATTTTAGGGGTGCAAAGATAAGGAGAAAGTATTTAAAAATGAAACTTTCTCGACTTTTTTGGCAAACCGGCCATTTTGCGTAATTTATATTACGGCTGTCCGCCTGTCTCCAACCTGATAAAATCTTACTCATGAAAAAGTTACATTTTTGGCCAGCGCTTGTCTGCCTGCTTGCATTATTTTCCCTTCAATCCCAGGCGCAATGCCCCTCGGGTTCTATCCCGTATACCGGTCAATACCCGCTAGTCTCCGGAAACACTTATTGCCTGAATTCCGACCTGGCGGGCGTGGTGAATATACAAATTCAAAACGGAGCGACGTTGATTCTTATGCCCGGTGTGGAGCTACAGGGAGCCGGATCCATCGAGATTTTTGGCACGCTCGACGTTCGCGATGGCGCTGGCGTTGTTTTCAATGGCGGCGCGAGTATCGGATCTACGCTGGATGTTTCAAGCTTGCTTAAACTGGGCCGTTTCTCTTATTTTTCGATTACCGGGTCGCTCAGCGTTTCCGATCCTACGGCCAGCAACCCTTCCAGCGCCAATACTGCCAGCATTCAGCAGGACAACGGAAGCGTAATGGAGATTTGCGGCCCCTATAGCCAGCAGGCCGTGAGCTACGCGACGGTTGATTTTACCGGCACCACCAATGCCTACGCCCATTTTATTACAAAAGCCACTGCTTCAGGGGCAGCTGGCGCACCCGTGGCTTCGGAAAGCCAGATCCATTGGCTGGCGCTCTCCGACGTGGATCTCATTTCACCCGGCTCCGCCACCTATTGCGGGCCCAACGCCACAGAAGCTACCTGCACCGGCGCTAACTGGCCGACCGGGCTGTCGCAAAGCAGTTGTGGCCAGGCCAGCACCATTGCGGATGAAAATAATGATGCGTTGCCTGCTATGTTCAAAGAAATAACAGCAACCCTGAACGAGGACAACGGAATTTTATCGGTGAGATGGACGACCGCATCTGAAATGAATATGAAGGCCTTTCATATCGAAGCTACCGCGGACGGCAAAAATTTTACGCGGTTAGGAACAGTTCCAACCAAAGCCAACGAGGGCGCCTCTTCGCAAACCTTGCAATACGATTTCAATTATGATTTGTCGGCCAAACGTTTATTAAACATTTCCATGGCGTTTATAGCAATTTTATTGGCGGCATTATTGAGCAGTTTGTTTTATAAAAGAAAAAGCAAGCTGAGCTTTGGGGCCGTCGCCGCCGCCTTTGTCCTGCTTCTTGCTATAGCAGGCTGCAGCAAAAAGCCGCGTAGTGTGGAAGTATCTCCGGAAAACCCACACGCTTTTATCAGGATTGCGGTCGAAGATATCAACGGATCCTTTACCTACTCGCGGACGTTAAAAGTCATCGCCCGATAAGCAAAACTGATGCAAGCAGAAAGCCGGCTGCAATGGACTGCGGCCGGCTTTTATATAAAATTGATTTGTGCAGTACTATGCTTCGAGTTGCACTTTGGTCATATCGAGATGGATATTTTGCAGGTGATGCACGGTAATGGGATGATCAAAAAACCTTTTGTCTTCGCGGTACCAGGCTTCTACTTTTGAAAAGTCCGTTTCCGAAGGCGTGTGAACGCGGAAAGCGCCTTTACCATATTTCGCACCCCCATCCGCTTCGAGTTTTTCAAATCCCAATTCAAGCAAATGTTTTTCAGCAAGCGGTACAGGTTTAATATCGCCCAGTTCGTACCAAAAGTCCTGTATACCGTTATTGACACAAACTTTGTTATCCTCATTACTGATCCGTAAAACAGTGCCTTCTCTTTCCACGCCGTTATCATTTAACAATACCCAGTCGCCAGGTCTTAATTCAGATAGTTTCATAATCGATATTTTTAAGATTGAATTTAAATGGCTTAACAAGCGTTAAGGTATTTAAATTTATGCCAAACTGCGCGGTTTTACAAGTTTTTTCGCTAGCTCATTAAATCCTGCTTTTTGTTAATAGAAAAACCAGCTAAAACCCAAGACTAATGATTCCAGTGGCGCCTGTCTTCCAATTTTACTGAAGTTTGTTTGAGTTGATAAAAACACACAACCGTTTCAATTTCACAACATTCTGCAAATTAACAATTGTATATATTTTTTGATATGATATGCGCCCTATTTTGCCGCCAAATTTAAAAATTAACTTTTATGAGAAAAATTCAGTTAAGCATTTTTAGCTTTCTTATGGCCGTTGCGGCAAATGCCCAAAAAGGCACCGTTCTCGTGGGTGGTAATACCAGCTTCAGCACTTTAAAGAATCAGCATGTCTTTATTAATGATCAGTTTTACAGCATTTCCAGGTCCACCAACTTTGCCATCAATCCTTTTGTGGGGTACCAGTTTGATAAAAACTGGACTGCCGGTGTAACAGGATCGCTGGATTGGACAAAAGAAAAGTATGTTAGCCCTATGAACTACGCAGGCAGGCACACTTCTTACGGATTCGGCCCCTTCGTGCGCTACACCCATCAATTGTCTGACATCTTCTCACTTTTTGGCCAATTGGAGGGCCAGTATAAAAGAACCGATGGCAGTGACCTGAGAGGGGTTTCCTCAAAACTTTTTCCTGCAGTCTTTATCAATGTTAAAAATGGATTTGGGCTGAACCTGGACTTCGGCGGCATTGAGTATGAAATGTCATCCTATAAGCATGCGCCAGCTAATCTCCGATCAGGACAATTCGGCGTCAACTTCGGCAAAACCTTCAATATTGGAATTTCTAAAAACTTTTAAACCCTATCCATAGCGGCGGTCCGGCTGCGCCTGGCCGCCCTTTTAAGAAATTTTGCTCCAAATGGTCTTTCCCTTTTGAGATTGAAGAAAGGCTTTTAGCGGTTCATTCTCGGGCATCGTTAGCTCGGGGTCATCCGTCAAAATTGCTTCCGTCACTTTTTTGGCTACTTCAACCATTGCCCGGTCATTGACGATATTGGCGAGTTTAAAATTGAGCACACCGCTTTGGCGGGTGCCTTCAATATCGCCGGGACCGCGCAACTCGAGGTCTTTCTCGGCAATAACAAAACCATTATTCGTGGAGGTCATTATTTTCATGCGCTCGCGGGCGTCGTTTCCCAATTTCCGGCCGGTGAGCAAAATGCAATAACTTTTTTCTGCACCGCGTCCCACCCTTCCGCGCAGCTGGTGAAGCTGGGACAGTCCGAATTTCTCCGCACTTTCTATGACCATCACCGAAGCATTGGGCACATTAACCCCCACTTCGATAACGGTTGTGGAAACCATAATTTGCGTATCGTGTTGCACGAAGCGCTGCATATTCAATTCCTTCTGTGCGGCAGGTTGTTTACCGTGCACCATACTGATCCAATATTCCGGTTCAGGGAAATAGGTTTTAATCTCGTCGTAACCGCGCATCAGGTTTTCATAATTCAGTTTATCGCTTTCTTCGATCAAAGGGAATATGATATACACCTGCCTGCCCAAAGCGATTTCTGTTTTTAAAAATTCCATCACCTGGCTTCTATCCTGGTCAAAGCGGTGCACGGTCTGAACCGGCTGCCTGCCCGGCGGCAACTCATCAATCACACTATAATCCAGATCGCCATAAGCTGTCATTGCCAGCGTACGCGGAATCGGCGTGGCCGTCATTACCAGCACATGTGGAGGAATTTCGTTTTTTTCCCAAAGGCGCGCCCGCTGCGCCACCCCGAAGCGGTGCTGCTCATCCACGATCACCAGTCCGAGGTTTTCAAATTGAACCGCATCTTCAATAACGGCGTGCGTCCCGATCAGCAACCGGACCGACCCGTCAACAACGCCCTGCAAAATGGCCTTTCGCTCCTTTCCTTTAACCGATCCGGTCAACAGCGCCACGCCGATATCCATCGGAAGCAGCAGGTCGGAAATGCCCTGAAAATGCTGTCGCGCTAGTATTTCGGTAGGCGCCATCAGCACCGATTGAAACCCATTATCAGCAGCCAGCAGCATACAAAGCAGGGCCACAATGGTCTTGCCGCTGCCCACATCTCCCTGGAGCAGCCGGTTCATCTGTCGCCCGCGGGCGGTATCTGTCCTGATTTCTTTCAACACGCGCTTCTGAGCGCCTGTTAATGCAAAGGGTAAATATTGATTATAAAAATCGTTGAAATAAGCGCCCACTTTGTCAAAAACCAGCCCTTTTGAAAAACGGTGGCGCTGCGAACGCAGCAGATTCATACGCATCTGGGCCAGAAAAATTTCTTCAAACTTCAACCGCCTTAAAGCTGCCTCATAATGTTTTTGGCTTTGAGGAAAATGAAGTTGCTGATAAGCATCGAACCGTGACATTAGCTTAAGATCATCGAGGATTTTCTGGGGGAAGTTTTCCGGCAAATCCTGCTGACGCACATGAGGCATCAACACTTTGGTGAGTTTGCCAATTTGCCGGCCACCCAGATTTTTGGCTTTTAATTTTTCCGTGGAGGGATATACCGGTTCGAGATAAGCTTTTCCCTCCAGCTTTTCGGGCGTCCAGGCTTCCACTTCCGGGTGCACCATTTGAGGCTTAGACAAAAACCAGCTCAATTTTCCATAGACAATATAGGCTTGTCCTGGCTGCAACATTTTTTGGATCAGGCTGATAGCGCTAAACCAAACCAGTTCTACCGTGCCGGTTTTATCCCGCAACTGCGCAATCAGCCGGCGGCCACGCTTTTCCCCTATAATTTGAAAAGGCTCCAAAATGCCTGCACACTGTATATATTCCTCTGCCGGGCTTGCGTTGCCGATAGGCGTTACCTGTGTTTTATCAACATGCCGAAAAGGGAAATGATGCAGCAGATCGTTGAAGGTAAAGATGCCCAATTCCTTTTGCAACAGCTCGGCACGCTGTGGTCCTACGCCTTTTAAATAAGCGATCGGACTGGCTAATATTTCGGATTTGTTTGAGATAAAGCAAATTTAAGGAGTTGAGATATTCCAAATATTACCCGAGCGTTTTCTTCCTTCTCAGCTGAGTCTCCTGAAAGGGACTCGGTGTATAGTTAAAATTCCATTCTAAACGCCGAGTCCATGGCCAACTCACAAAATCATTGGTGAGACTCGGCTGGGAAGAAAGGTTAGAGCGGTCTTCTTTGAGACAGGAATCCGAGCAGAGATCATAGTGATATATAATTTTCTTTTTACTTCTCAGCCGAGTCTCCTGAAAGGGACTCGGCGTAAGTTCAAGTCAATTTTACACGCCGAGTCCACGGCCAACTCACAAAATCATTGGTGAGACTCGGCTGGGAAGGAAAAGTTCTTCTGAGTTTTATGCAAGATGTTTTGACGAACACCTCGTACCGTATTGAGGGATTTATGGTTGGAGTCACCGCCAAAAGCGTCAACCTAAAAATAGACACACATAAAAAAGATCCCGCCAATACAGCGGGATCTTCTATTTTAATATCTGTTGATTTACTCTTTCCTTTTCAGCCGAGTCTCCTGCAAGGGACTCGGCGTAAGTTCAAGTCAATTTTAAACGCCGAGTCCACAGCCAACTCACAAAATCATTGGTGAGACTCGGCTGGGAGGAAAATCTTCACGACTGTGATGAATAAGTTTAACTATACTGGAAAAATTGCATTTAGTTTAATTTGCATTGTTATTATGATGTCGATTAATCTGGATGCTCAGGTTAAAAATATGAAAATGAATATTGAAGATTCTATTTTCCATCCCAAAGAAACTATTGAGTTTGTTAGAAATCAGTTTGAGGATTATAATGCTCCTGCAAAGATGGTGCTTTTTAGGCAGCGCCATTTTCTTACTTATAGGATCTTCAACGCAGCACCAAAAACAAACGGGCAATATTTCATTTGGGGGGTCTCCTATCAAAGACATATTCGCTTACAGAATGGGCGATCATTACGCATTATATATAAACATTGCTTTTAAAACGCATATATTAGACTCTTTGGTGAAAACGCTGGGAGTACCGGATAATGTGTTAGAGGAAGACTTGGCCATAAAAGATTATGATTTCCTTTTTGGTTCAAAAATAGATTTGAAAAAATTTGGTTCGGGTCCAGTTATAACGGAAACAATGGGGATGTTACTATTGTCTTGACCAATATGGACCTTGAAGCTCTGACGAATAAGCAACCAATCATTGACGAATGGTGAAAGGGCTGGTCAAATTTGAGTTTCCTTCTCAGTCGAGTCTCCTGAAAGGGACTCGGCGTAAGTTCAAGTCATTCTAAACGCCGAGTCCACGGCCGACTCACAAAATCATTGGTGAGACTCGGTTGGGAAGAGATCATTTTTCTTTTCAGCCGAGTCTCCTGAAAGGGACTCGGCGTAAGTTCAAGTCAATTTTACACGCCGAGTCCACGGCCAACTAACAAAATCATTGGTGAGACTCGGCTGGGAAGGTAATCGGAGGTGAGACTAGGTTGGGACGGAAGTTTCGAGCGGTCGTCCTTGAGACAGGAATCCGAGCAGAGATCATAGTGATATATAATTTTCTTTTTACTTTTCAGCCGAGTCTCCTGCAAGGGACTCGGCGTAAGTTCAAGTCATTCTAAACGCCGAGTCCACGGCCGACTTACAAAATCATTGGTGAGACTCGGCTAGGAATGAAGATCCCGCCAATACAGCGGGATCTTCTATTTTAATATCTGTTGATTTACTCTTTCCTTTTCAGCCGAGTCTCCTGCAAGGGACTCGGCGTAAGTTCAAGTCATTCTAAACGCCGAGTCCACGGCCAACTCACAAAATCATTGGTGAGACTCGGCTGGGAAGGAAATTTAAGGAGTTGAGATATTCCAAATATTACCCGAGCGTTTTCTTCCTTCTCAGCTGAGTCTCCTGAAAGGGACTCGGTGTATAGTTAAAATTCCATTCTAAACGCCGAGTCCACGGCCAACTTACAAAATCATTGGTGAGACTCGGCTGGCAAGGCAATCAAAAAAAGGATTAAAACAGATTGCAAATGGTGCGGAGCACAACAGTCCGGTCTTTTTTCAATACCTCGGAAGTTGTTCCATAAAAAAATCCCGCCAATACAGCGGGATCTTCTATTTTAATATCTGTTGATTTGCTCTTTGAGCAACTTCCGCGCAAAGTGGATGCGGCTTTTGATCGTGCCCAGCGGTTCATCTAAATATTCAGAAATTTCCTGGTATTTATATCCTTCAAAGTATAATTTGAACGGCACTTTGAAAGTTTCGGGCAAAGCCTCTACCGCAGCTTCGATTTCCTTCTGCCTCAAACTGCTTTCGGCCGAATTGGCCACCGAAACCTGGCGCATATTGATCAGATAATCCTCAGGCGTACTATCAAAAACAGTTCTGCGCTTGGCATTACGCCGATAATCATTGATGAAAATATTGCGCATGATGGTAAACAACCACGCCTTGATATTTGTACCCGAATGGTACTTTTCTTTATTGGCTAATGCCTTATAAAGGGTTTCCTGATAAAGATCGTTAGCCGTCTCGTTATTTTTGGTAAGGTTAACGGCGAATGGCTTTAAAAACCCTGCATTATCAACCAGTAAATCGCTGAACTCTTTTTCTTTTTCCATGCTGCCCGGGGTTTATGCTTGTGAAGAAATGTGGCCAAAATTAATGCTTAAACATCAATAATCGCCGGTTGCGAAAAATATTACAAAAACTTTACCGAATGACGCCATCCGCCAATACAACAGTTGCAAAAGAAAAAATCCTGCCTGTTTTGGCAAGATTTGATATTTTGACTGACAAATAAGGTCGTGCTATTTCGCAGATACAAACTCTTTGGGCTGCTTAAACCATTCTTCCGATGGGAGCGACTTAAAGTAGTTATAGGTTTCCGCCAATCCCTCCGCCCGGTCTACCCGAGGTGTCCAGTCCAAAAACTCCTTTGCCTTGGTGATGTCCGGTTTCCGCTGTTTGGGATCGTCCACCGGTAGCGGCTTATAAACTATTTTCACCTGGCTTCCTGTCAACTTCAGTACTTCTTCCGCAAAATCTTTGAGTGAAATTTCGTTGGGGTTGCCAATATTCACCGGGTGAACATAGTCGCTCAACAACAACCGGTAAATGCCTTCTATCAAATCGCTTACATAGCAGAAACTGCGCGTTTGGGAACCATCCCCAAACACCGTAATATCTTCTCCGCGAAGCGCCTGGCCAATAAAAGCGGGCAATGCACGGCCATCATTCAGCCTCATTCTGGGACCATAAGTATTAAAAATGCGGACAATCCGGGTGGCCACATTATGAAACGTATGGTAGGCCATCGTGATGGATTCCATATATCGTTTCGCCTCGTCATATACACCCCGCGGCCCTACCGGGTTTACATTTCCCCAATATTCCTCAGTTTGAGGATGCACGAGCGGGTCGCCGTAAACCTCGCTGGTGGAAGCCACCAGAATGCGCGCGCCTTTTGCCTTGGCCAGGCCCAGGCAGTTGTGGGTACCCATCGCGCCCACTTTTAACGTTTGAATCGGGATTTTCAGGTAATCGATCGGGCTGGCCGGCGAAGCGAAATGAAGAATATAGTCGAGGTTGCCCGGGATATGAATATATTTGGTTACATCATGATGATAAAACTCGAATTCAGGGTTGGGAAACAGGTGTTCCAGGTTTTTCAGATCGCCGGTGATCAGATTATCCATAGCGATAACATGATACCCTTCCTTGATAAATTTATCACATAAATGTGACCCCAAAAAGCCTGCAGCCCCCGTAATTAAAACCTTTTTCATTGCTGATCTTCAATATTTAAAGCGTAATAGCCTGTTTTCAATAAAAAACACTGGCTATTTTCTGTTATTAATAATTTTTCGGCCAATGCTGTTGTAATAGAAACCCAGTTCTTCCATTTTTTCGAGGCTGTACACATTTCTACCGTCAAAAACCACCTTGTTTTTCAGATCATTTACCATGCGCTCGAAATCAGGGTTCCTGAACTCGCTCCATTCGGTAACAATCAACAACGCATCAGCGTCTTTCAATCCTACATATTGGTCTTTCGCATAACTAATCTTATCACCAAAAATGGCTTTCACGTTCGCCATTGCTTCGGGGTCAAAAACCGTTACTTTGGCACCGGCGCTTAGCAACTCCTGAATCAGTTCCAGGGCCGGCGCATCGCGAATATCATCTGTTTCAGGCTTGAACGCCAATCCCCAAATTGCAAACTTCTTCCCTTTCAGCGCGTTCTTATAATATTTTTTAATCTTTTTAAACAACACGGTTTTTTGGGTCTTATTCACCTTCATCACCGTATCTAAAAGTTTGAAATCGTATTTATTTTGTTTGGAAGTATGATGCAACGCCAATACGTCTTTGGGAAAGCAGCTTCCACCATATCCGATTCCGGGAAACAGAAAGCGCTTTCCGATGCGGCTGTCGCTACCGATACCAATTCTTACCAGATCAACGTTTGCGCCGGTTAATTCGCAAAGATTGGCCACCTCGTTCATATAAGAAATTCTCATGGCGAGGTAGGAGTTTGCCACATATTTTGTCATTTCCGAGCTGCGCTCATCCATAAAGTAAATGGGATTACCCTGGCGAACGAAGGGTTGGTACAACTCGTTCATCACATCGCGGGCCCGGTCAGAAGAAGTTCCGATCACCACGCGGTCGGGCTTTAGAAAATCATCTACCGCAATCCCTTCGCGCAGAAATTCGGGGTTCGAAACCACATCAAAAAGTTCCGGAGCCAGTTTTTTTCCCAGTACAGCGGCCACTTTTTCTGCGGTTCCTACCGGCACTGTGCTCTTATTAACAATCACTTTGTAGTCGGTTATAATGCCTGATAAATCTTCGGCTACCTGCAGGATGTATTTCAAATCAGCCGAACCATCTTCACCGGGAGGAGTAGGCAGCGCCAAAAAGATGATGTCCGATTTTTTTACGGCAGCCTTGAGATCGGTGGTAAAAAGTATCCGGCTTTCTTTGATATTCCGCTGCAGGAGCACATCCAGCCCCGGCTCATAGATAGGGCATTTCCCTTTTCGCAACTTAGCGATTTTGGCTTTATTGACGTCAACGCAATGCACCATATTCCCGGTTTCGGCAAAACAAGTACCCGTTACCAGGCCGACATAACCAGTACCAACTACAGCAATTTTCATATATTATTAGATTTAGTGGGTCCCCCCATTTATTTAGGTTCAAAAAAACCAGGAGGGCTACAATTTAAATTTGGTTTGAATGTATGCAAATGTACCGTCAAAAGACAAATATGAAGGCATAAACTATAAAATTAAAGCATTCAATGTGGCGTTTTTCTACATGTTTACTTAGTTCTTAGAAAATCAGCCCTCGGTTAGAGTTTTTTCAGGTAAGCGCCGTATCCGCTTTTAATCAGCTCCTCGCCCAACACCTGCAATTGCTCTTTGGAGATGAAGCCGCTGCGCCAGGCAATTTCCTCAATGCATCCGATCTTGGTTCCCTGCCGCTTTTCGATCACACGGACAAATTCAGCTGCGTCGGTCAGAGAATCGAATGTACCGGTGTCCAGCCAGGCTGTGCCGCGATCGAGCACGGCAACGTGAAGCTTTTCTTCTTTCAGATAAATTTTATTGATATCCGTGATCTCGTATTCCCCGCGTGCCGAAGGTTCGAGTTGGCGGGCAATGTCTACTACACTGTTGTCGTAAAAATATAAACCAGGCACGGCATAGTTCGACTTGGGCGTTTCGGGCTTCTCTTCAATCGAAATGGCTTTCATGTCTTCATCAAACTCAACAACGCCATAGCGCTCGGGGTCGCTCACGCGATAGGCAAAAACGTAGCCGCCATCCACCTCGGTCAGCTTTTTTAGCTGCGATCCCAACCCTACACCATAAAAGATGTTATCGCCGAGCACCAACGCTACTTTGTCATTGCCAATAAACTCGGCGCCGATGACGAAAGCCTGCGCTAAACCATTGGGCACTTCCTGAACGGCGTATTCGAACCTGCATCCTACCCGCGACCCATCGCCCAAAAGCCTTTTAAATCCTGCACTGTCCTCGGGCGTGGTAATAATAAGAATTTCGTTTATCCCGGCCATCATCAGCACCGACAATGGATAATAAATCATCGGCTTATCATAAATAGGCATGAGCTGCTTACTTATAGCTTTGGTAATGGGGTACAATCGGGTTCCGGAGCCGCCGGCGAGAATGATGCCTTTCATTATGTATTAAATTGTTGTTGAATAATTGATAAGTTGGTTTAGTGGTGTTAGGTAAACATCAAATTTTCATGAATCGCTTCACATTTATCAGACAAGGGATACGCCGGTATCAACGATCCGCCTTTTAATTGTACTGTTTCTCGTAATATTTTTGATAGTCACCGCTGGTTACATTCTCAAGCCATTGTTTGTTTTCTAAAAACCAGTCGATGGTCTTAGAAAGGCCTTCTTCAAAAGTGACGGAGGGCGACCAGCCCAATTCTTTATTGATTTTACCAGCGTCGATCGCGTATCTCAAATCGTGGCCGGGCCTGTCCTTCACAAAAGTGATGAGTTGTTCGCTGGTTCCGGCATCGCGGCCCAGTTTTTCATCCATCTGCTGGCAAAGTAATTTTACCAGATCGATGTTTTTCCACTCGTTAAAGCCGCCCACATTGTATTTTTCTGCATTTTTTCCTTCATGAAAAACCAAATCAATAGCGCGCGCATGATCAATTACATACAACCAGTCGCGGGTGTACTTTCCGTCACCATAAACCGGCAGCGGCTTATTATTAATGATATTATGGATCATTAATGGAATTAGCTTTTCGGGAAAATGGTTCGGTCCGTAATTGTTGGAGCAATTCGTCAACACCACTGGCAAACCATAAGTGTCGGCATAAGCATACACAAAATGATCGGACGATGCTTTGGAAGCCGAATAAGGTGAGTGCGGGTCATAGGCCGTTTCTTCCGTGAAAAAGCCGGTATCGCCCAGGGCGCCATACACTTCGTCTGTTGACACATGATGAAAGCGCTTTCCGTCAAAATCAGATTTCCATAATTCTTTTGCAGCGTTGAGCAAATTCACGGTGCCTATCACATTGGTATACACAAAATCTAACGGCGACGTAATTGACCGGTCGACATGGCTTTCTGCCGCCAGGTGAATAACGCCATCGGGCTGGTGTTTTTCAAAAACGGATTTTACAGCGTCCGCGTCCACGATATTTACTTTCTCAAAAATGTAGTTGCTTTTGTCTTCGATGTCTTTTAAGTTCTCAAGATTTCCTGCGTAAGTGAGCGCATCCAGATTAATAATCTGGTAATCGGGGTATTTATTTACGAATAATCTCACGACATGGGAGCCGATAAAGCCCGCCCCGCCGGTGATGATAATGGTCTTGCCTGCCATAGTAGGATAAAAATTTTAATAGTAAACAGATTGCAAATATAGTCGTATGCCTGCTTACCGTGAAATTGTCATCAATCCCAAATCGCAATTTTGCGTATATTTAAAGGTTTAGAAAAATAGCTATGAACCTACGTTACCGCTCGCTGGATATATTTCGAGGCGCTACGGTTTGCCTCATGATTTTGGTGAATAACCCCGGAAGCTGGGGCCATATCTATGGGCCGTTAAAACATGCGCCCTGGCACGGCCTCACGCCGACCGATTTGGTTTTTCCTTTTTTCCTGTTTGCGGTGGGCAATGCCATGGCTTTTGTAATTCCTAAATTAAAAACGGCCGGAACAGCTTTTTTCTGGCGAAAAGTAATCAAAAGAACACTGATTATTTTCGGCATCGGATTGTTCCTCAACTGGTATCCTTTCCTGCGCTGGCACGAAGGTAGCCTTGAATTTATCGGGTGGGTGAACCAGCACAACCCCGAAAAAGGCGTTCGCATTTTTGGCGTGCTGCAAAGGATCGCCGTCTGTTATTTCTTTGCATCGGTTATCGCTTATTTTCTAAAACCCAGGGCGGCCTGGTTTGTTTCGCTACTGCTTCTGTTGGTGTATTGGATCGTTTGCGTGGCCGGGAACCCCATCGATCCTTATAGCCTGGAAGGTTGGGTAGGAACGGGCATTGACAAAGCGATGCTCGGCCTGCCTCATATGTATCGCGGAGAAGGGGTTCCGTTCGATCCGGAGGGATTGTTGAGCACCGTTCCCGCTATCGTAGAAGTAATTTTGGGCTATTTTGTGGGCAGTTTAATTAAAAACAATGCGTCGGCCGACGACCCCAATGCCATTTTCAAAACGCTTACGACGCTGTTTGTCGCCGGTCTGACATTGGTTGTTACCGGCTTATTTTGGGATTTAACCTTTCCTATCAACAAAAAAATATGGACCAGCTCCTATACGGTTTATACGGTTGGCCTGGCTACGCTCACCTTATCCGTCATGATTTACCTGGTTGAAATAAAAAACTATAAAGGCTTCCCCACGCGTTTTTTTGAAGTTTTTGGAAAAAATCCGCTGTTCATTTTTGCGCTCAGCGCTTTTCTGCCTAAAACCGCAGCTTTGTTTACCTCTGATACCGGCGTTAACTTTTGGAATTGGTTCTATAAAAAAATCTATATCCATATTCCCGGCGATCCCCGATTGGGGTCATTTCTTTATGCGTTGACCGTTATCATATTTATGTGGGCCATTTGTTATTGGCTCGACAAAAAGAAGATTTATATCAAAGTTTAACCCTCGGCACGCATCAGCATATTTTCAAATGAAAGCCGATCAAGTATTTGCCAGCTTTTATAGCCGTCAAGCCTTTTCAAAACCAGCATCTCGCTCATTACGAAGGTAGCGGCAAAGGTTTTCCCGCTAAAGCTTTCCCAGGTTTTTACAAACTGAAAGGGCTGCAGCCCTTTTGCTATCGTAACCCGCGGGGAAGCATTCAGGCGCAACTCTTGAATCCCCGACAAGGCGCCCTCTATTTGCTTCACGAGTTTCAGCACTGGCTGCTCTTCTTCAATATTGATAAAAATTTCCTCCGTCTCAATATGATTAAAATTTTTCAAATGTATTTTAAAGGGCATAAACCCCAAAGCAACCTTTCGCAAAGCATCCATCACCGCTTGCTCGGATGATTGCTGTAAGGGGAAAGCAGCCACATAGATGAAAGGTTCTCCGGAAGCTACCACCAATCCTTTGTAAGCCGCATCCAGCTCCATTTTTATGGCGGCCACCTTCTGCTTTACCGCTTTTGGCAAATCGAGGATCAGGCGATAATCGCTGCCCGGATTGTATAACAGGCTGTCTTTCATCTCTTATTATTCCTATTTTATAAGACAATACCTATGCCATTTTGCCGTTAAAATCTCTTAAAAAAACGGACTAACGCAGCGCTACGCTTATTTTTGCAAAACTTATGATCAGAAGCAAAGAAAACCGGTTAGTTAGATTAGATAAAAACGTTCAAAAACCATCAACGCGGTCGAAAAAAAACCGTGTCGTGTCTTTGGCAGTTCTTGCTGTGTTGGCGGCGGCGTTTGGATTAACATCTTGTACGCAAAACAATGTAACCGAAGACGATATGCCCGAGAGGTTTTTCCAGGAAAATAACCTGCGCGGCACTTTCGCCATGTTTAACAACGGCACCGGCGTTTTCACAGTTTATAATTTAAAGAGATATCGCGACAGCACTTATTTGCCGGCATCGACTTTTAAAATCATCAATTCTTTGATCGGGTTACAAACCGGTAAAATTTCCAGCGACAGTATGGTAATACCCTGGGATGGCGTTGAACGCAGCGTTGCCGCCTGGAACCAGGATTTGAATATGTACCAGGCATTTCGCGCTTCTGCTGTTCCTTATTATCAGGAAGTAGCGCGCCGCATTGGAAAAGACACCATGCAGTTTTGGCTGGATTCCTTAAAGTATGGCGCGGGCACGGATAAGAAAAACTATAAAATCACGAAGATCGACACCTTTTGGCTCGACAATTCTTTAAAAATAACGCCTGATCAAAACCTGGGTGTGGTGAAGCAGCTTTATTTTGATGAACTTCCATTTTTTAAAGTTTACCAGCAGAAAGTGAAGCACGCCATGCTTTTTGAAGATAATGCCAATTATAAATTAGCTTATAAAACCGGCTGGGCGCAGACAGAACAAAACCATGCATTGGGGTGGATCGTAGGATGGATCGAAGAAAATAAACACCCTTATTTCTTTGTGCTGAATGTAGAATCAGACGACCCCAATTATGACATGAAAGAAGTACGCCTGAAAATGTTAAAGGATATTTTAAAAGCGTATGGATTTTTTGAAGGGCGTATGTAGCTGCATCGAGTTGCTTTTGTGAGGTCGTGGTATTGTATTTGCGGCATAACTTCAAACTATGGCATTTCAGTTTCAATATATTTTCTTCGTTTGGCTCGGCCTTGCCATCCTCTTTTTCCTATTGCTCTTTTTCAACGTCAGGCGTTGGAAGCAGCGGGTGATTAAAAGAATGGGTGATCCTTCTTTGGTGAAAACGATGATGTATCGCTATCGCCCGGGTCGCTTCAATTTCAAATTCCTGCTTCTTTGCATCACTTTTCTTTTTGGGGTGCTCGCCGTGATGAACCTGCGTAAACCTTCGAGCGGCGATGGCATTAGCCGCGAAGGCATTGACGTCATTTTCGCCTTGGATGTCAGCCGAAGTATGCTGGCAAAAGATATTGAACCCAACCGCCTCGAACGTGCCAAGCAATTGATCAGCAAATTGATGGACGCCTTGCCCGACAGCAGGGTTGGCCTGATCCTTTTTGCTGGTAAAGCATATGTGCAAATGCCGCTCAGCGCCGACCACAGTGCCGCGCAAATGTTTATAAGCGAAGCCTCGCCCGACGGCGTTCCGATGAAGGGGACAGTGATCAGCGATGCGCTTGATGAAAGCCTGCGCGCATTTGGCGAACGCGATACCAAATACCGCGCCGTGGTTTTAATCTCAGACGGAGAGGATCACGACGAAGAAGCTATCGAAAAATCGGAAGAACTCGCTCAGCGCGGACTGATGGTAAACACCGTGGGCATCGGCTCTCCCACCGGGAGTTTTATTCCTGATGATTCGACCCGGGGAAATAAAATTGATGAAGAAACCGGTGTGGAAATTATTTCAAAACTAAATGAGGCCGAGTTGAAGCAGATTGCCGCTAACACAAAAGGCGTTTATGTTCATTTACAAAACAGCGATGAAGCGGTAAAACAAATCACAAGCAATCTTTCGCAAATCGATAAAAAAGTAACCGGCGACGCCAACCTCATGAGTTTCTCTTATTATTTCTGGGTATTTGTGGCACTCATGATCGGCCTGTTGATCTGGGAACAATTATTACCAGAGGGCAAGAAAAAAGCAGGAAAATAGCTGCATCCATAAAAATGAAATTTTACCTAACCATATTTCTTTTAACAGCGACAAAATTACTATTGGCGCAAAGCCCGCAAGCTTTCATTAAAGAAGGCAACGATTTTTTTGCAAAGGGGCAGCTTAACGAAGCCGTGGCGAGCTACGACAAAGTCACCGATGAAAAATACCGGTATGTTGCGTTAATAAATAAAGGCACCGCGCTTTTCAAGCAGAAAAAATTAGACGACGCCATCAAAACCTATCAAAAAGTCAGCGCTGCTGAAGCAGCCGGCGCGGCGTTAAGATCTGGCGCTTATTACAATACCGGCGTGGTTTATAGCAATCAAAAAGATATTGAATCAAGTATTGAGGCTTACAAAAATGCTTTACGCCTCAACCCCAGCGATACGAAGGCGAGAGAGAATTTACAAAAGGCGTTATCAGAACGAAAGCGCAGCGGCGGTGGCGGCGGAGCCGATCAACCCAATCCGGCAGCCCAGTCAAAACTCAATAAGAACCAGGCGCGTCAGCAGCTGGACCGGTTAGAACAAAAAGAAAAAAATACCCAACGCAAAGTAGCTGGTAAAAAAACCCCGTTTGGCGGCAGCGTAGGGAAAGACTGGTAGTTTTTATCTGATTATTGCGCGGGAGGCTTTACGGCCTGCCGGGCGAGCAACACCCATTTGCTTCCCTGCTTTTGCCACACAGTCATCACTTTCAGGGTCACGTGTCCCGGCTTATTATTATCATTTGTATCGGCGTCAAACAGGTGGCGGACGATAGCCGTGGTTCCGGCAATATCAACGGTTTGATCCGTAATTTTTATGCTTACAAAATCGGAGGCGCCCGTTTTAAAAGTTTGTAAAAATTGCTCTTTGGTTTCTATCTTTCCGCTCGAGTGGCCATAAGTAAGTTTAGGCGCTGCCAGGCTATGAAGCGCCTGCAAGTCGCTATCTTCCAAAGCTTTTATAAACTTCGAAACGGTCGCTGTTACCTGATCTGCGTAGCTGCGCTGCGCATTTACCGACAGGCCGCAAACAACGGCCAGCATAAGAACTAAATACTTCATCCGCATATTTTTTGTGGTTTTATGGGTCGAAAAGAACTTTTATTAAACTTTCATTCTCTGTTTGATTAAAAATGAAAATTCAATAATAAACGTTGCATTGTATTTTACTTTTATTTTTTGCGTTGACAATCTGGTGTCGAGCAATGAGCTACCAGTGCGCGATTTCAGTAATACCGCCAATCGCCTTATCGCCGATTTTTACTTTCACCTGCGCATCCAGCGGCAAGAGCAAGTCGACACGTGAGCCAAATTTAATAAATCCCATTTCTCCGCCCTGCTTTACCTGGTCGCCTACCGACAAATAATTGACGATGCGCTTGGCCAATGCACCGGCAATTTGCTTGGTTAAGACCTCTTTATTGCCCACACGGTAAACATTGGTGTGGCGTTCGTTTTCAGTCGACGATTTTGGATGCCAGGCTACCAGGTATTTTCCTTTGTGATATTGGTTGTAAACGACTTCGCCGCTCACCGGGTTGCGGTTCACATGCACATTCAAAGGGCTCATGAAAATAGAAACCTGGATTCTTCTGTCTTTAAAATATTCATCGGCCTGCACTTCTTCTATCACCACCACTTTTCCGTCGCAGGGCGCTATGACCGCTTGTTCGCTATCTGTATAATTTCTGCCGGGAATCCTGAAAAAAGATATGACCAATCCCAATACGACCGCAGCGACAATCAAAAGAAAGTAAAAAATAATGGGATAAGAAGGGTATAGCAATTTATACGTACAAAAATTTATCAACAGAAACAAAACTACTGCGATAATAATCGAACCCTTCCCTTCGCGATGCAACGTCATGAATTAAGATATTTTTGTGCTGCAAATTTAAGTGATAATGCCGCGAATGCACGAATAAGCTAAAAATATTCGTGCATTCGCGGCAAATGGTTTCCGACCGGGAATGTGGGTAAGAAGCAAAACTATTGGTCCGTCACCTGAAAAGTAATGGGCTGTTTACGATAAGCTTTCACCTCGCCTTTGTTTTGAAAAGCTGGTTTCCATTTTCCTGATTTTTTGATCACGCGAATCGCTTCCTCCTCCATGCCAAAACCCTTGTTGGTCAAGGCTTTTATATCGCTTACAGTGCCGTTGATATCTACTACAAACTGAATCACAACCGTGTAAAGGCCTGGTGCCGCACCATTGTCTACCGCCACCTGGCCAGACAAATTTCTTTCCAGGAATTTCTTCCAATCGCCGATGTAAGAGGCTTCAATTTCAACGCTTGTAAAAGGTAGCTTTGACGCTTCTTTTTTCACCGATGTAATTAATCCTTTCTCCCCGTCCCGGTCCTCGGGCGGCACCACTATATCTACGTTGCTGATGCCATCCTGAGTAATATTACTGATTTTGGAAACCATCAGTTCATCTTGGGTAGGCGGCGGGTCAACAACCATTTCCTTCGTTACGATGGGTGTTGTAAAGTCAGTCGTTTTAATTTTCGGCGCTTCAATTTTTACAGGAGGGGGCGGCGGCGGCGGTGGCGGCAGCTTTTCCTCGAGGGGTTTGATATTGGCGATTTCGAGGTCTTCATAAATCCTCACCTTATCGCTATCATTCGCTTTTGCCAAACTGTTCTTCAGCCATGCGCCTCCCGCGATAGCCATGAAGATGCCGACTGTGATTAGCATAGCTTTTATCAGCCGGTGCTGATAGTGGGTGCGCAGCTCATAAGCGCCATAACTTTTATTACGGCCGTCAAAAACGATGTCGAGAAAATCTGCTTCGAGAATTTTTGCTGTTTCCATGTGTAGTTGTTTTAAAATTTGATGAGTTGATGAATCGCAGATCAGCGGCCCCTGCGGCCGGGACATAGCGATGCCATGATCCCGATGGATTTATTTTTTTGAGTCTTAATAATTCTTATGAAGTCTCCCGGATATCTTTCTTTTCGGGCAAATGCATCCCCGCGCGCGGACGACTGGCCATTTCATGGAAAACGTGGCCATCGCTTTATAACCGTCTTCCTATCCTCGTGTTGTGTTCAATTGTTGGATGTTTTTCTATAATCATCAATAGTTGGCAACGGCATTTGCGCTACTGGTTTTTATATCGATTTTATTGATTGGATTTTCTTTCTGCCTTTTTAAAAGTTCTGTAAACAACCGGCGGCCAGCACACTTCATCTCCAGTTATAAATTTTAATTTTTTGAACACTCCTCTTTGCTACAGTTGTAGTTTAACATTGAGAAGCATTGATGCATTTTTTCCATAAAAAAGCCTCGCAGAAAAATTACTGCGAGGCGATATTAATTTATAAAAAGAAAAATAAGAAGCATTAAAACTTATGACCGGCGTCATGACGAACACCCGCTGTGCTCTTGCGTTAAACGGCCTCTTTCATTAGTTCTTCAACCAAACATTATTCACGCGGTTCCAATCCGGAAGTTTATTATCAGGATCAATTTTTACTTCTTTGATTTCTGAGCTGGTAGCAACGGTGAAGGTGTATGTGCCGCCGCGCTGCCAAATTTCAACAGGCAGTGAAACGCGCTGCTCGTTTCCGTTTGCTTCCTTTACTGCCACTACTACAGGCATGGGCATTTGCTCCAGGTTCTCGATGGTAATGGCCGCGCCGTTGGCAGGTAGTTTGTCTTTATAAGCCACATTTTTGACCGCCTGATCTATTTTCCAGGTATTCAAAACCCAGCCACGCCAGAACCAGCCCAGATCCTCTCCCGCTACATTTTCTATCGTATGGAAAAAGTCCCATGGCGCCGGATGTTTAAACGCCCAACGATGTACATATTCTTTAAAGGCCGCATCGAAACGTTCGGGGCCTAATACCTGATCGCGCAGCGCATTCAACATTTGAGATGGTTTGTAATAAGCCGTAACACCCAGGCTCCTTTGCTGAACCGCGTCGGGAACGGTATACAATCCATCGATATTTTCGCCGAAAGACCCTTTGCCAGCATCAGGCGCCGGCTGCTTGCTATCAAACTCTCCGTTATTGAACGCCTCCGTTGAAAGCCCATTTATAAACGTATTAAAGCCTTCATCCATCCAGGCGTATTTTCTTTCATTGCTACCCACGATCATCGGAAACCAGGTATGCCCAAATTCATGATCCGTTACGCCCCAAAGCCCACGACCTTTCGCACGGTAACCGCAGAACACGATGCCCGGATATTCCATGCCACCAACAATGCCCGCCACATTTACCGCTGCGGGATAGGGATATTCAAACCATTTGTTAGAATAGTGTTCGATGGATGCTTTGGTAAATTCTGTGCTGCGTTCCCAACCGTCGTTCCCAATAGATTCGACGGGATAAGCGCTCAGCGCCATGCATTTTTTGCCGCTGGGCAAATTGATTTTTGCGCCGTCAAAAACAAATGCTTTGGAAGCAGCCCAAGCGACGTCGCGCGTACTTTTTATGCTAAAACGCCAGGTGTTGGCGGCTTTTGCAGGCTTCACCTTTTTATTCACTTCTTCCTGGCTGCGAATAGTAACGGTTTTTTCGCTGTTCTTTGCCTCCGCATATCTTTTAGCTTCGGTGGCGGAAAGACATTCGGCGGGGTTTAAAAGCTCGCCCGATCCTACGACAATCATATCCGCAGGCGCCGTCACCGAAAAATCAATGTCGCCATACTCGAGGTAGAACTCGCCCTGGCCCACATAGGGCAACACATTCCATCCCTGCAAATCGTCGTACACACACATTCTCGGAAACCATTGCGCAATTTCATACACCCAGCCATTTTTGGTTTGCAGGCGCCCCATGCGGTCGGTTCCATAAATCGGCACTTCAAACGACCATTCAATGTTCAATTTTATCTTTCCTGCATTTTTCAATTCTTCTTGCAGCCAAACCTGCATGCGCGTGTCTGTTATCGTGTATTTAGGCGTATATTTCTTACCGTTCCATTCGACCGAAATTGATTTAATCACGTCGCCTTCGGTGAACCCGGTATTCGCCCAGCGGCCGCCTGCAGCCGTTGTTGTTGCGGAGCCGCGCGAATCCTTACGATAGATATTCTGATCTACCTGTAACCATAAAAATTGGAGATCATCGGGACTATTATTGGTATAGGTCAGTTCTTCTTTGCCCGACACAGTATGGCTACCGGTATCGATGATGCAACTGATTTTGTAGTCAGCGCGGTTTTGCCAGTATTTGGGGCCAGGCTCGCCCGAAGCGCTTCGGAATTCATTGCCCGGATAAGGATAAAACTGTGGATTAAACGCTTCTTTAGCGTTGTAGGCCGACCCCGCGTTTTGTCCAAACGACGTCATAGCCAGGGCCGTCAACAGAATGGAAAGTAAATATTTATGCATTATGTAAAAAAATTTAAAGCACCGAATTTACGGCAAAATGAACGATTTAGATCTTGAGCACAGGCAATTTGTGATGAACGGTTGGCGCATTTCCATGCGCAGCAATTAAAAAGACAGTACCACTTTTGCCTCCGGATAAGCCAGTTTGACGCTTTTTCGCCGGCCTTCATAAATAAAATGGATGATATTCATCTGATCATCAAAAATGTCGAACAATACCGTTTTTTGTAGTTCAATTCGATGCGGATTAAAAGAATCGGCCGGAGCAATGCTATAAACAATCACCGCTTCGTGATCAATTTCCCAGCCGTAAAGCTGTAGCGGCAGCGATTTATTGCCTGCTTTAATTATGAGATGCTCGTTGATATATGTTCGGATCAGGTCGGTCATCTGCGGCCGCAGCTCCTTGTCGCACAGGTTTATTTTTTGCCGGTAAGCTTTTGTAAGCGCCCGTTCAAAATCGTCGGTAAAAATTTTGGTACTGATTTCAATGCGCTTTGCTTTGGCATCGTATTCCATTTCGGTTGCGCTTACATGATATGGATGTACATTTGCGGCGAGCAAAAACAAACTTAACAACCAATTATTCAACAACAATATCATTGACATATTTTGTAAAAATACTAATATGACAAAAGATGGGCTTCATTCGTTGCGTGACCGGCGCTTTGAAAACGACGACGCTCAACAGGAAAGTTTAAATAAATCTTTGCCTGGTATGAAAACTTCCGGCTTAACATTTCCATTTATAACCTTATCTAGTTCTTATGACAGACTTTAGTTTCTATTTCACCGAAGGCTGGAAACATATAATCAGCACAGATGCTCTGGACCATCAACTTTTCATCCTGGCCCTGGCTGTGGTTTACACGTTCTCGGACTGGAAGAAAGTTTTAATTCTGGTAACCGCTTTCACCATCGGGCATTCGCTCACACTGGCATTGAGCGTGCTCAACCTGATCCGCGTGCCTTCAGCATGGGTCGAATTTCTGATTCCGTTGACTATTGTGCTCACGGCGCTTTGGAATCTGATCTACGGCAAACCATCGAAAAAAGTCAATGTTAACTATTTCCTGGCGCTCTTTTTCGGTTTGATCCACGGTTTGGGTTTTGCCAACACCATCCGGATGATGCTGGCGAGCGATCAGTCATTTGGCTGGGGCCTGTTTGGATTCAATCTGGGACTGGAGGCGGGCCAGGTTGTGGTAGTGCTGCTAATTCTATTACTTGGCAAACTATTGCTCGATATCATTAAAATTCCTCAAAGAATTTATATTTTCGTAGTATCGCTGGCAGTTTTTGCTTTCGCTGCTAAAATGGCGATAGATAGAATCCCTATCTGATAAAAATCTAAAGACATCCGAAGAACCGCTTTTGAGCGCAGGCTTTTGAATGTCGTTAATAAAATATACTTAATTGGAATACATGTCAAAACTTTCATTGTTAACTGCGTTCGTATTGCTTGCTGCAAATGTGGGTGCGCAGGATATTAAGAATAATCCGGGCAATAACCACGGCAATAAGTTTGAACAACTGGGCACCATTCTTCCCACACCCAATGAATATCGAACCGCCAGCGGCGCACCAGGCTCGAAGTACTGGCAGCAGCGATGCGATTATAATATCAAATGCGAGCTCGACGAAAAAAACAATTTGCTTACCGGCAGCGAAACGCTTAATTATTTTAATAATTCGCCGGATGAATTGAGCTATATCTGGATTCAACTCGACGAAAACGAACATAGCAACCGCAATAACGCCAATTATCAATCCTCCTCTTCTTTGCCCACTGCTATGACAGATGAAGGCCTCGAGCGGATGGTCGAAGCAACCGGCGCTTCGGATAATGGCCTCGGCGTAAAAATAAAAACCGTAAAAGACAATGCCGGCAAGGACTTACCATATACCATCAACAAAACGATGATGCGCGTGGATCTGCCTACGCCGTTAAAGGCCGGACAACGCTTCATCATGAAAATCGATTGGTCTTATAAAATTACCGACCGCATGAAACAGGGAGGCCGCGGAGGTTTTGAACATTTTCCTGAAGATGGCAATAACCTTTACACGATGGCGCAATGGTATCCCCGCGTTTGTGTTTACAGCGATTTCCAGGGATGGCAGCACCATCAATTTACAGGCCGTGGAGAGTTTGCGCTTACTTTCGGAAATTTTGAAGTAGCCATGACCGTGCCCGCAGACCACATCGTGGGCGCTACCGGCGAATGCCAAAATTATCAGCAGGTGTTGAATGCTACCCAAATGGCGCGCTACAAACAGGCGCAGGCTGCAAAAGAACCGGTGGAGATTGTAACCCTCGCCGAAGCCACAGCAGCTGAAAAATCTAAAAGCAGCAAAACAAAAACCTGGATTTTTAAAGCAGATAATGTGCGTGATTTCGCCTGGACCTCTTCCCGCAAATTTGTATGGGACGGTATGTCACAGCTTATCAATGGAAAGAAAATCATGTGTATGAGCTTTTACGGCAAAGAAGCTTATCCGCTTTACCGCAAGTTTTCAACGCGTGCCGTGGCGCATACTATTAAAACCTATTCAGACTTTACCTTTCCTTATCCCTATCCCGTTGCGCAAAGCGTGGAAGCCGCGAACGGCATGGAATATCCGATGATTTGTTTTAATTACGGCCGCACCGAAAAAGACGGCACCTACAGTGAAAGCGTAAAGAACGGGATGCTTGGCGTCGTTATCCACGAGGTAGGACACAACTTTTTCCCGATGATTGTTAACAGCGATGAGCGCCAATGGTCGTGGATGGACGAAGGGTTGAACAGCTTTGTAGAATATCTTACAGAAGAACTTTGGGATAATAAATTCCCCACCAAGAAAGGCTGGGCTGGCGCCATTGTCGATTATATGAAATTGCCCAAAGACCAGCTGGAGCCCATCATGACCAACTCCGAAAACATTGTACGTTTTGGCCCGAATGCTTACACCAAGCCCGCCACAGCACTAAATATCCTGCGCGAAACCGTTATGGGCCGCGAACTCTTCGACTTTGCCTTTAAAGAATATGCAAGGCGCTGGGCGTTCAAACACCCGACACCCGCCGATTTGTTCAGAACAATGGAAGACGCCAGCGGCGAAGATTTGGACTGGTATTGGCGCGGTTGGTTTTACGGAATCGACCCTGTTGACATTTCGCTCGATACGGTGAAATACGCAAAGGCCGATTTAAACAGCCCCCTGCCTTCCCCCCGATCCATAAAAAGAAAAGTGGACGCGCCGGCGCAAAATCCTTACGATGATATCTCTAAAATCAGGAATCGCGAAGACAAAAACATTCATTTTTACACAGACGAATATCCCGAAGCCAGAGACTTTTACTGGCAATATGCACGCGGCCAGCAAAAGGTAGACACGACGCAGACTTTTGTAGTGGAACTGCCTATGCTCATCACGTCGCTAACGCCGGAAGCGAAGGAAAAGTTTGCGAACAGTTATTTTTACGAATTAAGCTTTAGCAATAAAGGCGGCCTGGTAATGCCCATCATTATCGAATGGACTTTCAAAGATGGCTCTAAAACAATCGACCGTATTCCCGCGCAGATATGGCGCCATAATGAAGAGAAAGTTACTAAAATGTTTGTGAAACAAAAAGAAGTGGCCTCCATCCAATTAGATCCGCTGCGCGAAACGGCCGACATCGATCTCACCAATAACAGTTGGGGGAAAATGCCGGCGCCCACCAGGTTTAAAGCATTTTCTCAAAAAAAGGAAAACGAACCGCGTCGTGGCCAAAGCGTCGGTAAAAACCCGATGCAGTTGGCTCAATAATCTAAACTCCCTCCCTCTAAACCCATTGTATGTTTAAAAAAATAGGACTCGCGCTGATTGCCTGTGCGCTGGTGGTTGCAGCCTTTGGGCAAAAACAGCCAAATATTATTATTATATTGAGCGATGATGCAGGCTATGCCGATTTCAGCTTTCAATCAGACCGGCTGATTCCTACGCCGCATATCGACCGGATCGCAAACGAGGGTGCAAAGTTTACCAACGCCTATGTTTCGGCAAGTGTGTGCTCACCTTCGAGAGCGGGGCTGTTAACGGGGATCAACCAACCGCAGTTCGGTCATGTTTCTAATTATATCAAAGGTGTGAAATACAGCATTGAGCAAGGCCAATACGGCATTCCACACAATGTTAAGATCCTGCCGGAATACTTAAAGCCATTGGGCTATGCCACGGCTGCCTTTGGAAAATGGCATGAAGGATTTGCTACAGAATTTCAGCCGCAAAACCGGGGCTTTGATCATTTCTGGGGATTTTTGTGGGGCAGCAATAATTATAATCCAGGCACCGCTAAAGATGTCATGGAAAATAACCAAACCGTTGACCCGGCGACCATCCCCTACATGACCGACGCCATCACCAATGAGGCGCTTTCCTTTCTCAGCAAGAATGATAAAAAACCTTTCTTTTTGTATGTTGCTTACAACGCTGTTCACAGTCCGATGCAGGCAAAGCCGGAGCACCTAAAAATGTTTCAGGATAAATTTCCCGACGATAAAAAGCGGGCCACCCTGGCAGCCATGACCTATTCGCTTGACGAAAACGTCGGTAAAATCCTTTCGCACCTCGAGAAAACAAAGCAGTTGGAACATACGATTATTTTCTTTTTAAATGATAATGGCGGATCCGATCATATTGCCGCCAGCAATTTTCCGCTGCGTGGTTTTAAAGGTTCTCTTTACGAAGGAGGAATCAGAGTGCCCTTTGCAGTGAGATGGCCTGGTCAAATAAAGGCGCAAACGGTTTGCAATACCACCGTATCGTCTTTAGATATTTTACCCAGCATTATGGATGCCGTGGGTTTGCAAAAACATAATGTAGAAGGTGTTTCTGTTTTAGAATCAGTACTGCATCCGCAAAGCTATGACAGCAGAACGTTGAGATGGAAAACCGGCCAACGAAGTGGCGCCATCAGAACAGGAAACTGGAAATTGATTGTCAATGAAGATAAGGAAGAGCTCTACGACCTGGGCGCCGACCCCTCCGAAAAACAAAATTTACTAACATCCCAACCGAAAGTTTACAAAGCTTTGAAAGCAAATTACGAGCAATGGTTTTCATCGCTACCGCCCGCTTATTTTTATCCCGTCTCTGGAAGCAGTGCGTGGAAAACGGCGGTAAGTCCCAATGAAACGCGTCCATAAATCGGTTGTATCCACTGGTAGATTTTTAAAGAAGATGGAAGCTCATACTACTGAAACATAGCTTCGGCATGTGCGACGCTTTCTGGCTTTCCCACATCTATCCATCTGTCCCCGGCATGATCGAAGCCGGTAATTTTGTTCGACTTCGCCAGCTCGAGGTAAAGATCAATTAAAGAAAATTTTCCGCTGAGTTGGGTGCGTTCAAAAACCTCATATTCAAACACGGCCACGCAGTCATAGGATTTAGCAATAAGATTTTCCTTTGCGATAGCCATACGCTCCTCGCCGGTTGTAATATTACGCCAGCCGCAAAGCTGATTTTGTCCGTCAAACAAAAGCTGTCGCGAAGTAGCCCTGTTGCTAACGGAAAATGAGATTAAGGATTGTTCTTTCTCATGAAACGCCACGAGCGCGGCTATATCAAGATCGGTTAAAATATCGGCGTTGCAGGTAATAAATCTTTCACCGGGTTTAAATAAGTCTTTCGCATGCAACAAACCACCGCCGGTTTCAAGTACCAGGGCCCTTTCATCGCTTATAGTAATATCGCTGCCCCAACCCCGATGTGCTTGAACAGCGGCTTCTATCTGGTCTGCAAAATGATGCACATTCACAATCACCTGTTTGATGCCATATTGCTGTAGATAAGCGATGTTTCTTTGCAGCAGGGACTTGCCATTTACCGGCGCCAATGCTTTTGGATGCTGATTGGTCCAGGGCTTGAAGCGCGTTCCCAGCCCGGCACAAAAAATCATAGCTTGTGAAATATCGATAGATGATGACGCTTTACTCATAAAAATTATCCGTTCAAAAATTCGCTAAGAATTACACCAGTTTTTGGCATCCTGCACACAGTGCTGCAACGCTACTTGCACCTTGAATTTATTTCGAAGGTGGCGGGCCAATGCATCGGCTGCATACACACTTCTATGCTGGCCGCCTGTGCAACCAAAGCTAACATATAAACTGTCGAACCCGCGCTTGATGTAATCTTCCACACTAATATCAACCACGTCAAAAACGCTATGTAAAAACACCGGCATTTTGGTTTGCTGCTCGAGATATTGTATCACTTCTTTATCGCGTCCTGTCTGGCATTTCATGCTTTCCACACGGCCCGGGTTCAAAATGCCACGGCAATCAAATACAAATCCGCCGCCGTTTTCAGCATCCTCAACCGGCAAACCCTCTTTAAACGAAAAGCTGCAAACCTTTACCACCAGCGGTGTTTCAGAAGTGGCCTGCACCGGCGTAAACTGCTGGATAATGGCTTCATCAACACAAAGCTGCAATACTTTCTCAAATTCAGGCAGCGCAATGCCCATCGGGTGCGTGGCGACAAATGTTCTTAAATTTTTTAAGGCTAGCGGAATGCTTGTAAGAAAATGGGCTTTCCGTTCAAACAGGCCTCTAAAACCATAAGCCCCCAACACCTGCAACAACCGGATCAACACATAACCATTGTATTGGCTTAAAAAATTCAATTTGTTCAGAGGCTTGTCCAGCAAGGGTTCCAATGCTGCAATATAATCTTCCAGCAGGCGCTGCTTCCAGTCATCGGGCAGTGCTGCCCGCGCCTGCCACAATAGTGAGGCCACATCATATTGGGGCGCACCATTCATGCCGCCCTGGTAATCTATAAAATGGACCGAGCCGTCGTCTTTCACCTGGATGTTCCGGCTTTGAAAATCGCGAAACATAAAAAATTTGTGATCCGTATGAGTGAGATAGGTGCTGAGCGCTTCAAAATCATCGATAAGTTTTTGTTTATCGTAGGGCCGGCGCAGCGCATCTAAAAAATAATATTTGAAATAGAGCAGGTCGGCCATAATAGCCTGCTTACCAAATTCGCTATTAGTAAGGCATTTGCTATAATCCATTCCCTTATCGCCTTCTACCTGCAAGCGCGCCAGTTGTTCGAGACTTTGTTTAAACAAACCATATACTTCATCGGTGTAGCCGCCCGCTTCGAGACGATTGATAAGCGACACATCGCCAAAATCTTCCTGCAAATAATATTGCCGGTCATCGCTAACCGCGTATATATTGGCGGTTGGGAGCTGCTTTGCCGCAAAATGTTCTGAAAAATAAAGAAAAGAATTGTTCTCAGGCACGTTGGCGCCATAAGTGCCAATGACCGAACTTCCATCTTTATCCCAGATCCGGAAATACCGGCGTTCACTGCCTGCTTGTTGCAAAACGTCTACAGAAGCGGGTTTAGCGCCGCTCCAGGTTTCAAATAAATGTTCAATAGCTGCTATTTTTTCCTGCATCGGACAAATGTAGCAGGATTTAAGGATTTACAAATTTCTTTAACCTTTTTTTGAATGGCGCGCTTGTCTTTGAGACCTGAAGGAGACAGTCGAACGGACCATTTTATTATCTTTAACGCAAACAAATGATATGCCCGTAATATTACCCGTGAATGGAAAAGAACCTCAATTTGGAAAGGCCTGTTTTGTTGCCCCGAACGCCACTATCGTGGGCGATGTTATCATGGGTAACGAATGCAGCATTTGGTTTAATGCGGTTTTACGCGGCGATGTCAATTTTATAAAAATGGGTGATAAAGTCAATGTGCAGGACGGAGCCTGCGTCCACTGCACTTTTCAGGGCGCCAGCACCACCATCGGCAATAATGTATCAATCGGGCATCATGCTATTGTGCACGGCTGTACTTTACACGATAATGTGCTGATCGGCATGGGAGCAATCGTGATGGATCATGCCGTGGTGAACAGCAATACCATCATCGCCGCCGGCGCCGTAGTGCTTGAAAACACGATATGCGAAGCCGGCAGCATCTATGCGGGCGTACCGGCCAAGAAAGTAAAAGATATTTCGGAGGAATTAGTGAGCGGCCAGATAAACAGGATTGCCAACAACTACGTGAAATATAGCAGTTGGTTTGACGGGGTCAACGAAGCGCCCTAATAGCGTATCAGCATTCAATCGTGTGTTGGTTGCTATGAATAGCGCGCAATTTATTTATAAATAAAAACCTCAATCTTTCCGTCAGTAGTAACAGTGCCCCGATACATGCCCTCTGTGTTGAAAGGCATGGCTGCGTTTCCGTTTCGGTCTAAAATGATGAGGCCTCCGCTACCGCCCATATCAGCCACTTTTTTCAAAACCTCTTCGGATGCCTTTTTTATATCATACGCTTTGTAAGCGATCAAATCGCAGACGGTCTTCGCAACGGCATTTCTAATAAAGTATTCGCCCCATCCGGTGCAAGACACACCGGCGGTATTATTATCGCAATAAGTGCCCGCGCCAATGATCGGTGCGTCTCCGATACGGCCATATTTTTTATTGGTCATGCCGCCGGTAGAGGTTCCTGCCGCGAGGTTTCCCGACCGGTCAAGCGCCACGCAACCGACGGTACCAAATTTTTCATCGACAACAGACGGGCTCAGCTTTGACGACATTTTTCCGGCTGCTGCCTTTGCTGAATCGGCACTCAGCGCACGTTGCAAGGCCCGCCACCGATCCTCGGTTTTGAAATAGGCAGGGTCCACCGTTTCGAGTCCGCAGTCTTGGGCAAAACGTTCTGCCCCGCGACCCGCCATCAATACATGCTCCGACTTTTCCATGACGGCCCGCGCTGCGCTGATAGGATTCTTGATAGTTGTAACGCCTGCTACGGCCCCGGCTTTCAGTTCCTCGCCTTCCATAATTGAAGCGTCCAGTTCATTCGTTCCGGCATTTGTGAAAACAGCTCCCTTTCCCGCATTAAACAAAGGGTTATCTTCTAAAATATGAATAGCTGCTTCAACGGCGTCGACACTGCTGCCCCCGCGTTTAATGATATTATAACCTGCCTGTAGCGACTGCCTGAGCGCTTCCACATACAGTTGTTCCTTTTCTGCCGACATATTTTTTTTCAATATCGTGCCGGCTCCTCCATGAACGACCATGACATATTTCTGTGACTGCGCCCTGCTGCTGAAACAGCTAAGACAACATACTAAAAAAATCAAAAAATTCAGCCGTTTAATCATCTTGTTTGATTTACCATTAAAAGTAGCTTTTATGCCTGATGTTGTGGGAAAAATTAATTAGAAAGACCGGGAGTCAATATGGGTTATAAGACACTTACTCCCCTTTTAAAAAAAATGTCTAAACATTGTTTTACTATTTTAAAAAAGATATCCGCAGCTAACGTAAAATCTCCGCCGCATTTTTTATTGCACCAAATTTTATAACTTTATGCTTTTATAACCAATAAATTCTAACTGCTCACCTATTGAATTTCTTCGCGTGCAGCCAATGCAAATAAAAGGACAGAAGGGTAGCAAGGACGTGGGTGCTATACGTTTTAGCACTGCAGCTGAATTCGAATTGATGTATCGTCAATACTGGTTTGAAGCTTATTCCGTTGCTTATAGAAAGCTGGGCTCCCGGCAGGACGCGGAGGATGCTATCCAAACTTTATTTAAAAAAATATGGGCTAACCGCGACACACTGCAAATAAAAGACATGGGCGCCTACCTGGCTGTTTCCGCGAATAATATTGCAACCGACCTGCTGCGTAAAAAGCAGAAAGATAAATTGCTTAAAGACGCATATATGCGGATAAGGGCTGAAAAAGATGCTCCCACTGCCGAGCAATCCGTTCACGCAAAGGCATTGCAGAAAGAAATAGAAAACGCTGTTCTACTTTTGCCCGTTAAAACACAAACGGTATTTCGCCTTACACGCTACGAGCACAAATCCGTAAAAGAGGTGGCCGCTCAACTTCACCTTTCAGAAAAAGCGGTAGAATATCATATCACCAAGTCGCTGCGGCATATCAAATCTTTCCTGAAAAAGATGCTTCAAATATTTTTTTAATTTTTTTTAGGGGTAAGCTAGTTTCCTTCGTCAATATTGAAAGGGAGCGGAAAACGTGTGATAAATGCGCTTCGAAAAAAACAGGTCGTAGTTATGAGTCGCGATGAATTTGACTTTTTATTGGAAAAGTATTTGCTGGGGAAATGCTCCCCCGTTGAAGAACAGCGTGTGCTTCGCTGGTATCACCAGCTCATTCATGAAAGTCAAATAAACTTATCAGAAAAGGAGAAAAAAGATATCGAAGATCGTATATGGGTATCCATTGCTTCCGAACTCGGCTCCCCGCAGTGCGCAGATACGCCGCAAATAAAAAAACAACCGCTGTTTCATGGATGGCAGCGCGCTGCCGCTGCTGTTTTTTTGCTAATAGTGGGGGGTGCAATTGCGTATATACTTACCCGTAATGCGCCTCAAATAGAGCTGCAGGCTGATGGAAGCGATGTGCCATCCACTTATTTAAAAATCTTTAACGCGGGAAAAAATGAAAAAGATTTTTTGCTTGCGGAAGGTTCTGTCGTTACGTTAGAGCCCGGCAGTATGCTCCGCTACCCTGCAACGTTTACGGATAGCATTAGGGAAGTGTACTTGCAGGGCGATGCTTTTTTTAATATACATCACGATGCCGCAAAACCTTTTTTTATACACACGGCCGATGGCTTACTCACGCGCGTGCTAGGCACCAGTTTTTATATAAATCAGAATGAAAGTGCGCATACTACAACCGTTAGTGTGGTAACCGGTCGCGTCGGCGTATACGAAGAAAAGAAAGGGTTAGATAGAACACAGTTGCCGCCCAATAGCATTGTGATTACACCCAACCAAAAAGTAGCATTCAATGCAAAAAGCAAGCGCTTTGTCACGGCGCTGGTAGAAGATCCCAAGCCGCTGGAAGATCATAAAAAGCAAATAAATAACGAGTTGAACTTTACCGGCGACAGACCTTTGGGAAGTGTGCTTCAAACGTTAAGCAGGGTGTATGGCGTAAGTATCACAGCTGAGTCGGAAGCTGTAGCCAAATGTCCTTTTACCGGCGATATACGCAACTATGACCTTTATAAGCAACTATCCATTATCTGCCGGGCGCTCAATAATTCTTATGAAATAAACGGAACCAATATCGTAATAAAGGGAGCTGGCTGCAAATGATATTTACAGCCTTTAACAATCCCGCCAAAATGTTATTAAAAAATATTGCTGTATGAATTCACAAACGATTTAAACTTAAGCAGGCGTCCATTTTAGATTTTATTCCCTTTCGTAAAAGGCTTTATGCTTCCTTTCTCAGTTAGCGACAGGCGACTGAATGTGGAGCCCGATGTAAAAAGCCGGCCAATGCTGCCACATTGCCGGCGAGTTACCCAGGAAAGGGTATGTTCTTGCCGTTAATCCATAACAAAACAAAAACGATTAAAAGTATGAAAAAAACTAATTCGCGGTATTTAATTACTACTGTAATGAGGATTTCTTTACCATTATTTATTTTGATCTTTACTCTTGGTATTGCAGCGGCGCGGGATGGAAACGCGCAAGCGATGCTAAAAAAACAAATCAAATTGGAGCGTTCCAATGTTAAACTGAAAGATGCTTTAACCGCTATTCAGAAACAAACCGGAATTTCATTCATTTATAGTTCAACAATGATCGAAACCGACAGAATGATCAGTTTCGAAGGAACCTCGGTAGCAGATTTTTTAAACAGAGGATTAGCTCCGAATAACATTTACTACCGATTGATAGACGGAAAAATCTTGCTTTTTGCCAAAAAAGACCCCGCTCCTTTAAAGATAAACGCCACTATAAAAGGGCATATTAAAAGTGACAAGGGTGATCCGCTTTCCGGCGTGTCGGTTACTTTGACGGGAACCAGCTATGGCACTTCGTCCGACGAAAACGGGAATTTTCAACTATCAGGAATTCCAGCTGGCAAATACGTTATTCATTTCACATACGTTGGCTATTTAGCCCAAAACCAGGAAATTACTATTGGCGAAAGTGAGGTTGTGCTCCATATTACACTCAGGGAAGACGTGCTGAAATTACAAGAGGTGGTTGTGACAGGAACCGGGAATCCCCAGAAAAAAATAGAAAGCAGTGTTGCTATTACTTCCCGCAGTTCGAGACAATTGGCGTTGCAGGCGCCCCTCAACAGCGCCGATGTATTAAAAACCGTTCCCGGCCTTTCAGCAGAAAGCAGCGGTGGTGACGGACCTGGGAGCATCCGGGTAAGAGGGCTGCCTGGTGGCGGATATATTTACCTGGGTATCATGGAAGACGGATTGCCTGTGTTACCAACGGGCTATTCATCGCTTCCTTCAGCTGACCAATATTTCAAGTTTGATGCAACGGTAAAAAACATGGAGGCTATTCGTGGCGGCAATGCGGCCATCATCACTTCCAATACGCCCGGGGCAGTGATCAACTATTTATCCCAGACTGGCGGCCCCAAGCCCTATGGATCAGCAAAACTCACTTCCGGGTTATCACAAGGCCTCTACAGGCTGGACATGAATACAGGCGGCCAGTTCAACGATAAATGGCAATATAATATCGGCGGGTTCTATCGCACTGATAATGGCATTAAAAGCCCTGCGTTCACAGCAAACAGAGGTGGGCAGTTAAAGTTTAATGTGACACGAAGACTGGGCGACCTTAACCAGGGTTATCTACGTTTTTATGGCAAATTTCTAAACGATCGTGCGCAATGGTTACTGCCCGCGTTTTATGGTTATCAGAAAGGCAGGCACTTGAGCAACAAGCTTCCTTATTTCGACAACTTTACTGAAACTTTGATGCCTAACGAATACAAATTTCAAGCAACTATTCCTGGCAATCAAACGGTCGACCTGGACTTGTCAGACGGGTTCCACACCAAAGTGCTTTACGGCGGCATGCTGTTTCATTACCGAACCAAAAACGACTGGGTGATTAACAATAATTTTCGCTACCAGGATGGCAAAATGAAAGCTAATGCCAGCATAGCTACCTCACCCGTGGCTTTTAGCGATAGTAGAACTTACTATTATACAAATGGTACTGAATTACAAAACCCTTCCGGTTATTATACTGTGCAGCAATTGAGTACTACACAGCGTAATGATAAGCAGATCATAGATTATCTCGATTTTACTAAGAAACTGGGCCTTCACAGCCTTACACTTGGTGCAGGCATGTACGTTTATGATTTCACAAGCGAAGGAATCGCATTCATCACTAACACAGAGATTAAAGATAACCCTTCGGTTTTACTTGTGGGATCACCCGATGCACAGAAATTAGTACCTGTTGCAAATACAAGCAAAAGCGGCCATACTAAATTTGATGGCATTTCAGGTATGTATTCAGGATACGTTTCTGATCTGATTAAAGTGAACAGATGGTCCTTCGACCTGGGTTTCAGATTTGATTATAACACACTGAATGGCCACCGCGCCGTGTATAGCGGAAAATCAACCCGGTCAGGCGGCAGCGGCTTTGTTATTGACGCGCTTTCACCTTTTAAGGAAGACCTCTCCTATTGGTCCACTTCGATAGGGGTTAACTATAAACTGAACGATTATGCCGCGGTTTTTGGCCGGGGCACCCGAACCTATAATGCCTTTACGATTGACAATTATGCCGCGGTCGACGCAAATCCGACAGGACTAAAAAAGCGGCGGATTTTATTGGGTGAGCTGGGCATGCGGTATGCGCAGCATAAACTCGCGTTGTTCTCATCCATCAGCTACTCGAGCGTAAACAATTTCCCTTTAAGAATAGGTGTGCCTGGTGCTGCACCCGGCACGATTATTAATCAGTCGACCTTCGGTTCATCAAGAACTTATAGTTGGGAAACAGAAATTTCTTATGAACTATTAAAAGGTTTGAACCTGCGCGGCCTTGCAACGATCGAAAACGCGAGATTCACGAGCTACGACATTACAGTAAGCATGGACGCGGACCCCGCCATTGCCGGCACCGCGTTGAGCTGGAAGGGTAACCGGCCCGAGCGCCTGCCGGCGACAAATTTTCAATTGGGGGCGACTTATGATTACAAAGGTTTTAATCTCTACGCCAATGCCATTTTTATAGGTAGCCGATGGTCGACCAATGCTAATACCTACAAGCTGGACGGATACAATGAAATAAACACCGGGCTCGGATACACTTTTAATAAAAAGGTGGAATTGCGAATGTGGGTAAATAACCTGGTCGACTCGCGCGGGCTCACCGAAGGTAATGTTCGGGGAGAACAGTTTATAAATGTCAACGATTTGCAAAACGGACAGCTTATGCTCGGGCGTGCTATACTTCCCCGCAGTTACTGGGCTTCTATCAGCTTCACTTTCTAAAAAACTAATGCTTCTTTCAAACAGCAGCGGATATAACGCAATATCCGCTGTCCTTATTTTCTATCAAAAAAATGAAAAAATATGAAAGCTATACTTTTCCTTGTGCTGCTTTTAGGGTTTAATGAAAAGCTTCTTGCTCAACAACCCCCATCTCAAAAAATAACTTTCTACATCGTACGACACGGCGAAACATTGCTGAATAAACTCCATCGCGTTCAGGGGTGGGCAGATGCACCATTAACAGCAAATGGAACAAAAGTAACAAAGGCCCTGGCTCATGGATTGAAACACATTGGCTTTAAAGCTGCTTATAGCAGCGATCTTGGGCGTGCAAAAGAAACAGCTGGTTATATCCTTCAACTACAGAATGACACGACACTCACACTGAGCGAAACGCCAGCGCTGCGTGAAAGCTGTTTCGGAAGCTATGAGGGAAGCGAAAATAAAACAATGTGGACAGATGCAGCGCTATACCTGCATTATGTATCAGTAGAAGCGTTATTTGCAGACATGCAAAAACCCAATAGACTTCCGGATGTGCTTGCCGCTATCAAAGAACTCGATACATTAAAAATAGCAGAAGATTTCAAGGATGTTGCTACGAGGATGAAAAACTGGATTATAAAAACAGCCAACTCTTCAATTGAGGAAGGTGGTAACGTGTTGGTAGTTTCACATGGGATAGCGATCAATGCGTTATTATCTGTGCTAACTAAAGATCACTTTGTGCATCAACCACTCGCCAATGCGTCAGTAACTAAGGTCGAATATGAAAATGGAAAATTTACAATCCGCTCTGTAGGTGATATGAAATATGTTGAAGCTGGACTTAAGGCAGTTGAATAGATCAGCACCTGCGCTTCATATCGCTTCAAAAAAATGACATTGCCAAAAAGTCATCCAGCTTTCCAAAAAGAAGGAAACAACCGTGAAAAAAATTAACGAAACATCATTATGCATCTAAAAAACTTGTTCTTAATTATCGGTTGTGCGCTAAATATCGCACAGCTCTACGCTCAGGATTCTTATTTGATTGTAAAGAATAAGAACGGCGCTACACTAGGATATGCTCCTCACTCGGGGGTAAAAATTTTAAAAATAAAAGGAGTGAATTTTAAAGACCTGAACAAAAATGGCCGACTCGATAAATACGAAGATTGGCGCCTGCCCGCGGAAGACAGAGCAGAAGATCTTGCAAAAAAAATGTCGATTGAACAAATAGCAGGCCTCATGCTGTATAGCCGCCACCAGGCCATTCCTGCCCTCCCGGGCGGATACTTCGGAGGCACCTATAATGGTGGTCGCAGCTTTCCGGAAAGTGGGGCCAAAGCGTGGGAATTAAGCGATCAGCAAAAGCAATTTTTAAAAAGGGATAACCTGCGACATGTACTCCTCACTTCCGTTCAAAGCCCGGAAATCGCTGCCAAATGGAACAACGCTGAGCAGGCTTACGTGGAAGGGCTGGGGCTCGGCATCCCTGCTAACAATAGTTCTGACCCCAGGCACACTGCAAAAGCCACAACTGAATTTAATGCAGGCGCAGGTGGCATAATTTCTCTATGGCCTGATGGGCTGGCAATGGCTGCCACCTTTGATCCCGATATAACACGTCAATTTGGTAAAATCGCTTCTCAGGAATACAGGGCCCTGGGGATCACAACGGCGCTGTCTCCTCAGGCTGACCTTGGCACCGAGCCCAGGTGGTACCGGATTACAGGAACTTTTGGAGAAAGCCCGGAACTGGCGCGTGACATGACAATGGCTTATATCGACGGTTTTCAGACATCGTCGGGAAAAAAAGAAATAAAAGATGGCTGGGGATATAAAAGTGTGAACGCGATGGTAAAACACTGGCCGGGCGGTGGCCCCGAGGAAGGCGGCAGAGATGCACACTGGGCTTATGGTAAATTTGCAGTATATCCCGGAGCAAATCTGAAAGATCATTTAACACCCTTTATCGACGGCGCCTTTCAACTAAAAGGAAAAACCGGCAAGGCATCGGCGATCATGCCCTATTACACCATTAGCTATGGCATCGATAGCATCTATAATGAAAATGTAGGTAATGGTTTCAGCAAATATATCCTGACCGATCTCCTGCGAAAGCAACATAATTATGACGGCGTTATCTGTACCGACTGGCTGGTAACGGCTGATGAGGGAGGCACGCCCGATATGTTTGCAGGAAAACCCTGGGGAGTCGAACAAATGAATGTTGCCGAAAGACACTATAAAGCGCTGATAGCTGGCGTCGACCAGTTTGGCGGGAATAATGAACAACAACCGGTTATCGATGCTTACCACATGGGCGTGAACGAATTCGGAGTACGGCTGACGCGCCGGCGTTTTGAGGCTTCTGCCCGTCGATTATTGATGAATATGTTCCGCACCGGCCTGTTTGAAAATCCTTATCTGGACCCGTTAGAAACCAAAAAATTAGTGGGTAACGCAGCTTTTATGAAAGCCGGATACGAGGCGCAATTAAAATCTGTGGTCATGCTTAAAAATCATGAAAAAGTGTTACCGCTTCCTGCTTCTAAAACGGTGTTTATTCCTAAAATATACTATCCCGCCAGAAAGAATTTTTTTGGCCTGCTGGAACCTCCACGTTTCGAATATCCGATTGATACCAGCCTTGTATAATCGCCCAGCGAAACCGTCCTAAAAATTTCAGTCATTCCGTCCTATTTTTCACCTGCAAAAATCGCGTTTAAGCCGTCATTAAACGCAGTTTACATGCTGCTATTTTTAAAAATCATATAGTCGGTATAGCTCGAGCTGTAATTCATCTGCATTGCTGTTGTGTTAGTTATTGCATTTGCAAAGGGATTATGATAATTGCTTTGACTTGCCATCCACTCACATAATTCAACAATATTGCTTTTGTTACTGGTAAAATAAAAGTACTTTCCACACCTCAACACGTTCAGAACATCTAGATAATCCTTTAATTTCCAATATCCAGTGTAGGTGCCAACCTCGGTGCTAAGATAAGGGGGATCAACTAAAAATATAACACTAGGATTGCCACTGTATTGTTGAAAAAGCTTCTTATAATCCATTGAAACAATCGTTAAGCCGTCGAGATAACCAGTCGCATCGTAGTCACTTTCTCGTACAACATTGTAAAATGTTTCTTTGGCCAGTTTTTCATACGACAAAACGTATTTCATGCTAAAAAGCAGGGAGCTAGAAAGCGTTATATAATCAACATAGCCCGACTCCTTTGCAATTAAATCTAATATAGCGGCCTTTTCAATTTCGGGTATCCGCTTATCTTTCGGCAGACCTTTTACTATTGTTCTTATCCCGCGCAGCAGATTGTTAGTAGTTGAAATTGATTTAATTCTTTTTCGATAATTATCAAAGTCATTATAAACAACTTCGGAGGTTGGGTGTACATCTTTTACAGCCCTGCTTAAAAGACCGCTTCCACCAAACAAATCAATATAAATGCTATCTGCCGGGCATTCAATTAACCTTTGTTTAAACCCCTTCAAGAATTTTCTTTTTTGGCCCATAAAAGGTAAGGGCGCTTGATTGTAAATTTTACTCATATTCCTTTAGTTTTGTGTTCTCTGACAAATAAAATAGGTGCACGAACACCCACTAAGAGCTTAGCTCTCGGCTTGGTGTTCGTGCACCTTAATTATTCTGGGAGGTCAGAGTCCCAAAGTAAAGTCGAGGGTTTTTACTTCCTCCTAAACGATAAAATCTTATTTAACCACCCCACCAAGGGCAGCGTATTCCGCAGCAAATAGATAATTAGGCGCAGAATAGCTATTGCTAAAACGGCCAATCCAATCCATTTTAATAGTCCGAATTTCTTCTCAACATCTACACTTTTAGTTGTGGTTTGCTTTTTATAACCGGTGCTATCGTTTTTATCCATTCTGGTTGTTGCGCTACTTGAAGAGCTTACAGAAGTAGAACCACCTGATTTGCTCGTATCAATTCCCTGACTGGTTTTGAGCCTAACGTTTGTCAACTCATACTCTTCTGTTTTACCCCTTTTTGGCTTGATATTTACAGCCAGTTCACCCGAAAGGGTGGTGTAAATTGTGGCCTCGGTTCCAGTATTCTTGTCAATCGCTTTAGCTGTATCACCAGCTACTTTCAACTCATCGACATTCAGCACAAACTTCAATTCACCAGGTTGTTCATGTTCCCTTTTTACAATCTTGTCGGCGGTGAATTCCATCGTCGAGAAGATTTTATAAAAATTTTCAAAGTAGCTCGTGGCTACGCTGTCTTTTTTAGTTTGCTGGATTCCAGTCGAACTTTTTTTCACATGAACGCTGTCTACAGACGTAGAGCTGCGCTGTATTTTTCGCTTAACGTGACAACTTTGTATGGTAGACAAAGCTATCAGTACACTAAGAACGATTAGCTTTTTCATTATTGCTTATTTTTGGTTTCAAGTATTATTTGTTTGCTGCCTTTCGTGGCATTGAATTGCTCTATAATCTGATATTTTCTTACACTATCCTGCAATACTTCCTTTTGCATCCGTTCAAAATCTCGTAATTGCTCTAAGAACATAATTCGCTTGTCCTTTATGGCCATGTCGGCCCGCAATGCCGCTTTTTCTTCCGCACACTGCGGGTTGCTATTCATCGCCAAATACAAGATGAATCCCAGCAATGCTATAATTACCACAATAAACAGCACGTTATACGAGCTGCTCTTATCCTTACTCAGCGTCGTTACAGCTTCTGCCGGGTTAATGCTTTCTATAGGCAGTATGTTTTTGATATCGTCGGGCATTTTGCTTTAAATTTTACATTACGGGAGACATCCATCTCCATGAATTTCCCTGATTGTCGAAAACCTTGATCATTGGAATAATAGTGCCGCCGCCACTGTAGGTTATTACTTTGCCGGTACCGATCGGTTCATAGTTGAACGGACTGCCCGATCTTGCAAACCATTTGATGTCAACCGCTGCCGTATTTTCCGGGTTACTTCCAACATAGTTATAAGTCGCCGTCCTGGTACTGCCTGAACTGGTAAATCCAACGTTGGCCGCGTAGGGTTTTGTAGGCATATCACCCAGCCCGAAATAGCCGTTTATTTCGTTTAGATAGGCCGTTCTTTCAGCGTCTGTAAACTTGCTAAAACGGTGAAAAATGCCCAACATTATATGTTCTGTGACGTGGGTGTAAATGCCCGCAGTAAGCATGTAGCGCCGTGTAGTAATGCCTGGACTAACGGTGGCGGCGGAAACGGTTCCGATATCCTGTCCGTTATACCATAAACGGATTTGTACACCCGTGCCGCTATACGCTTCGACCAAGCAATGTATAACAGAAACCTGCAAATATTGTAAGGCCGGATTGCCGGGGAACCATATTGTACTGTCAATTCCTCTAAACTGACTGGTACCGCCAAAGCCGATGTAAAATGAACCTGGTAAGCTTTGTATGGCCTCCCATCCCTGACCGGGCATGTGACGGAAAACAAGCGTAAACTCTTCCGGTAAAGCTTTAGGGCTACCTTGCGTAGTACCGGGCAACGGTGCAGCAAAATAACACTCACTATGATTTAGAAACTCAACACCTTTTCCAAGCTTTGTAGGTAAACCTAATTGGGGTGCAGGAATCCCGGTATAAGGTAGATTAACGCCTCCTTTCGCTGCCGCAATGGTCGCAACGACTTCACCTTCCGTTGCCGGTTGACCCGCGCCATTTAAAGCATCGTCGAAAAAATAAGCCACATCAACAGCGTCTAAAATCGCATCTCTATTTTCAGGTTCAGGCTCAACAACTTCGTCTGTGAAGTTTGTTTTCCGGTACCGGATATTTACGAGCCTGGTTGTTGGGTTGAAAGTAACCGTAAAACGATCATCGTCGCAGGTTACGTTTTGAATAGTCCCGGTACCGCCAATAACGAAGGATAAATCATACCAGCTGAGGCGCTGTTTATTGGGAACATCCGTAAAATCAAGCGCAACATTCAAATTATTACCGGAAACGCTTTCCGATTTATCAATCGTTTGACGCAGGTGCTGATATTCCGCAAATTCACGCGCAGAAGTGAAAATGATATCATCGCCCATTTGGGCCTTTATCTGATCGAGCCAGCTGTTAAATACCGTACGTTCTCCACTACTCATACCATGAGTACCCATTCCTAACCACGAGGCGGTTGAAGCAGAATTTAAGTTGGTAAGATTTGTAAATGCATTGTTACCATTGCTCCAGGATGTAGCAAAATCTCGTTTCATCCAGAATAGATTACTAACTGCATTGAGAACAGATATGCGGCGAATGTAATTCCATTGATTATCCCATTGAGGCCACCCATCTGCGGTTTCATCTGCTTGAGACAGACTACAGACATATCCACGATTAGCTGCCGCTTGCGTAAATCCGCCATAGTTCGTTGGAACTACAAGGGTATTAGGCTTATAATCGGTATTGTTGAAAATTGCTTCGTCACACAAATCAACAAGATCCTGATCGGTGTACGATTCTGTGCCGCCATCGATATGCTTATAGCCGTGGTTTCCAATATCCCATCCTGCCGCAATTAAGTCCTTAGCATCATCGTATGTAATATTTCCAGCAGCGTGCGCCTCATTTTCTGGTAATGCAGGTAGCTCCGCGCCACCGGGGTTCAGAATATTTAGAAAAACACCCGCAGTAAATGGAATGTTGTTTCCGCACCCATCCGTAAAAGTTGTGGAGTCTAACTTGCTTTTATTCTCAACACTTGAAAAAGAGCCATCGTCATAATCAAAAGTGATGGCCTTTTGCTTGTTATACTTTAACAGCGGTATTGCCGCTGTCGCCCCGGCTGCTGAACTCATTTGAATTTGTAGCGCTACCGCGCCTACTGGGTCAACTACAGGCGCCGCATTGGTAACAAACGTGTATCCATCAATAGGGCTATTTTGATAGCCCGCCGCTTGCGCCATACATGATATAACCTGATTTGTGGAGGGTGGCAGATTGCTGAGTGACAGCGTGAGGCTTGAACTTTCCTGCACCCGAATACCCCCGCGCCACCAAATATAAATAGTTGCATTCGGCACTGGCGCTATACTTAAGACAGCAGACGTTGACGTCTTGTTCACTAACGCAATAACAGGCCGCGCCAGCTGATTTGCTGGCGGCGCGCCCGTTATTATCTTTCTTCTCGTTAATAAAATCATGGTTTATCCACGTTAGTTTCCTGAATAATGATTGCAGCCAGATAGCTATCCCATTGACCGGCTGTTCTTGCGAGGTTGATGTTTATTACCCCGGCGTTTGAAACAACATTATTGAACACCGTAAACATCGCGTCGGCTGTTTCTTCGCCTGATGCAGTACCGATATTCTCAAAGGTGCTTTGCGCTTTCGTAGTTCCGTTAATAGTAAATGACGCCTGATCGGTCGCACCGCCCTGGGTAACTCCGTTGATATAAATCTGGTATTTTTTTGCGTCGTTAAGTCCGGAAAGTCGAATGATAGAAGAATTGCTGCCCGAAAACAGCCAGCCTGTTTGGCCAACTTCAGTATCATATCGGCCAGTTCCGGCAGGTGAAAGCAGCGCATTGCTGGTGGATGAAAACGCCCCTGGATTAGTGACCGTCACGCCAGACGCGGCATTCTCCTGTGTTACGAGGGCCGCGCTAAAGCCATCGGCTGTCGACACCTGCGCACCGGTGGCCAAAAGATCGTTCCACTTGTTCGGCGACGTGTAAGGCGAAGCGCCTGCATATTCACTGCTGAAATTGAGCCTTAATGTGCGCTCTACGATGTAAGACGCACCTGCGCTTGTTGTTGCCGTTTGCGTAGCTGACCAGTCTGAATCCTCATATCCGGATGCCTGCGCTTTCAAACGCGCATAGTATTGTGTACTGGATGCAAGTGAGGATAATGCGCCGCTTAGTGATGATCCTGAATAACCTACTGAAGGCGCAGCGAAGGTGTTTTCCGTCGCAAATTCTACCACATAGTTTTCAGCGTTCGCCACCGATGTGATGGTAAATGGAATCGAATTTGAAGTGGGTGTACCGAGCGCCAAAGTTGGCGTTGCCAATTTCGGCACCGTACCGTTTTCTGTTGCCGCGTTTATCACTGTCGACCAGTTCGAATCTAAATAACCAGCTCCTTGCGCTTTTATTCTAAAATAATACTGCGTGTTTGGCGATAGCCCGGAAATTGTAGTGGACGTACCCGAACCTGTAAAAGCTACTGTAGGGCTGGCGAAATTGCTGGCCAGACTACGTTCAATAACGTAACCTGTAGCATTTGCGACAGCGCCCCAACTCAATGGAATTGAGGAAACGCTCGGCGTGCCTGCCGATAAAACCGGTGCAGCCAGCTGCTCGGTAGGAGCGCTTCCGCCTTCCACCCATGTTAAGTTTTTACCCAATACATTTCCGGTACCGGGTAACCCATTCAGATAATTTTCTATTAAAACCTTAAAAGCTGCTGCCAACATCTTTACTTCTGGAACAGTACCGCCTTGTCCGTCATTAACCATTTGTCCGGTAGCTGCGAACTCCGAAAAGGCAGCGGATGGCGTATCTAAATCATCTGTGGTAGCAAGATTGTCCGGGTCTTGAAGCTTCACCGGAACATCTTCCAAATCTTCCCAACTTCCGGAACCTGTCCCGGCTCCCGGATCACCTTTAGGACCGGGAGGGCCAACCGGGCCGATAGGCCCTATGGGGCCAGTTGCCCCGGTAGCACCTGTTGCGCCAGTTGCTCCCGTTGCGCCGGTAGCACCCGCAGGGCCAGTGGCTCCCGCCGGGCCGCGCGCCTCCATCAATGTTTTTGACCACGAATTAGTAAGTATAGAATAATCTAAAAATACGTAGTTATCTAAATAGTCCGTTGGTGTCACTTCGATAGAAACCGTAGTACCTGCGGCAATCTTAAGATTGTTATAGATGCCTGCACCCGATGCGATATACCTTACGTTTTGGGTTGGTATTTCCATCGTATCAGCAGGTGTAAGAATGGGCGAAATGCTGCTATTGATAAAGAGCGTATCAATCAGATCATAAAAATCTTGTTGCGTCGGGCGCGCTCCCGGCCTGAAAGACATTTTTAAATTACTTGTACTACGAATTGCCATATTAAATTGATTGATTGTTAATAACAGACCAGAAAACACTTGTCACGACACCGTCCGTCGAGCTATTAGTTAGAAAGGGCATGGAGATTTCGCAAACTGCGTTCGTTTTCTGGATGTACTTTACGCCTGCCGAATTCAGCACGTCAAGGTCGGTACTCGATGGCTGCTGCCTTTCGGTTGAAAGAATAACACTGTAATTCGTGTGCGGCACAGTTAACGGCAGGCGCAACGCGATTGGATTAGAAATGCCATTTATCAGCCCAAATTCGCCCGCGCTGGTTGTATAAGTACTATTGGTGTCGTTACCGCCCACACCCACAATTCTACTCCATCCTTGTGCGATCACATAACGTTTCATCGAATCATAAACGGCCTTACTTGTTGCCAGCGTCGTTGAATCATTCAAAGAATAACTATCGCTTTTCTTATTTATTTTTTGAGTAAGCTGTTTGATAGTATCGATTCGGAAAAAATCAGTAAGCAACGTACCGGCGGCAGCAGGAATCGCGGTTCTTACAACATATAAATTTCGCTCAATACCGTCTTTATAAGGTTTTTGGGTAATCACCTCCTGTACGGCAACATGCGTTAAATTTTCGCCGCCCGCAAATGGCAACACCTCTCCGTTAAGCAGTATGACGCCGGGAGAAATAACACTTCCCGCAATTTCACAACCGTTTATTATTACATTATCACCAAAGGCTTTTAAAAGTTGCAGGATAGCCGTGGACTGATATTGCTGCAAAGCTGCTAACACGTCCTGATAGGCCATTAATCCGCCAATATTGTTTAGTTGTAACTTATCCATTAGTTATTTCAAATTTTGTTGTTGGTAGTTTTAGCGCCTTTAGCTGCGCTGTCATTACAGGTATGTGCTCATTTAATTCAGCTGGAATTGTTACAATGAAAATCCCGGCTAACCCATTCGCTTCGGCGCTAGTGTAAAAAACGCCTTCAGCTTCATTTTCCCCTTCATTATACATTACCAACTCATCGTCTTCCGCTTCCAGGTACAGTACCGACGTATCCTTATAATCGGGGTCGGCTATTGCTATTCTGCGCAAATCGAAGTCGTAATGATCATTTAAAAACTTTTCCAGAAAACACACCTGTGGGGAAATCAAAAGTTTGTATTCGATGCCTATTTTATAGTTGATAAACAAAGAATAGATATGCATTACTGGCGAAATAACAGAGTGTAAAAGCGCCCTGATTCTAACCTGCCTAAGTCTGACCGGAATAAACTGAATCGTAAATTTCTGCCAGTCTATATCGTATATCTTTCTTTTAAACATTAACTAAACGGTATATAGGTTATTACCAAATCTTCGTCCGCGGCAAAACGCATATAACCGGCACGCGGTATTATCAGCTCGTTAATATTGGTAAATTCAAAACTCCCGTAGGCGCTTTGCGCAAGTGTCACCGGGCATAGTACAACACCTTCAAGCTCCTGAACATAGTCTTCGTGTTTTTGAATGGCATACACACCATTGAAGCTGATTTGCTTCAGATAGTCTTTTATCGCATTTTTTACAACATCATTAGCTGTGCCATCAAGCCGGTTTCCGCTATCGTCCAATACAAGCGGATCATAAAAGATTTTCCACGTCATTTTTATTCGGTCAGGCGAATTACTTTCAACTTCGATTTTCACACCGGCATCTTTTATCCGGCCAATGTATTCCTTAACACCGCTAAGCTCACTTATTGATAATTGCCCCAAATCATCGTTATCCTCTTTGGCAACTTTGAGTTGTAGAAAAACAGCACCGGTTACATCTTCACGCTCCACAACCGCGCTATACTTTACAATTTTCGCATCGATAACCTGTTGTTCAGAATAACCTTCAGTATCGTAGATGTCGGAATCAGCTGGCAATGCGAATCCATGCAGGTATTCTTTAGCCTTGTTGACATACCAGCGAGGCGTATGCGGTTTTAGTTCACGCAAAGCTATATCCACATCGCTTCTTAAAAGATCAAAAAGAGTTTCTAAAATGAAGGCGGACACCGCGAAAACAAAACACAACAATCGCAGAATGTTTGTTTTGCTCCAATTGGCAGGATTAATGGCAACTCCAATAGTGGCCATTTCATCAACTAAAACCTGTTGGATGCTTAATTGTATTTCTTCTCTACTTCTTGCCATTTAACTTACTTTAAAATCCAAACCAACGCGCCAAACTCCGAGACCATCTGCTATTTCACCAGCGGACGAGGCAGGCTTATTAATATTTAAAACCTCAACAATTTTTGCAGAAGCTACAGGGCCGGCTTCTACTGGTTGCAACTGCTCGTCAGTTATGCTTAAATCATTGTCTAAACAGATGCCCACAGCCGCGTCAATGCTTCCCACTGCCTGTATAGCAACGTCAGCAATGCATTGATCACTATTCTGAATAACTTGCGTCATATTTTAAATCCCCATTTGATTCATCGTAGCTGATCGACCGAACCGCAATGCCATCGTTAACAAACCTTGTTCGCACTTCATGCAGCATGCCCGGTATATCTTCACCACGTAAATAGTTAACTATACCGACCGTCGCCAACGGGCTTTCTTTAAATTCTCCCTTTTGACAAATGATAATCAGTTCTTGATGTTGTAAATCGCTAATGCCTTTAACAACATCATCATTTGCTATCTGCAAATCATTGTCGGTATTTAATAAAAGATCAATCATTGTATCTTTCCTAAAACGCTATTTCCTGTTACCGCTCCACCTCCGGACGGAGCCACAAGCCCGGTACCCGGAATAGTTAGTTTTATGTTGGCTATAAAATGGTTTATGATTTCGTTCGCTACTGCTTGCCAAAATTCCTTTCTCGCTCGATCTAAATCCTCTTTCTTAATATCTTTATCATTCCACAGCTTAGCCTTGTTATATAAAGCCAGTCCCAGTATTTCAGCGTTTAACGGCATATTATTTTAAAATTGTTTCAACTTTAGTTTTGGCTTGAATAAGCTTTGCCAGGTCAGGGCCTTTACCCTGCATCACCACTATCACCTGCACCGCCTCAATAATCAGGTTTATAACGTCTAGGAGGCTGTCAGACTGATTCGCTATTAAACATCCAGCTTTATCCAGTTCAAATTTTTTATTACCAATATGCAGTTCCACACCTTCAACTTCACTCATCATTTGCACTACAAACTGACCGTCTGATATCCTTTCAATTAAAACGGTGGAGCCCGGTGTCGGAAAAATCTTAAACCCCTTTTCACCGTTCATTGTCGCCTTCAGGCGAACGTCTGAAATTTCCAACCCATCAACATCAGCAACGCACCTGGAATTCTCTTTATCTACACTTTTAATTGTGCCGATTGAAACAACGCCTAGCCCCTTATCACCCAGCGACCTTAATTTTTGATATAATTCCAGCGCTTCTTTCATCGTAATTTAAAGTCAATATCAAGTTGCTGTCTTATGCCGCCGGCAGTATCACATTTTTTTGTCACGGTTCCTATGTAGTAATTGCCATTGCGATTGAACTGCGGATCGTCGATATGCGCAATCATATCAGGTTGCGCTTCGGGGATCAGAAACGTCTCGAAAGAACCTTTAAAACCGATATAAGTCCGTTGCGTAATTTCACTATCGGCCATTTTTCTTAAAGTCTCATTATCGACAATCCCGTTAATTTTTTTCTTTACAACCAATTCGCCGTTACTATCGCCAAACTGCTTTTTTTCAATAGTTCCGTCCGGCTTTGTGATTTCCCAAATAACCTTTACTGTTTGTGTCACGGTATTGTACTTAAGCTCTGACACATTGATGGTATTATTGGCCGGCCCATTAATAGCGTACTTTACAATCTTTTCCACATTCGCGTTATAAAGTAGTCCTGCATGCAGCCTATTGCCTTTCAAACGAATTGAAAACATGGGATACCAGTCCTTTAACTGCTGCAATGCCCACAATGCGGACTGATCGTTAACCACAAAGTTTTTTACTTCAACAACGGGTACATTTTCTACCACCGATAACCCGGCATTGAACACCTTATTAACTTCAGATACCAGGAAGTTTAAAACCTCTTTTAAAGAACTGTTGAACGTTTTTTTAATGTTCGTTTTGCGGAATAAATACACAGCGTCTTCACATTCCAACACCACCGGAATAGACTTATCAATTCGTCGGATGTAGCCGGTAAACTGGATCGCATTTTTATAGTCGTAGCCAAACGCGATTGTTATCGGATCGCCCTCTTTTATTTTGTCCGCTACTTGTACCGCCTCCTTTTTATCATTGTTGCGCATGATAGCCGACGCCGGTATTTCAATTTTTGCAGCCTGTACGATTTGGTGAACGCTTTGCTTAATCTCACAGGAATGAAAGCCATTCAGCCTATAGCCGCCCATCTCTATTTCACCAGTTATCTGACCCAGGTACATTACTTGATTAAAAGTTCAAATTCAATATTACTTCTGCCGTCGATCTGTATAACTTCTGTGTTTTCACTATTCTCGTTATCCAGTACCGCAATTCGAGTGATTAAAAAATTATTGGTTTCATCTTCGCCATTTGTCGACTTTAGGTACGGATAGGTTAAGGCACATTTAAGCGTTACCAAATCCCGACCTTTTATTTTCTTTCCCTGCTCATCGGTTCGCTTTCCTCGGTACAATTCTGCGATTTCTTTGTATTGTTCCGCAGGCCACAAATTTTCATCACTATGAATAGTAGTGATTATGCTGATATCATACGGGCGCTCATACACTTTTTCAAATACAGTTCCGCGATCGATCACATCTGTTTCAATAATGCCCTTTTCACCGCTGATCATAATCACCGCGTTGGGTAAATTATAATCCTTCAACCCATCATTTATTACAACCGGCATAAACTCGTAGCGACCGAGTGAATAATCTGTTACCTGAATTACTGGATTGCCAAAAGAGTCGTATTGATCTTTCAGCGTTCCTTCCTGTTGATCAAATCCGCTGGCAACCCTATCGCCTTCACCGCGTTTTGGCCCTGTTGGGAAGGGCAATCCGGTTTTTGGCGTAATTCGATTCAGAAGCCCATTAAGCGATATGCTAATCATGACCACCACCTCCTTTCTGATCTACGCTATTTAGCGCCATTAAAATTTCGTTCACTACGTCGGTTCCTGCCCTTTTGCCGGCATCTCGTGGGCCTCCATTGGTATTAACGACAAGCGTATCCTGCAATTTGTGAATCGTAATTGTGTAACTAGTAGGCCGGTTTCCACCCTCATTTATTCCCCGTGCTTTACCTGCGCCAGCTCCCGCGGCCTGCCTTGCCATTCCCAGTTCTTGAGAGGCGTTTGTTTTGGAATTCTGTTTGCTTATTTCAGATGCAGCCGCGCCGGCACCAGTCGGGATGCCTACTTTTTGGCTAATACTACTTAACGCATCTTTGAAAGTTTTACCTGTGTCAACAAGCTTCACCCCGGCCAGCGCTTCTGTCGCCTTCTTATCAAAGTCCTTTTCTTTTGCCTGGCTTTCGGCTATAGCTTTCATGCGAACCTTCTGATCTTCGGCCATCTTTTGCATACCAGCGTTTGCGGCATCCTGATCCCATAAAGACTTAAAGCTCAACCATGCCACTTTTAAGCGGTCGATACCTGACAGAAAGAAATTTTCGGTTTGCAACCAAACTGTTATAAAACTCTGTTTAAAGAGTTGCCAATTATTATCCAACCAGGCTATAAGGTTTTCCCATGCAGCGCCCCAACCTTCATATTTGTAAATTATGTAAGCGATCCAGGCAGCGAGCGCAACTATACCCGCAATAACAAGCCCTATAGGGTTGGCAGTCATAGCGGCATTTAGCAGCCACTGTGCGCCAGTCCATAAATTAGTAGCCGCCGTAATGGCCAACGTGACCGTTTTGGAAATAGCCATCTGAATGGCAAACCCTGCAACTATAGCTGTAATTGACAAAACAATAGGGTTTCCTTCCTGAAATTTATCCCAAACCCACTTTAAAGCGTCTCCGACCTTACTCAATCCCCCAACAACGACATCTGTCATTACCCCAATGCCCGTAATTAACTGATCCAATAGCGGCATAAGAACCGGCTTTAATTGGTCATATATGGAAATAAGCCCTTCGCTAAAGGCATCCTTCAAATTGCTTACTTTTCCGGCAAAAGTGCTACTTGCTTTTTCGGCGCCCTGATAAAATAAGCCTTGTTGGTCGGTCGCCCACTCAAAAGCTGTCGCTAATTCACCAGCGCTTATCCCGCCCTCCTCCATTCTTTTTTTCAGGCGGGCCATGCTTTCGCCGGTTCGCTCACTGATCACCTGCAAAGGGTTAAAGCCGGCGTTGATCATCTGCAACAAATCTTGCCCTTGTAATTTACCAGCGCTTGTGGCTTGCGAGAATGCCAGGGTTAAAGATTTCATCTTTTGCGCATCACCCATTGCGATATCACCGATATTTTTCAGTTTGCCAAAAGCAAATTCAGTCGACAAGCCAAAAGACATCATTGTTTTTTGTCCGTCGATTATATCAGCCTTTTCGTAAGGCGTTTTAATGCTATAGGTTGACAATTCGCTAAAAAGACGCCCTGCTTTCTCTACATCACCTCTTAACAAAGTCGTGATGTTTGTTTTTTGCAAGTCGCTTTCCATTCCCTTATTAATCGCGCCGCCCAATAATACCCCTAGTCCTAATCCACCAGCCACCAAAGGCCCGCCAATCATATCTATGACACCACGCGGCGAAAATGACGAAAGCATCCCGCCCAAAGGACTACCCATCGTTTGCGTCTTAATTGTAACAACCTTATCCTTAAGAGAGGATAGCCCGTTTTTAATTCTACTGATGATGTTGGTAGCTGTGTCGCGGGCGCCGATCCCTATAACTTTACTCTTTATTCCAGCCACGCCCGTCTTAATACGGTTTAAAATTCCAGTAGCATTGTCGTTGCCCTTCACAGTTATCGTTTTAACTGTGGGGCTGCTAACATTGCTTTCAATACGATTAGCATCGGCAATAATGTTGTTAGCTGCGCTTTCAAAAGAGTTTGCAGCGCCTTGAGTGGCAGCATCAAAAGTGCTGCCAATTGAACTGGCAACCTGCTCAACGCTTCCGCCGACTTGCTTCATTTCAGTATCAGCGCGATCCGAAAGATCATCAAAGGCAGTAGAAGCTTTGCCCAGATTGCCAAACAGCCGCTCAAATGGAGCCGTAGCATAATCTAGAACCTCTAATACATATTGTACGCCTTTACTCATTTTTATTGAACGATGCCTTTTCGACTAGGAAAAGGCATCGCTATTAATTTTTACCTTCAGCTTCTTGCTTCCGAATGTCTTTAAGTACTGCATAAGTTGCCGCCCACTCTTCATCGTTCAAGCCGTCGGGATCTATTTTTAAATGGTATCTAATTTGGGTGTCTATATACAGCAGGAAGTTTCGGTTATACCTACCATCTGCCTGCTCTAGAACTTTTTTATTTTAGCGAGCTTACCCTTAGTAAGAGCCGGCACAACATCTACAATGCCGTACATATCTTCATCATTTTCCAAAACAGAGCGATCACCAGCCACAAAGCAATTAATAAGGATTATCTCCATGTATTTAAGCTTATCCTTATCCAAAAACGATAAGGCGGCTCTCAAGGTCGGGCGACTGGCCTTTTTAAAATAGGCCAACTTGCCATCTACTTCCACCTCGTGAATTTCTCCACCATGTTTTTTCTTAAGCTCTTCGATCTGTTCAGGAGATTGATAGCCGCTTAACTTAGATTTATCAGATTCAGAAGATATCGGCTTTGCGTCTTCCGGGATAATTACCGTTTCGTTGTCAGATGGTATGATAACATCGGTCTCATTTTGGGGTTGATTTGAGTTCATTAGAATAGTATTGGGGTTTTTAGATCGAAAATTGAATAGTTAATTATTGTTGATAAAGAATATCGATGGCAAGAAAATCCAACTTCACTTCCATGTCACTATCACCCTGTTTAAAGTTTTTAGGGAGGTTGACAAATTCAGCGCCGACAATTCGATCTCTTACTACTGCACCGCTATCTGCGTTCAGGTAATGACTCTGAATGTCCATTACTAGCAAAGTCAAATCATTTTGAGGCGCAACCCTTATCATTGCCTCAACTTCGCTTTGCCCCAACGTCAAAGAACCGGTAGGCTCAACATTTTGTCGCTGGATGCCCTTGACGCCGGAACCACGGCCATAAAGTTGCTTTTTAGTACGTTTTTTATCATACTCAATAGCAAGAATTCGCTCGAAAGTTCGGCCCATTGCCGTAACAGTGATATCCTCCCATGCAAATTCAATATTGTTGATACTCATAAAAAGTTAGTTTTGGTTTATTGCAAAAAAATTGCGGCGTTATTCTTCAATAGCGCGCGCGTAACCGATTTTAACGTTGAAGGTTTTGGCCTGACCCCGGCGAACGATGGCGATTTCAGCGTCAACCTCGTCGTTGACGATATCGCTGTTAGGATCAATCGTACATTTCACACCGGATATTTCAGGTTTTTTGTCCACGCCGGTATTGATCATATTGGCACGAATGTCGTTTTCTACATCACTTTCCCAATCGCTGATAAGCGAAGACTCTACCTTCCCGGTTGTTGGATTCAGATCGACAGTGGCACGCAGCTTGTTAACTAGGCTGGCGTAAGCAATACGATGAACCTTATTGATAGTCCGGTTCCAACTGATTGAACTGTAATCGCTGGAAATAGCCGTCATCGTATTATCGTCGTTAAAGAAAAAGCCTTGCTTTCCTGGCTCCTTGTAAAGGAAAATCACAGCCTTAGTGTTGAGTGCCGCCCAGCTGCTTTTTAGGTTCATTACGGGAACCGCATCTGGGAAAAAGGCGGTATCGAAAATAGGGCCGCTTGCGATTTGTGAAAAATTTTCGCTAACCTGGTGACGAACTAACCATCCGGCTAACGCACCCATTGAGATATGACCGTCGGCCTTTTCACAGGCAGCGCTTACGGCGACATTGTCTTTTGTCAAAGTAGCACGCAAGGGCATTTCGGCGATCTTCGTAGTATCCATCAACAGCGCTGGCAGAATGCCGACAAATGGAACATTCAGGTTTTGGTACTGCACGGCCATTTCATTTAGATTAGAAACGGCTGCGGTTACATCTGCGTCCCATCCTGCTGTAATAGTAGGAACATAACCTGCCGCTGGCTTACGGTTAACGAGTAGAATGACACCCCGATCTTGCGTAAATGTGATCAATTTCCTGGCGATATCATTTGCCACATCGCAGATATCCTCTAACGTTGTCGCATCGCTGACCAACATGAAATTTAGCTCAGCACCTTCACCAGCTTTGCCATAAAAGTCAATAATATCGCGATGAGCAAGCGGGTTATTTGCTTCCGTGATACCTAAATCCACAAGTGCGAGACTCGAAAAGATTTGTTTTGGTTCACTTAATGCGATTTTGCCTGCTACGGCTGTGCCACTAAGAACGAGGCAAACCACCGCGTCTTCAGTTGGGTCTGTTCTGTTCAGCTGGCCGGCACCCCTTGATATATTGATACTCATTTTACGTTTGGTTTATAGCCCGCGCCTTTTGGTAGCGGGCTAATGGTTTTATACTTAATAAAAAATGAATCGTAGTTTATACGGAATAGCTTTTCAGCTTACCGCCTAATGTTTTTTCATGGTTGATAGCATCCGATTTACCGCTATCTAAAAACACCTGACCGTCACTAGTAATATGAAACACCTCGTTTTCGGGGTATGCCTCTTTATAGGCCGAAAGCTTACCAAGTAGCTTCTCGCTCAATTGATCTTCGGGCGGCGTGTCGCCTTCAGGTGTGTTCGCACCCTGATCGCCGTCATTGTCATCCTGGCTTTCGGTTGTGCCCGGTTCACCAGTTGGGCTTTCAGGCGGTGTGCCGCCTTCAGGTAGCTTATTATCAATTCGCAGATTTACCTGCTCGTCATAGCTGTCGATTCCCTCTTCTTTTATGTCAGGAGGCAATACAGGCGCGGGATTTGCTTTATTTTTTGAGGTTGATTTTGACATTTTTAAGCTGTTTTTGGGGTAATTAAATGCGGTTTAAACAGTTAGTAAACGGGTAGTTTGTGGGGTTGTATTATTAGCGGAATGGGAGAGGCTGATAAAAACACAGCCTCGTTCCCGGTGTAGTTTTGGCCAATAATCACCCCTTTGATTATTGTAGAATAGCTCCGCTAAATTTTCCGCGCAACGTAGTTGCTAAAGCTCTTTTCTGGAAACCGAAGATGTCGCCACGCGCTTCTGGGTCTCTCAACCGCTGAAACATTTCCGCGCTACCGTCGGCCCGCATTACTTCGCTGCCAACAAATGCGAAGCTTGAGTATTTATGTGTACCCGCTTCATAAGCGGCACCATAAGCAGCCTTTACGCCGGTGGCTCCGATGTAGATGGGATTTTTTGAATACCTCCACATTTTGAAATCATACATTGATTCGCCGGGTTTGGCTACAATAAATTTGTAAAGCTCTTTATCTTCTTTGCTCAATTTGGCAAGGTGATTTGGAGAAAGAACGAGATTCAGGTCATCAATTACATCAGAATTGAGAAAATCTCTTTGCAAGTCAATGATTGCATCGATAATACTGTCATTGGCACCTAAGTTTACAACAAAGTTGGAGTTTGCGCCACTTGCCTGCGCTGGAGCGTACATATATGCAGCGTCCATACCCAGTTTTTTAGCCAAAGCTTTCTTATGCTTATTGGCATACAAGGCCCGCTGACCATACGCTAACTCGATTGCTACAGCATTTCGAACAACGCTATTCGTAGTGTCATAGGTTTTCAGCGTCACTTCCTTTGGCGTATCTGATGCGTCAGTCATGGCAATAGGATAAACATCATTGTCGACCAACACTGTAGGGTCAACGCCAGCTTCCGCTAAGTTTATTTTGTCATTATCAACAAGCGAGCTCATATCGGTAGCCGCATTTAAAAAGCTTGCTTGCGGGTATGGATCTTCCATAACCAGCGGCAACCAAACTTCCTGTGCCAACCCCTCAAAAAAGGTCACGCCGCGCGTATCCATATAGTTGAGCGCTACACCGCCGGCGTTAACGACTACAGCGCCAATAAACGGGTTAATACCCAATAAGGCCGCAAATACGAAGCCCATTACGCAGTTGAACATGATGTTCAAAAAAAGTTTTGTGTTTGTTTTTTTCACGATGAGAGATTTTAAAAGTTAGTTTTGGTTGTACTGGTTTAATATGGGCTTCCGCCCGAAAATCGTTTGGAAGCCCGGTAGCTGTGGTTTATTCCTTAATTAAGATTTACCGGCGTAGCGAACTCCTTTTGCGTAGTCCCTTGCGAGTTTGGCGTATTTTTCCGGCTCTTCAGTTCTAATGCGTGATAGCTCAACCTTGTCATGTCTGCTCAGGTAATCATAGCTATCCTTTCCCGCTTCCGCATCTTCCTGCGTAACTTTACCGAGCTTAATAAGTTCCGAAACTTTCACATCCTTTTGAGTCGCGGCGGGTGGAGTGGCAGCTTCAGTCGCGATTGTAGCCGGCTTAGCACTTTCTGCAAATTCCAGGGCTTGTTTCACGTTAGTTTGTGAAAGCGTGACAAAAATGGCTTTAGATTTTTCGTCCAAACCTTCGCCCGCCTTGTCCAAAAGTTCCTTTGTAAGGGTTGCAGCAGCTTCGTTTTTGCCTTTGTTGGCATCGATAGCTGATAATATTTGTGCTTCAGTAGCATCTTTTGAAAGGCCCAATGAGAGCGCAATTTTTTCCATATCTATAGTTGGTTTTAGTTGCGGAATAATGTCATTAATGTTTGCTGCGCTAAGGGTGATCGGTTGGCCGTCACTTTTAAGACAAAGCGCGTTTCTGTTAATAGGCAATGCTGTTGGCGAAATCTCAAAAAGAATCGATTTAGAAAGCGTAGGTCTACGTTGTCCATTCTTTAATTGGGTCGGTTCTTCATCCCAGGACACGGGATCAGCACCAATGGAAGCGCCCTTCATATCACCGTTTTCGATCTTTCTAATGACATCCCTTTCGCGGTCGTTAGCACCGTCAATGACTAGGGTCGCCATCAACACAGAACCCTCCTTTCTTATATTTTCCCAATGGCCGATAGGTAGTTCCCAATAGCGGTGATCAATATAAGCAGGGCAATTATTAACTGCGGCACTTAAATCAATACCGTCGGTGCGAACCCAAAAGCCTTCAGAATTGATATCTTCTGTGCTTACGATATAATCTTTTTTAAACGCCATTCAGTTAAATTTTGGTGGTCGCTTTACCAGCGATTCAGATTACAAAGCTCCGACGTTTTTTGAGGCGTAAAAAATCGTAAATCCTTTATGGTAGCGGATTTAGACCATGATGGTCATAATTTTCGACCATAATGAAACGAAGATTTCAGTAGGGGCGTAAGTTGTAAGAACTTTGCCCTAAACCAAAACAGCAAATGGGCAAAAAGAAGGAAAAAGAATATCAGGACGCTTATGAGTTGTACTGCAATACCAACTTACAGAAAGGCGAAATCTGTAAAGTAGTTGGCGTTTCACCGCAACAATTGGGTAAATGGATTAAGGATAACGATTGGGACTTAGACAAAAGCGCCAATGAAACATCGGTGCCTAAGCTCATCCGGGAATACTACCGTAACCTTTCCCTAATAAACAAAGCCGCGGCAGAAGATAAGCGGCCTTTGGATAGCTCCGAAACTGACCAGGTGATCAAAATAACGAATGCTATTAACTCGCTACGCAAAAAATACAATCTCTCGAACTACCATGCAATTTTAAAGGAGTTTGCCGAATGGCTTATGAAGGCCAATCTTGATCATGCTAAAATATTAGCACCTGATATGTTTGAGTTTTTACAGGAAAAATCAAAGGAGATACGCAATGATTCATAGTCCGGGAGATAAAAAACTGATTGTCGATTTTCAGGAATTGGTCGAAACGATCAAATCCAGCACGCCAATTGACCGCTTCGAAAGCGCCGGTGATCGCCGTAAGCGCGTCAATCATCTTTTAAAACCGGGCAATTATCAGTATTTCGTTGAATATTATTTTCCTGATTATGCGTATGCCCCGATGGGTTGGTTTCATAAACAAATTCCAGAGTATGCTTACAACAACCCTAATACTATTTACTTAGAGCAATGGTCGCGCGGCTTTGCTAAGTCAACAAGTTTTGGGCTATTCCTTCCAATGTATATAAAAGCTAAAGGCGATTTAAACGGCGTCGCCCTGGGTAGCTTAAATAATAAATTGGCTTGCGAACGCCTGGCTGATCTACAAGCCAATTTAATGGGCAATCAGCGATATATTAATGACTTCGGTGAGCAGTTTAGTTTTGGCAATTGGGAAGATGGTGCCTTTAAAACCAAAGATGACTGCGGTTTCTATGCTTACGGGAAAGAGCAAACACCGCGTGGTACCCGCTTTAAATGGAAGCGGCCTAATCTCGGGCTTATCGATGATTTAAATATGGCCCGCCAACTTAAGAATGACTCCATCGCTAAAGAGGATAAACGCTGGGTGATGGAAGAACTAAAACCTGCACTATGGACGCGCAAGTGGTGGCTGTTTGTCTTACAAAACAGGTTCCACGAAAACACCGTCACCAATCTAATAGAGGAAGACGAGGAAATTAAAAAAGTCGTTCACCTTGTAAACATTAAAGACGAAAACGATCAATCCAACTGGCCCGAAAATGAAGACTTTACTAATGAGCGCGTTGCAGAGTTGGAAGCTACCGAGGCGGGCGGATTTATCCGGGAACGCATGAACACTCCGTTTGAAGAGGGTGCAGATTTTAAGCTCGAATGGATGCAAAATTGGGTTGAGCCGCTACCATTAAATGAGTACGACAGTCAAATTATCCACTACTTAGACCCTTCATATAAGAGTACCGAAAAGTCAGATTTTAAGTTTTGGGTACTGCTTGGTAAAAAAGGGCTGCACTATGACATCCTACAGGCGTGGGGTCAAAAGACTACGGCAAAGAATATGTGGGAGGAAGCCTTTAGGGTGGACGCTGATAATGGCGACTACTCGATCATTCAGCATTGCATGGAGGCCAGTTTCATACAGGAGGAAGTTCATAAAAAAGAACTGGAATTAGTTGAAGATGAGCAGGGGCGAGCGCTGCGCATCCTGTTTGACCGGCGAGATAAAGGCGACAAACACGCCCGTATCATGACAATGCAGTCGCTCTTTCAACGCGGATACATCCGGTTTAATGTCCATCAAAAAACAAACATCGGCATGAAGTTACTGCGTTCGCAACTATTGGGATTTGAAAAAGGTGAACGCCTAAATGATGACGGGCCTGATGCACTGGAAGGTGCGATATGGATGGCCGACCGCAACACAAAACGACGATCTGCCAAAACCCGCTCCGGGAAGATGAACAAAAAAAACAACCGCGCGATTTAATTATTTCAAACTAAAACTAACAATAATGGCAATTTTTTTAAGTGCTGGACACCATCATAACGACCCGGGAGCCGTAAGCAATGGCAGAAAGGAAAATCAGGAAACAGTTAAACTGCGTGATGCCATCCTGAATTTCATAAAACCGGAATACAAAGTATTTACCGACAGCGACGATGAAACGCTTTCGCAATATCTGAACCGCATCAAACCCGGATCAGGCTCGGTGGTTATGGAACTGCATTTTGATGCATCCGGCACTGGTAAAGCTTCAGGCACCACCGCTCTTCATAAAGATAATGCAGGCGTTATGTCGGTAAAATTCTGCAAGAGCCTTACCGAAGCGGTAGCGCGGGTACTGCGCATCAACAATCGTGGCGCAAAAAGTGAAAAGGATAGTCACCGCGGACGCCTGGCGTTTGTGCATGAGCCGGGCATAAACGGGCTTCTTGAAATCTGTTTTATAGATAGCAAAGAGGATATGGCCCGCTATGATGCCAATTTTTTACTACTAGCCAAAAACATAGCTGCCGTTCTAATGACCTATGACGATTTAATAAGATGACAACTAATTTTTTAAATCTTTTAACTGCCATAGTGGCTATAATATATATAGTCGCTATGCTCACAACCATACTACTGTAGCCCATGTACTTAAAAAAAAGTGATTATCAGATCAGAATTCGCATCAACCTGTTGGACTTGATACTCGAAAACATTGCCGTAAACAGCGAGAATAATCCCACTGCGGATGAAATTTTGGCTGCTGCGGACAAAATAGCATGTGACACCATCGCAACGAAGGCGGGCGTGCTGTATAATGTAGAGCCGGAATTTGAAAAGGTAGGCGACGCCCGAAACGGTTACCTGCTGGCATTGGGTTTATCTATTGGCCTTTACGAACTCTACCAGCGCACTGACGATTACGAAGTACCGGAAAAGGTTATTAAGAATTATAACGACGCCTTTAAAAGCCTGGATGAGATTTCGCGCGGCAAAGAACCGCTAAACCTGCCACCCAAAGAGCAGGAAGGCGATTCAAATCAACCCGGTGAAGAAGACGCCGAAACTTCGGGGTTTGGCCTTCGCCGAATTGGATCAGCACCAAAACGCAGCCACAGAATCTAATCACTTTCAAATAATCGCTATTTAAACGCATTTAAACGGTCAAAAATCATGGCATTTTCATTATTCGGGTATTCTATCGGAAAAAACAAAACAGGGCAAATTTTAAGCCCTAAAGGCGAAAGGAGCAAAAAGCGGGCAAGTGAAGTAATAAAGAAACAGTATCGCCGCGAAGTAAGCTTTCAAATTGCTGATATTCGGCTAGCGCGGCAATTGGCCCAAAACCCTGATCAACCCAGCCGTCGTAAACTGATAGAGATTTTCAAATACATATTGGAGGACTTGCGGCTAAAGGGCCAAATCCGGGACGCCGTTATGAAAGTAACCGGTGAACCGTGGATGATCTACGATAAGAACGAAAACCCGGTAGACGACCTGTCTGATAAGATGCGTAAGCGCTGGCTTGCCCAAACCATTAAGCATATTGCACTGTGCGAATTCTGGGGTTTTCAGGTACTTGAGTATGATTTTATCGACCCTAAAGAGTGCAATATGGGGGTAGTAAAACTTATTCCATGCGAACATATTTCGATTGAAAGGGCGTGGGTATTAATAGACGGGGAGGTTAATGGTAGCTACATCGATTACAACGGTATCAGCAATGATCTTGATTTAGTAGAGTTCTACGACACCAGGGAGGATTTAGGTTTACTTGCCAATATCGCCTACAATACCATTTGGAAATATTACAGCCGCTCGGATTGGAGCCGGGCAAGTGAAAAGTTTGGCATGCCGCTTACATCAATCGAAGCCGACACCAATAATGATGATGAGCTGGATCGACTGGAAAGGCAGGCAGCAAACCTCGGTACCGATGGATACGTGGTAACCCAAAAGGGTGATACCGTAAATATTGTGGAGCGCAAAGGCCAGCGGATGCATGATATCTATTGGGATAATGTCAAACTGTGCAATGAAGAAAATGAGATCGGCATTAACGGGCAGGTCGGTACGTCTTCAGAAAAATCCTTTGTTGGCGCTGCCGAAGTGCAGGAAAGAAAGTTTGAGGATATCACCTTAGCCCGCTTAAACTTCGTCGCCAATGAGATCAACGACAAGCTATTCCCCTACCTACGGGCTAAGGGCTTTCCAATTCCCGAAGGATATAAGTTCGATTACCCGGTATTGATTGCCGAACGTAAAAATAAGCTCGCAAAAAGCAAGGCAATGGAAAATTTCGATCCGGCTAAACCGGCGGCTGACAGCGGGCCGGAAGCTACCGAAAGCGGGAAAGATGATCAGGACAATAAACAGGCCGACGCCGATAAGAAGAAAACCAAAGGCTAATGTGTACTTACGAATCAACTTATTTCTACTCTGATCGCAGACGTGTTCAGCTGTCAACAAAAATGAATGTTCCCGGCCTGATCAATAAGGCGCTGGATGAGCTATTCAATAAAAGCAAAATTAAGAGACGCACCGACCGGCAATTATTTGAGCGTACCAGGGAGCCTTTGAAAGAAGCGGTAAACGAGGGGTTGAGCATGAAAGTAGAATTCGGCACCCCGAATTACGAGTTCCTCAAACAATTGCAGTACAACGTTTCAACTTTCGCCGCTTTTAAGAACCATGCCCAAATAAAAGAAATGGCGGCATTGCTGGTGGATGATAATGGAAACCGGCGGTCAAAGCAAGAATTTAGAAAAAAGGCCCTTGAGATTGACGACAAGTATAATGTGCGGTATTTAGATGTAGAGTACGACGCTGCTGTTCGTCAGGCTCGTAGCGCCGCTCAATGGCAAAAGGCTTTGACTACAAAGCACTTATTTCCTAATATCAAGTACCTGCCTTCTGTGTCTGCCAATAAAAGAGAGCAGCACGAACGCTATTACAATATTGTCCGGCCAATGGATGATCCTTTTTGGAATATCAACCTGCCGATAAAGGAATGGGGCTGCAAATGCGGTTGGAAAGTTACCGACGAGGAGGTGACAGATATTCCTGATGATCTTCCGGCCCCCACAAAAGATTTCGCTTTCAATCCGGGGAAAACCGGTCAAATCTTCCAAATTGATAGCACCGAATATGCAAAGGCAGTTCCGAACGCTACCAAAGAGCAGCTGATAAAGCATGCAAAGAAGATCGTCGATTATGAAATGGCAGCTGATCTACCCTACATAAATGTTTATAGCAGCAAGGCGGGTACCCAGGTATTGGCGCACCCTCTAGCGTTTGACAATAATGATTTTCAGGCGGCAATTAACAACGCTCGCAAAGTGGCCAATTCAAAAACCGTAGTGGTAGGCAAAATGGAGATATTGCCAACGTTAAACGCCAGCAGCCCGGAACAAAATATATTACGCAACAAACTTTTAAACGGCGTCAAAGGGGAACATAATCCCGATTACAGGATTGATAAAGTGTATTACGATTTAAAAGAGCCGGTCGAAAATAAGGCATCTAAAAATACAATCAGGAACCTTATCAGCGACGCACACAGTCAGGCCGATGGCATTGTACTGGTTATCGAAAAAGAGAATTATATCAGCCAAAGCGATTTGTACAGGCAGATATATTTAAAGTACATGCATGAGGCGTATGACGGCTTTTATATGAAAATCTACTTCAAAGGCGAATGGTTAGAATTTACCCGCAAAAGCTTTTTGAAGATGTACAGAAAATAAAAACCCCGACCGAAGTCGGGGTATGAAGTGCGGATCAGTGCCGAAACAATGAACCATACCTTTTTTATAACAAGTTGTAATTGGCTGATTGCCTTACAAAAATACAAAATTTTTAGTTATGAAGAAAAATCGTCATTCCCAGAAAAAGAAATTCCGTCAACGTCGTTCAAATTACGTTTCATTAAGTTTGAAAGGTATTGCTGGTAAACTTCGTGTTTCTCAAGCTCCGTCTGCCGATGCTCGTTCCGAAGCTTTATCAACGATTCTCGAAAGTTTTGATAACCTTCCGAATTAGACCGCTTCTCCATAAATCCATCGATTATGGACAACAATGCGTCAACGTCACCCCTTAAGGCAATAATTTCCTTAATAAGTTCGGGTATAAACTTCTCCAATTCAATTTTCACACTGTAAAGATCATCGCTGTTTTCTTCCATAAATCAAATATAATCAAATGAGTAGTCAAAACATCAAAGGGGCTGCGGAAATGGAAGCTGCGTTGTTAAAAGCAATTGATTACATCAAAAATGATGTACCTATTGTAATTGGACAACTTGCAGTTGACCATTTTAAAGAGGCTTTCCGTAAAGGTGGTTTAGCAAACACAAAATGGGAAAGCAGAAAAACGCCGCGTGCGGGCAGCACCAACGCACAAGGGGTTTTGGTTTTGTCAGGAGACCTTATGGAAAGTATAGATTACAGAATACAGGGTTCCACTATTATTATTTATAGCGACCTTCTGTATGCTGAAATCCATAACGAGGGTGGAGAAATTACCGTTTCTGTGAAAATGAAAAAGTTCTTTTGGGCAAAGCATTATGAAATGAAGGATGCCGGTAATTTAGATTTGGCAGAATTGTATAAGCGCTGCGCCCTGGCTAAAAAGATCGTAATTCCAAAGCGTCAGTTTATTGGGCCTGATCCTGAACTGGATCAACAGGTTGTCGATAAAATCACTAAAGACTTAGACAATATTTTTAACTCATAGATTATGTTTACCTATCCGATTTATAAAGCAATTAAACAACATTTAAATACTATTGCTCCGGGCTTTTTTTTCACCGGTCAGTACGCAAAGGGTAAGACAAATACAGTGTACCGGGTGCCGGCTCTGTATATTGAAATGCCTAAAAATGCAGCATCTACCTTTTGGGGGCGCGGAATCCGTGTTATTAAAAATGCAGTTATAAAGGTGCATTATATTAGCAATGCTCCATTCCATCAGCATGAAAATGCCGTTCAGGACAGCGCTTTAGTTGCGCACCACAACGCTCTCATTGAAATCAATAATTTGATGCAGGGATTTGTCGTAAGGAATGAGCATGGCAGATTGCTTACTCAAAAGTTTACACCCGTGGGAAGTAGTGAATTAAATTTTGTGGAAGGTCATGTGTTTTCCGTACTATCTTACCGGACGGAACTTTACAATTATTCGATGTGGGAAGGAAAGCCGGCGCCGGAAAGTGAAGGCCCGGAAACAGTAAGGATAAACATTCGCTAAAACATGGCCATTTGATTTGCGGGAGCTTCAACCGTGGCCGGTTCTTTTAAAATGCGCTGGATTCTCAAAGGGGTTAGATACATATCATTGGCCACCGCTTCAATTACAAATACAAGCTGCCACTTTGGATTTTTCTTTCGATAGTGCCTGAATAGCTCATGCACTTTCGCATTACGACGCTGTAAAAGTTGTTTGTTTCGAGCCATTAATTAATACGGGGAATGGGTTTGGTTGCTGACGCAATTTAGCAAAATTACTAAAAAGCCCGCTAATTATTTTAGCGGGCTTCAAATTTCATGAGGAAAAAACGCTTATTTACTGGCATTGACTGATACATCAGCAATGTACATGCTATCTTTTGTAACTTTTAAGTTGATGGCATATTTAAAAGCCTCTTTAACACCAAATGCATTTTTACCAGTGCCTGAGCCTTCAATAAATACGGTGCCAGTTTCCGCGTCTACAATGCGACCTCGTTGCAAAGTGGGTGTCTCATCAAGGGAGTAATTAACATCGTTGGGATAATTCAAATGCTTCGCAATGGCATCTTTTAAATTGGTGATAGAAATACCGCCGTCATTGTTTTCGATGCGGTATTGAATCCAAGCTTCTTTTTGTTCGTAGCTCATTTTTTCCCAAGCTACATTTTCGGTTTCCTTAATTTGTGGGTTGTCATCACCGCGCATGCACTTTATTACAATAAACAATACGGCTACGATAAACAGTGCAATAAACCACTTAGGCGCTTTTTTTCTTTCTTTGGGTGTACTCATTTTAAAATTTAGTTTATGGGGTTTAAAAATATCAAAACTTTGCTAAAAACTTCTTATACATTGCATTAAACTGTGTCACAAGATGCACCAACTCTTTATACGTATGGTCATTCAGCTTCTTTTTAAAGCCTCCATATTTCAGACACCAATGTTCGATACGCTCCATATCAGCTTTACCTTCCGCAGTTTCCCAACGCATTTTGTGTGCTTTCGCAATGATTTTGCGGCGCATTTGCTGGCATTGTGCCGCTTCGGTTGGTTGGGCTTTCAGATAGTTTATCAAATTAGCCGCCTCCATCGTAGTTAGTTCTTTACTGGAACTTGTGCGACGACTGCTGTAGCTGAAAACTAATTCAGCCTTCATGTGCATTAGCCCTGTTTGGGTCAACAGGCTGTGGAGCATTTTATTTTGTAGGGGGTTGATTAACATAGCTTACTTTTTAAAGGCGTGGCCGCAATCTGTGCATTCATAATATTCATAGTGGCTGTCATGGCCCTGATACAAATAATTATGGTCGCACACCTCCTGTAAGGCCTGAATTGCGGTATTAAGTTTATTAATGCGTTCCTGGAGCATAGCTTTTTCGGCTTCCATTTTTTTTACCTGTTCATTCATGGCTTAATATTTAAGATTTGTCCAATGAATCAATGTGAAGGGCTTTGGTTTTGTCGGCTCCAGTAATGGGTCAAAATATTGGCAAAATGCATCCAAGCTATCAAAACCGTCGTTAAGCGCAAGCTCTTCAGCTTCCTTATAATCCAATATCTTATCATCAATTTTAAAAAATACACCCCAGTCATTAACATTGTCGTTTTTGTCTAGCCCCATTGGCTCTTTAAGCATATAAAACCGCTGAGTGCTTCTACAAGGTACAATCGGCGCAAACCGAGACATGTCTTTTTTGCGGCTATTGATAAAAAAATCGATGTTCACACCCGGCCTCCAGCGATCGCTTCCGGCTTCACGTATTGTATGAATTTTGGGATACTTCAACAAGGGAGAGTCGTCAGGGATGGAATCCCAGGCCTTGCCAAATTTTACCCGATGATCTTTGATGAATTTCAAATGCAGCTCCTCTAAGTCATCCGACGGTAGCACTTCATGAAAAAACAGGCCCTCCCATATTTTTTCGACGAAGTGAGTGGGTTGGCCGGCTAGTTGGTTCATGTGTTTGGGCCATGTAGTATTAAAAGGTAAAATCATTATTTTTGGTTTTCGTTTCTTAAAAAAACAACCCTTGTATTTGCATTTATGGGCTGCGGAAATTTCTCTTTGTCTGTTTTTGCAAAGTGTCGATAAGTCCGATAGATCGTAACCTTAATCTCGCTTTCCACTTTGGTCAGAACCGTTTTGTTTTTATCATTCGCTTTATAAAACCGGTCTCCCAGTTGTAATTTATCTACAGTTGTAATCGTATTTCGTTCCATAACTAACGGGGATTTTAAACCCCGACCGAAGCCGGGGCTGTTAAATAATTAGTGTTTTACTTGATCCCAATCCGTTAAATAATGCCTGTTGACGGGGCTTAAGAAGCTGTCGGGATATAATTTGTTATACCAATCGCTGTTCCTTTGGCAGTACCGCAGGTACTTTTTGGTATTGTAAAAGGCTATCACGCGGTCATTTTGTGATAGCTTATCCCAGTGCTTTAAAGCCCGTTCCTTGTTCCGTGGCATACCAAAAAGGTCATACCACATTTCAAACGTGATGTTTATTTTGATTGGGATGATCGACGCTTTCGCGTATTTATTAAAGTGGCTTAACCCTTCAACGGTAATAGGTATATGCTTTTTGTAGCTTTCGCGAAGTTCGTCGCTGATTTGACACTCTTCGAAGTTTATATACAACAACCGGTCGTTGGAATCGTACAGCACATTAATGCTGCCGGTGAAGGTGTCTTTTTGGATTATGTACTTTTTCATTCCTGATGTATTGCTTTTTGTTAACCTCATTTGGTAACCGGTACACCGTTACCAGGGAGTTTGATTTGAAAATGAAAAGATTGTCGCCGTATATCCTGAAATCATTACCGGGATGGTCATCTGAACGTCGCTGTAGGTACTTTAGTAATTCGCCCCTTGTGTCTCTTTTTTGCGCACCATAACAGTAAGCCAGGGCGCAAAGCTTTTTAAGGGAATTTGCATTCAGGTTCAGCCGCTCTTTTGCCCTTTTATAGGCGTGATCTGTTATTCCTATCATATTCGTTTTCCAGTTTAAATACAGTGATCAAAAAAGTCAGACTCAGTCAGGTATCCACGCTGATCAATAACTGAAATGACCGCCTCCAAAAGCGCGACACGGGCTGTCTCCTGATGAACCACGCAAAAGCCATCGCCGCTTTGATGAATAACAGCAAATGGAAACGATATATCATCTGCCAGTTTCTGTTCAGCATCGTTCACAACTTTATCAAAAACACGCTTCGCGTTATCCAACCTGGTTAATACTCCTTTTCCTTTCATACTGCTTTCATTTGCACCGATTCCGTTTCAGGTTCCGGTTGGTTATCGAATAGCTCCGGGGATTGAGCGGCTGGCTTTGTTGGTTCCTTCTTTTTCTTTGGCTCTTTACCCTGTCGTTTCAGCCAATTAATATGTCCCTGTTCATAAAATACATACGGCTCATTGCCGCCAAAACGAGAACGGGGATGTGCTTCAAAGCCTTTGACCAATACCATTATATCAACATCGTATTCAATGGCCTTTGCTGCGCCGCCTTTGGGGTCATCACCTTCCGCGTGGCAAATTATTATAAACCTTTTGCGGGGAAAAGTATTGCGAAGGAACTGCCATTGCTCATAAGACATCTTGATATATTGCAGGCTGTCAATAAAGACCGTTGGTGCGCTCTTCTTTTTTTTCAATCGGGCCACCATAGCGTCAAACGGTTCTTTGTGTACTATATGAACCATATTAGATACTTCATTCAGTTTTTGCCGCCGCCAGGCATCTTGCAAGCTTTTGCTAAATCCTTGCTCGAAGCTGTTATAAAGAACCTTTCCAAATTTGGTCATGTACTTAGCCAACATAGTACAGTATTCGGTTTTCCCGTTTTTAGGCTTACCATACATTAAAGCTGAAAAGTTAGATTCGGGGTTGCCAAACGCCTTGTGCCAATGATCATCAAATGAAAGCTCCTGAAATTTTTTACCTAAAAACTCATTTGCATTAAGTGCCCTTGCCATTAGATACCTCCTTTTTTAGATTAAACAGAATAAACGCGACTAGCATTGATATACCCGCAATCAGGTAAACCCAAAAAGGTATTAGTAGTATATACCAGGGCCAATGAATAGAGCCAACTGCACGTAAAACAAAGAACATGGCTTGTGTTGCAACTATTGCGAACGAGCTTAAAAAAACAATTAGTCTCATAGCAGGCTGGTTTAAAGGGTTGAGAAATTTAGATTTATGTTGCGATAGCTGCCGTCAGCTTGCCGAACCCACACCATCATGTAGCGCTTACTACTGGTCACCGTCTGCGCGTTTCGCATTAAAGAACATGCCCGCTGGAAAGCTTTGTGTTTGATTTTCTCCTCATACTTAAGTATTTGGTTGACCTTTCCAATATCGATCATGCCTTTTGTATTGCTAAAAGCTGACTGAACCAACCCCCTGATAAGCTCGTTGGCCTCAGTTAAGTTTTGGCTTAAGTAAGCGTCGAACTGTTCGCGGGCTTCGTTCATCATGGCTTCATCCCATTTAACTAAGTCGCTTAATCTCGCTTCAATTTTGATGCTCTTATCGAAATTGTACCAGGTGTAAGCGCCTTTTATCTTTCGATCTTTGCCATAGTTGATTTTATAATCAGCAAGCATTTGGTTAAACACTTTCTGAAAATCCGCATTGATTTTCGCGTGAAAATCTGATAGCTGTTTTTCAATTTTCAAAGCGTCCCTCAGCAAGGATGCGGCCAACGGCTCTTTCATTTTATCGGTGGCCGGTATAAACTTAAACGGCACTTTATTGCCTTCTGCGTCAACCCATGTTTTGTTTTTGGATGACTGAATTAAAACGTTATTCATTGTTGATAGGTGGTTTTTAGTGGCCCGCTGGTAACGGGCCGGTGATTAAATAATTTGTTATGCGGAGCGCTTGAGTATGATCAACTCGATCACTTCGTTGGATAGAACGACTTTGATTGACTTTTCAGGGCCTGCCATCAACATAGGAATACCTTCAGGTACCAGCATGCCGTTTATAAGTCCGACAGCGCTTTCGTAATTGTCAACGACGGCGTTGTTTTCAGGCAGTACCCGCATTTGTGCATTTTTAGGGTAACGCACAACCAAAAATTGCTTTTTCATTTGTAGAATAGTTTAAACAGTTGATAAATGGCCACAAGTGCGATGGCGATGCGTATGAGGCCTTCTGAAAAGCTCCATTCGCGCAGTTCGACACTTTGTCGCCTGTTTTTTCTTTTATTCATTGTTGGGGATTTACTGTGGTTCAGGCAGCGCCAATCGCTTTGGGTCAATGGTCGGTAGTTTATTTGCGTTGTGAAAGTGTATCTGATCGCAAATGTCTCCAAGCCATTTTCCTGTATCGTCCTTTCTTTCGGCACCGGCAAAGGCTGCACGAAAAGCAAAACCCTCCCACGTTTTTAGCTTCACACTGTATTTGCTTTTTATGATGATGGTATCTTTTATCAGCCTTACACACAGCTCGTCTAAAATGGCCTTAATGGCGCAATACATATCGTCATATTCCTGGGCGATCTCCTGGCTATAGTGGGCTATAGCCTTTTGAATTACTTCCCGGAATAGCATCATTTCGCGGTGATTAAATTTTAAAGTCATACACTAATGGTTGATTGCATAAAATAGGGGCCTGTAGAAACAAGCCCCGCTCGATTGCTTGCCTATGAAAATATTGTTAATGTGATGTTACAGGGGAAGCTTCAAATACTTCTCTCATATCTAAAAAGTCCTGATACATAAACTGTGTACTGGGTTGTAACAGGTTAAATACGCATTGATGAAGCATCCTGTATTGAGAAAACCTGAAATCTTCCGGCGATTCGTACACCTTTGTAAGAAAGAACCGATCATCCCGATCCAGCCAATGCATGCGCCACCATTTTCTAAAAGCGGCATTATGCAAAACGGAGTCATGATCAATTTTTCCTTTAAAGAATCTGCGCAGCCAGGTATCAGCTGTTTCCGTTATCAAATGGCCTAATTCCTCTTCATCCATTTGCGTAGCGAATAGCACCTGTTTCAGGTTATAGGTATATTGCTGATTGAGTTTGATTGTAGGGGTATTCATATCAAATGTTTTAAGTGTTAACTAACTGACTTTTCCGTTTAAGCTTTAGTATTTGGGTTCTCAATGCCCGGTGGCTACCATTAGACTTCAATAAAAGCTGCTGGATGTCTATACCTATTGGTGCGTTGGCTTGTATTATCGCAATGGCTTCATCCTTCCAAAATTCCAGGCGTTCATCATCAACTACCGGCGTTACCCGGTTGTATTTGCTGCCGTACCGGCTTATTATTTCTGTGAAGCCAACTTTCTTGCTTTCCTTGCCGCGATTCAGCTTCTTTTTGAGGCCATCAGCGCCCAACATATACCATGCGCAGCAGTACTCGCTACCATTCCAAAGGGCCTTTAGTTCCAAAAACGCGCTGTACTCAAGGTCACCGGCTTCGTCGAGCGCAACAAACGGCTTATGAATTACTTTGAGATAATAAACCAGGTCGCTAAAAACGTCTACATATTTACCTGTATGCTCCAGGCCGAAGCCTTGTGCAATGGCCCTGATAAGCTTTTGTTTGCTCTTATGCAAAGAGCAGTCAATGTAAACGCTGTTTTTTGTGGTTTTACAGAAGTACTTCGCCGCTTCGGTTTTTCCCACTTCTGCGGCATCACAATAAATACTGCTGATGCTTTCAGCCTTGCAGATCGTCATTTGGCTGGTGATGTACTCGAACACTCCCGTTCGGGCGGGTAGCCATTCCGGTTCATCGCCCAATTGAACGCCTAGGCGCCGGGCAATAGTGATCCACTTTTTATCAGATAGCAGCCTTTCGGTTTCGTTATTTTTTAGCCGGGCATAAACGCCTTTGTTAATGTCAAACGATAGCGCATACTGCGCGTCGCTACCATCGAAGTTTTGCCGTTGCTGAAGTAAGACACTGGCAATTTTCTTTCTTACCTCTTCATTAATAGTCATAATTTTGAAATTGGTTTTTATGGCCCCGGTGCTATCCGGGGCCGGTGATTAATTCCCCGCTAGGAACGGGTATTTTTCAGGGGCGGCACTGGTAATGCCGCCCTATTGTTTATACATTAAGATTGACTTTATGATCGCTATAGTAATCTTCACCGTCAAAATCAATATGAACGCCTTTATCAATATCAATTTTGTGTTCACTTAATCCAATTCGGTCTAATTCTGTGTTAATGAGTTTCTGCATGCAGTCATTTTCAAATAATATTCCGATTGCGTTTGCAACAATATGATTCGGACATTCTATTGTAACTAAATAGGCCATAATTTTTATGTTTTAGGGGTTATAAAAAGAAGCCGGGACGGGATTCGAACCCGCACTAATGGGGACTCGGCCTAAAATACTTTTGCCCACAGTGCTACCGTTACACTACCCGGCTAATGCGCTATTTCCAATATGTCAAAGAACTTGCGATGATGTATCGCTATAAGTCATCTTCAGCCATTTGACTGAAACTCTTTTTTACTTTTGATGGTGCCGGCTGTTCAACTTCTGCGAACGACGGCAACTCTTTTTTTGCTGGCAGCTCATCAACTGTGAGCGTTTCCATTTTAATCACTTCCACTTTTGCCAGTTCCGAAACCCTTTGTCTTACCATGGCGTCGAATCCACTACGGTACCCAAACTGCTCATGCATGATCCGCTTGTCCTCGTCGGTCTGCTCAAATTGGCTTTCGTTATACCTTTCGCCTTTCATAGCAGTGCATTTATATTCGCCATCCTGATACAGATACACTTCCGGTATTTGGCCGTCTTTATCGCGCAGGTAGTAAGCCGTAACGCTATGGCTGTTAAAATCCATTATGCTTTCAGCGGATGGTAACCAGTAGCTACCATACTGAACCTGCAAAACCTTGTTGTTTCTTATGGTTGTTGTGACTTTTTCGCCTATATATTGCGCCATTAAGTGGCGGTTTAACCTTGCTAAATGGGGGTTTTGGTTCTCTATAAACACCTCCCAACGGGTCATACCTGGGTACCTATCTGTATCGTGGTGCAGATCATTGTTCCATTTTGCCATGTAACGGCGCTCAACTTCCACGATATCTTCAAACTCCCGGGTCGCTGTTACATTCTCATTCATGCGATTCGCCTCATCCTTTGCCCATGGTCTACCACGGAAGCCCTTTTCTTTTTTCTTTGTGTATTTCAGATGACGGAACGTGTGTTCTGCTCTCTTTTCCCTCGGATTAGCAGCCCTACACAGGCGCACAAAAGGAAACATATTGCCCGCTTTTAAAAGGCCGTCATCGATCATTAAAGGCTCGGTTAAATGGCGTTCAAATTCCAGTTCGCCGGGTATGCCGCAATCGTTTGTTACCAACAGCCTGAACATATCTTTAAGGCTGGCAATAAGTAGTTCGGTGTTTTTATCCCGGCTGAAAGCTGATCCGATAATACATTTACTAGCTACATCCATCACCACATAACCGCTAAGTCGCTTACCATTCGGCATTTTAAACGGTGGATCGTAGTCATCCATCGTAAGTTTACTAAGGCTATACAGCGGCGCAAATCGCTCGTTATATGGCGAATGTTTGTTGCTGTAATCCAAAGCATTTAGGCGCATTTTGTCCACTACAGCCATGTTCACCGGTTTTGTAAGTATGCGCCAAATAGTCGTATCGCTCATTTCTCCATAGCACCGGTAATATTCAGGGTCGAATGCCTCTTTTTTTCGGGTGTCCATTATAATCACCTCACCACGCAAAAAGGCCAAATAGTCATTGTAGGCTTCCAGCTTATAAGGCCGGTGACGTTGTACAAAAAGGCTCATGATCAGCCATTCAAATTCATCGTCGACCTTACGGTTATTCGTAGTATTGTATTTGCGGCCATCGATCAACGTTGCCGGATCAAAGGCGCTTTTTACAAAGTCATTGTATCGTGGTTTAAGCCGGCGCTCGCTGGTCGGAAGTGTATTGGGGTACTGATGTTGCACATCTTTTACAATCTCACAGGCTTTTTGCCAAAATGCCCCAATACTTATATGTAGCATTTCCTTCAGCTGCTTTTTATTACTAAGCAGCTTGTAGAAAGCCTTTAGTATGGCGGCATCATTGGTGTACTTCATTTTATCTTCGTATTCCAACCCTACACCATCGTAGTTTTCAAAGAACTGTCTAACATTTTCGTCTATTTGAATCAAATCCCTGATAGGCTGTTTTGCTGCGTACTCGTAAGGATCACCAAATCGGTCTTTTACAAGTTGCTTATACGCTGGGGGGAGACTTTCATACTTAATTAAAACAGAGTTACCGTTGCCGCCTCGTCCCAAAACGCTTATTTTATTTCTATTCTGTAGCGATTTATACGTGTTTTGAGGCACTAATCCGTTTGGCTTTATAAACTCGCAAGCTTCCAAATACAGTATGTTGTCAATTATCTTCAATTGTTGCCTTGTGTTGGTTCCCGCTCACGGCTCGAACGTGATGTGCATGCCTTCCGGGAAATGCTTAAGTTTGTGGTCTCAATCAAAAACTATAAGCAATGACTAGTGATGAATTAAAAAGAGATTTTATAAATTGGGTGGAAAGTCTTTCCAATGAGTCTTTCCCCTCTCATCCTTTGTTAAATGCCGGATTAGAAGAAGAATCTGAATTATTCTTAAACTCCACAATCGACGGCGTTTCGTTTATTGATCTGTATCCGGAGCCGGAGCGGTATCGAGTGTTGTTTGAACAATGGGCCAGGACTTGTTTAAGGCTTCTAAAATTGCCGGAACAAGGGCCTCATGTAACGATAAACTTTCGAGGTGCTTTTTTAGGTCTTCCCCCTGAAGAGGTGAAAGAACAACTATTGTTACTTCACCAATTAAGCGGTCAATGTTTAAGTGAATCGGACTTGACATAGTTCTATTTATTTGTTTTGTGAACAATTTTCTTTACGTCTGTTATTGCTTGCTCCACCTTTTCATCCAACAATACGTCCGCAAGCTCTATTCTTGTGGCTAGTTCGCTAGTGCCCTTTAAGCGTTTGGTGTCCAATACTTGCCCCACAGTTACTGGTGCGCACCCGACTACTTCGGCTATCCATTTACGCGGCACTCGCTTATTTTTAGGACTTTTATTTTTCACTTTGCTTTTTTTGCTTAACATTTGCACAATTATTTGATACAAAATAATAGACTATATTTTAAATAATCAAATTTATTTTAAACTTTTTTCTAAATTTTGGATAAGGCTATAAACAGAATTATGGATGAAATAGCAAAGCGAGGGTTAAAGCCTTCGGTTGTTGAAAGGGAGCTATCCTTATCCAATGGGTATTTAGCAACAATGAAAAAAAGGAATGGGAGTTTAACCGAGGAAGTCCTTTTAAAATTCTCGAAGTATTTAAACTTTAGTCTAAGTTATTTAATTAAGGGGGTTGAGGATGCCGCCTCCAACGAAATTGACAAGGCACCAAAACGGAAAGGTGAAAATTCACAGATTATTGAGGCCCTGAATGGTCAAATTGACACACTCAAGAATTCGTTAAATGATAAACAAAGAATAATTGATCTACTTAGCGAAAAGCAGTCTTCCAAGGAAAAAAAGCCGGTTTTCCGGGGGTAGTTTTTATACCTCCATGGCACCTGAACACGGTGTTTTGCCACTTCACCCTAGTCATTTCACATATCATATTCAACAACTAATTGCACACCCAACTGCACACCCAACTGCACACCCAACTTTCTTTGATTACGCATTTTTGATTTATTCAGACGATGTTGTGTAAAAAAATTATTTGGTAATTGATCTTTCTGTGAATTTAGAGTAGGAGCGCATCACAGCGGAATTAAACCATGTTTTTGTTACCTTTAAACGGCATTTAAAGCAAAAGGCCCGTATAGGGCCTAAATTTCAACTATATGCGCGTAAATTTCAACTATATGGACAGAATGACTGCAAGCGTAAAAAAGGCTAAATACGCCTCAAACCCACGTCGTGCGCGGTTTTCGCGCAATATATACTCATACTATTTTTAGGACAGTTCTTTTGTACCCCCATACTTGTAAAAAAATATTTTTCCTTTACAGCGGATCCGGAGAAAGCTGACTTTGCGCTGGTTTTCATTTCCAGCCCACAAAGCAGGGACGGAGGCTACAGCCGCGCCGACAGGGAAAGTGGCGGCAACGGTTATGTGCCGGTATCGCTAAAATATAGCACGTATACGGCGACAGAGGCGAGAGGACAAAGCCTCGCAGCCGGCGATCCGGTTATTGATCCTGAAATAAAAAACCGAAGCTATAACAATAAGACCACCACGGCATACAATACCATGGATTTGCAAACTTTGCTGGATACCAGGGCAATGATGGGCAGCAAACCGGTAGTTGTTTCGGTAACCGCTTCGGGCCCGATGATCTTTAGAGAGTTCGAAAAACAATCCGACGGCATATTACTAAATTTCGGCGTGTCCCTGCAAGCCGTGTTGGACATCGTGTCGGGAAAATCTGAGCCTTCCGGCTTATTACCAGTGCAAATGCCGGCAAATATGCGAACCGTGGAATTACAAAAAGAAGATGTTCCCTTCGATATGGAATGTTATAAAGACATGGACGAGCATTTCTATGATTTTGGATTTGGCCTCAACTGGAGCGGGCCAATAAGGGATCGTCGCACGAAACAGTATCACCAAAGTGCCGCTCCTTCCAGATAGTGGGTATGCGGGTTGCATTTCCCTGGCTCGATTTGTAACATTACGAACCGGGCGAGGGAACCTCAATTCGCAAAAACCACCAACGAAATCAGCAGTTATGTATAACCTTTATGCCCGATGCTGTCTAAAATATTCACATAGCTGACATAGCGGTCTTCATAGATTTCCTGATCGATTACTGCCTGCTTGATGGCGCAACCGGGTTCATTGGTGTGCATACAGTTATTGTAACGGCAGTCATTGAGTCGTTCCCGCATCTCAGGAAAATAATGCGAGAGCTCTTCTTTTTCGAGTCCTGCCAGCGCCAGCTCCCGAATGCCGGGGGTGTCGATGATCCGGCCATCGTCGGGCAAATCATACATGGTTGCAAAAGTAGTCGTGTGCATCCCCTTGCCGCTCCAGCCGCTTACGTCCTGCGTTTTTATAGCCTGGCCGGGCAGCAGCTGATTGACAAAGGTTGATTTACCCACGCCGCTGTGGCCGCTAATAAGCGTCGTTTTATTTTTGAGAATATGATGCAGGGCTTCTAAGCCACTATTTTCTTCCACGCTGATGGCGAAAACGCCGTAGGAAAGAGAACGATACATTTCAGACAAAGCCTCCAGCTTTTTTTCTTCCTTCTGGCGATAGATATCTGTTTTATTAAACACTACAACAGCCGGCACATGATACATTTCGCAAACAACGAGAAAGCGATCAATAAAGCCCTGGGAAGTGCGCGGATCTTTTAATGTGGCAATCAATAGCGACTGATCGACATTCGCAGCTATGATGTGCTGATGATGTTTAACACGGGGCGATTGCCTGTTGATATGATTGCGCCGCGGCAGGATCTTTGTAATGATAGCGGTGGTTTCTCCGGCATTTTCCACTTCTATCAACACCTCATCGCCGACGGCAATCGGGTTGGTGCTGGTGATATCATCCATCTTGAAAACACCTTTCATACGGGCATTGTGCAGGTTGCCCTGCTCGTCCTTGACGGTGTACCAGCTGCCGGTAGATCTATATACAAGCGCTTTCACATCATAAAAGTTGAAGGTTCATAGCGGATGGTTCACAGTAATAGCTATGAACTACCCACTACGAACCATATACCTAATAATTAAACAGCAACATTGAAATCTCTCAACGCATCGTTCAGGCTTGTTTTCAGATCGGTGCTGGCCTTACGTTTTCCGATGATCAATGCGCAAGGCACCTGGTATTCGCCCGCCGGGAATTTTTTAGTATAAGTACCGGGGATAACCACGCTGCGCGCAGGAATGCGGCCTTTTGTTTCAATTGCTACTTCTTTGCTAACGTCGATGATCCGCGTGCTTTTTGTTAACACCACGTTGGCCCCAAGCACCGCTTCCTTTTCAACAATCACGCCTTCTACCACGATAGATCGGCTGCCCAAAAAGCATCCGTCTTCGATGATCACGGGGCTCGCCTGCAATGGCTCGAGTACGCCGCCGATGCCTACGCCACCGCTCAGGTGCACGCCTTTTCCAATTTGTGCGCAGCTTCCCACGGTTGCCCAGGTATCTACCATTGTTCCTTCGTCAACGTAGGCGCCGATATTTACATAAGAAGGCATCAACACCACGTTCTTTCCTAAAAAGGCGCCGTAGCGCGCCACTGCGTGGGGCACAGCGCGAACGCCCTGCTTTTCGTAATCTTTTTTTAGCAACATCTTATCATAAAACTCAAATGGAGCCACATCCCATGTTTGCATGGGCTGGATCGCAAAATACATCAGAATGGCTTGCTTCACCCATTCGTTCACCTCCCATTTAACCTCTTTTTTTTCGGCAACCCTCAATTTACCCTTATCTACGGCTTCTATCACTTCGCGTATTGCGTCACTGTATTTTTTTTCCTTGAGCAAATCCCGGTTTGCCCAGGCTTCTAAAATCAAATCTTGCATAATTAATTTTTGTGCCAACAAAGATAACGGGGAAGGATTAATAGCCAATGGTCGACGGGTAAATTCAGATAAGTATATTTGTGGCATGAACATCGGTTTCGACGCCAAAAGAGCTTATCACAATAAAACCGGGCTGGGATTTTTCAGCAGGGTGCTGATAAATTTGCTGGCGTCGTCGTTTCCGCAACATCAATATTATTTGTTCAATCCTAAGCCGGGCGCCCTTTTTCGCTCAGGCGCAGCCCATGTAAAGGAAGTGCGCCCCCAGCAACCGCTGCACCGATGGCTGAACAGCGCCTGGAGAAGCAAATGGGTGGTCAAAGACCTTCAACGTCTTAAAATTGACCTTTATCACGGGCCGAGCCAGGAGATCCCCATGGGCATTCCACACACCGGCATCCCTTCGGTAGTGACCATCCATGATCTGTTTCCGGAACTGTATCCCGGGGATTTCAAACCCATTGACGTAAAAATATACCGCACCAAGCTGCGTTATGCCTGCAAGGAAGCCAACAAAATCATGGCCATCAGCGAGGAGACGAAAAACCATATCATCGACCGTTATCAAACCGATCCCGCAAAAATTGATGTCGCCTATCAAAGCTGCGACCCCATTTTCACCCAAATCGCTACGGCAGCAAAAAAAGAGGAAGTGCGCATTAAATATAATCTTCCACAGCAGTTTTTTTTACATGTGGGTACTATCATCGAAAGGAAAAACCTGCTGAATATATGTAAAGCGATACATCTTATACACAAAGATATTCCCACGCCTTTGGTAGTTATTGGAAAGGGCGGCGCTTATAAGCAAAAATGCCAGGCATTTCTCGAAGAGCACGGCTTACAGGATCGCGTCATTTTCCTGTTTGATCATTTGGTGGCGGCCGGAAAAAAACCTTTTATTGAAACAGAAGATTTCCCGGCGCTTTATCAATCAGCGATCGCCATGATCTACCCTTCTTTTTACGAGGGCTTTGGAATGCCTATCATCGAGGCGATGTCGGGAGGCGTTCCGGTAATCACTTCTACCACCTCCTGTCTGCCGGAAATTGCGGGTGATGCTGCATTTTTAGCAGATCCTCAAAGCCCCGTGCAACTTGCTGAAGGCCTCACAGCCTTTTACGACGATGCAGTTTACCGCCAGCAGGCGGTTGATAAAGGGCTTATCAATGCGAAGCGGTTTGCCGCAGACACTTACGCTGCCTCGGTTATGAATATTTATCAAAATGCGATGAGTTAAACGTTTAGGTTAATCCAATTAAATATGAATTTCGAAGAGGATATCAAAAAAGCAGTGGCCGTGCTCAACAGCGGCGGCACTATTCTTTACCCAACCGATACTGTTTGGGGCATTGGCTGCGATGCCACCAATGAGGCGGCGGTAAAAAAAGTGTACGCCCTGAAAAACAGAGATGACAGCAAAGCGCTTATTGTGTTGGCAGCTGCAGAGCGCGATATCATGCAGTACACTGCAGCTGTTGATCTCAGCCTTTTTGATTATCTGGAAACCATTGATAAACCCACCACGGTTATTTATGAAAACGGTTTGGGCTTCGCAGAAAACCTGATGGCTGCCGATGGAAGCATTGCCATCCGCATATGTAACGAGGAATTTTGCAAAGCCCTGATCAAACGTTTCGGGAAACCGATTGTCTCGACTTCAGCCAATATTTCGGGGCAGCCGGCACCCGAAAATTTCTCCGCTATCGAAGCTGTCGTCAAAAACGGCGTTGACTATGTGGTTCAATACCGGCAGGATGACGAAAGGCCCGCGCAACCTTCCTCAATCATCAGGTGGCAGAACGGCCAGGTGCAAATCATCCGGCGCTGAGCGGGGGCCGTAAGCCCAATGCAATGCGACGCCACTGCTTTCTCATTTTTCAAAAACCAATCTCGGTTATCTTTGCCGCTGCATGGACATTGAATTAAACGATCAGGATCAAATCATTATTGAAAAAATTGCGGAAGCCGCCCAGGAGCTGGCGCTCGAGAGTTATCTTGTAGGCGGATTTGTGCGTGATAAATTGATTGGGCGCTCCACAAAAGACGCTGACATTGTTTGTGTGGGCGATGGCATTGCGCTGGCTAAAAAAGTCGCTTCAAAATTTACGCCCGTGCCGCCCGTCAACATTTTTAAAAACTTCGGCACTGCGCATATCAACGTTACACTGGATCGTGATAGTTTTTTTGATATTGAATTTGTAGGCGCCCGAAAAGAAAGCTATCAGCGCGACAGCCGAAAGCCCAAAGTGACGCCGGGCAGTCTGGCAGACGATCAGAAAAGAAGGGATTTTACGATCAACGCGTTGGCGATCAGTTTAAATAAAAAAAATTATGGCCAGCTCATCGATCCTTTTGACGGGCGCCAACATCTCGAAGAAAAAATAATCATTACGCCGCTTGAGCCGGAGCAGACGTTTAGCGATGATCCCTTGCGCATGATGCGGGCGATTCGATTTGCAACGCAGTTAAATTTTACCATTGCCAGCGACACATTGCTCGCCATCACCGAACAGGCAGACCGCATCCGGATTATTTCTCAGGAGCGAATCACTGATGAATTAAATAAAATCATTCTTGCTGCAAAGCCCTCAAAGGGTTTTGACCTGCTATACAAAACTGGTTTACTAAAAATAATTTTTCCTAAAATGGTGGCGCTGGCTGGCGCAGAGTATGTAGATGGTTATGGCCATAAAGATAATTTTTATCACACACTTCAGGTGCTCGACAATGTTGCAGAAAATTCAACCGACCTGTGGCTGAGATGGGCCGCTATTTTGCACGACATCGCAAAACCCGCTACCAAAAGGTTTGAAGAGGGGCATGGCTGGACCTTTCACGGGCACGAAGTAGTCGGTGGCCGCATGGTTCCCAAAATTTTTAATGAACTGAAACTGCCGGCAAACGAAAAAATGCGGTTCGTAAAAAAATTGGTTGAACTTCACCTGCGGCCCATCAGCCTTACCAAAGAAAATATTACCGACTCCGCTATCCGGCGCCTGCTCTTCGATGCAGGCGAAGACCTGGAGGCTTTAATGACACTTTGCGAGGCCGATATCACCAGTAAAAACAAAAGCAAAGTGCGCCGTTACCTCGACAATTTCAGGCTTGTTCGCGAGCGATGCAGGGAGGTGGAAGAAAAAGATGAGATCAGGAATTGGCAGCCGCCTGTTGATGGCCTGGAAATCATGCAACGCTTCAACCTGCCGCCTTCCAAAGCTGTGGGCGTTTTGAAGGATAGCCTGAAAGATGCGATCCTCGATGGCGAAGTAGCGAATAATAAAAAGGCTGCGCTGGCTTTTCTTCAAACCAAGGCCCGGGAGATGGGTATTTTATAAATTTATTTTCCGAGGGTTTTATGGCCCGAAAGCTCCGCCATATAATCATGTTTCAGATAGTCGTAAAAAGAATGGCGATTGATGATGCGCGCAGCGATATTAGCTACAATCGCGGCCAACATTAAATGAAGGATGAGGCTGTGGCGGTCTGTCATTTCCAGCACAAGGATCGCAGATGTAAACGGCGCCCTTGTGATACCGGTTAAAAAAGCCACCATGCCGGCCAGTATCATCACGTTCGTTTCTGTTGGAGAAAATCCAAACCAACCGGCAAACATACTTCCGATAGAAGCGCCGCCGCTCAAAGCCGGGGCGAAAATACCTCCCGCACCGCCGCTGGCAAACGATAGCGCGGGGCCCACCATCCGCAGTACTGGATCGTACCACCTGGCGTGTTTTTGTGACGTAAAAAGGTATTGTTCCATCAGTTCCTTGCCGGAGCCTAATACATGCTCGCTTACGAAAAAAGCCAGCGTAGCAATGATCCACGCGCTGATAACCAGAAAAAGCAAATGCTTCCAGGTGGCATTGAAACTGTTTCGCCATCGTTGAAGCAATAGAATAATCTTGCTAAGATAGGAGGCCGCTACGCCCGCCAACAAACCCAGCAATACAATAGCAGCCAAAGCCGTATAAGATACTGCGGTGGTTTTGGGAAAGCCCAGGTATAAATAAGTTCCTGCCAGCTGTTGCGCCGTCAAACCCGCAATGATCACGGCTGTGAAAACCGCGGTTTTAAAATGGTTGAAATGTATTTTGGTTAATTCCTCAACAGCAAAAACCACTCCTCCCAGCGGTGTGTTAAAGGCAGCCGACAAGCCCGCGGCAGCGCCGGTTACAATCATACTTTTGCGGGAAATGCGCGGCCACCAGGCCGGTAATATCTCATAGATGCGGTTAAAGATTGAACCCGATATCTGAATGGTAGGGCCTTCTCTACCGATAGCGCCCCCTCCCAACACGAGGATAAAACTGGATATAACTTTATAAATAATAACTTTTACACTGAGCAGCCGCTTTACTTTATCATAGTCTTTGGGATTAGCAAATTCGATCGCCGCCATCACCTGGGGAATACCGCTGCCCCTTGAATAGGGCGAAAATCTTTTGAGCAGCCACCAGGCCGAAACAAAAGCAAAAGGCATAATAATGAAAAGCAGCCATAACCGGCCGTGAATCATTTTAATCAGCAGGTTCTCACCCAAAAGAAAAAGTTGCGCATAAAACACAGCCACACAACCCACAATCACCGAGCCCACCCAAAAAGGTATCGCCGTGAGCAGATTGTTTTTTACCCGTTCACTCTTGATATTATCAAACAGCCTTTTTGCTTTCTGCCTGAAATAATTATAAATCCCCATTGAAAAAACTTCATTAATGCCGAGTTAGCAGTTGTACAGAAGTTTCAAAGTAACAGCTTTTATACAGCAAATACAAAACTTATCCTGTTTCAAAAAGCTTTAACGCCTACAAGTCAGGCCCAGTCTATATCTTCCTTGTTTAAATGTGCGACAAAGGTTTGCAGCGCCAGTTGGCCCTTTAGCAGCATGTCTTTCATTTCGTCCGGATGGAACACAAGGCCGCCGGGTCCGCCGCCCAGGTTTTCTTCAGGTTGAATAATATGGATTTTTACAGGCTCCTTTCCCCGGAACCTGTTGCCCGGCTGGCCTATCACAAAATATTCGTCAATCAGGGCGTCGGAAACACCGGCTTTCCTCATTTTTTGTTTAACGCCACTGATGTACAAAAGAGCTTCATTATACATATTAGGTATATTTAAATCATTGTCGCCGACATCTGTTATAAAAATTGAAATAGTCTTTTGGAGCACTGCGAAAAGGTTGTTGAGCTGCTCATGTGAGTGCCTCGCGTTTTTCGCGACATGGATCGTTGTGAAAATTTCATCGGCGCCGGCATCTATGGCAATCGCCAGGCCGGCATATTCCCTGACGCCGCCATCGACAAACTGATGATCGGGGAAAGCGGCACCCGGCAGGTTTTTGTTCACTTTTACAGGCGGCATGAAAACAGGTTGGCTTGCGGAGGCGAGGATCGCGCGCCTGAGCTGATCGGCGTTCACAATTTGTTGCAGCTCATAAAAAGGCGCTGAGGGTGCATGCTGCGCGGTGGTAAAAACGACCAGCCGCTCCGTTTGAAGACAAGTAGTCGTTAGGTAGATTTCTTTTTTAGAAGCGAGCAGTTTGTCAAAATAGGCGTCGGTATATATCGCTTCTATCTTGTCGATAAGCGGCCCCGCAGTAAAAACAGAAGTCGTGTTCAGGCGGCTGCCGAGATTATATTTTACCAGGATCTGTTCATCAGTAACCGTCGTGTAAAGCGCTTCAAGTTGTTCTAATTCGCCCAGGGCAACCAGCGGCACAATAAGCGCGCCCGTGCTGGTGCCTACCAAAATATCAAAATCGACCTGGTAAATATGCATCAGATCTTTTACGACACCCACAGAGAAAGCGCCTTTGGATCCTCCCCCGCTAATAACCAAAGCCCGTTGCTTCATCGGTTGTTTTTTTAAGGTTTTTAAAAAAATGACCTGCTGCCCTCATCTCGAGTAGCGGTCCGTCTGACTGGAAGGTTTCTTCAGATGGATTGCGATATAGGTCTGCAGCCACCAGTTGTTTTGTTTATAATCCCGCTGCACCGAAAGCCCGATTTGCGCTAAGGATAAAAGCTCAACAGCCAGGCCGCCGCCTGCCATTTGTTGCAGATTGGTTCCCCAGTTGGCTTCGGCCAGAAGTTGCAGATTGCCAATACTGCCAAAGTTTTCAGTTTTAAAAGTTTTGATGCGATAAGCCAGCGTAGGGCCAAAAAGGCCGCTCATTTTTTTGTCGGTGTATATCGCTGCCGCATTGGCGCCCACCCGTAGCAACCCTTTTACCACAGCAAATTGCGGATTCAAGCCCACACTGCCGACATATAAATCGGGCCTGCCCGAACGAAAATTTGTGTTGATACCGCTGCCTAATTTTGCTGTAATCAGCCAGCTTTCCGTAAACTCGGTCTCCGCCTGCTGCGACCGTCCATGGACGGCCATGCACGTGAAGGCCAGCGTCATCAATATTTTACAGGTGTTCATCGGCATTGCTTTTCAGATACTAAGATACTCTATTCAATTGCCCCATCCCCTCGCCTATTTTAGTGAGCTTAGCTTTTCTTACTGCGCTGATAATTGAAATGATTGAGCAAAACCCGGATGGGGCCAAAGCCGAAAGTATCCGGTAGCGCGGATTTCCATTCGCCTATGGACGTAAATTGATGTTTTCTAAACCTGTCTTCGAACAGTTTTATCTGCTCGTCGGTAAAAAGCCGGCTGATATCCAGCACGCCGACCGCCGCCATTTTCGCCAAATGTCCCCAAACGGTGGATTCGGTAATATTCCTTGCCGCGGCGATTTGTTGCGGTGTCTGGCCTTTTTCAAACAGCTGATAAGATATAATATGGGATGGCTTTTTTTCAACTTCGGTCGCTACCGCAACCGCTTCCTCTTCCAAAAGGTGGCTGTCGAGCAAACTTGCCTGCGATAAGGCGGCCAGGTAGGAAGACGTGGTTTCTAAAAAATTTTTCAACACTTCGTTATACCCTTTTAGGCCCTTCGCGCCTTTGCTTTCTGCATAGCAATCTTTAATAACAGCTAAAACATCCTTTTGAATTTGGTTAAAAAAGAACCGTGCGGCGCTTTTGCTTTTCTCTTCAATCGCAGCCCATGATCCGGAAGAGCTGGCCAATGATTTCAGTTTTTGGTGGATATAGATTTCAAAGCGGTTGAAAACGCCCTCCAGTTCCGCCAGCTGCTGCAGCATGGTTTCAGTAGCCGAACGGATTTGCTCATCCTTCAAAACCGAACTTTTTTCTACCGCATCCTTCCATGCGGCGGCATCGGTTGTTATCAACTGGATGTTCAGGATTTGCAACAATTTCGAAGCTGCATAATTGTACTGCTCTGAAGCAACGATAGATTCGATCTGATCGTTTGCCTCCGTTTCTTTCTGAAACGACATAATGCGCGGATCGACGATAATCGACTGGGTTGTTATTCTCGATTTTAAAACGATGCCCTCCAAAGTGCGGCAGCGGCTTAGCGCCACGTACACCTGGCCGCTCGTAAAAGATTTTCCGGCGTCGATAATCACTTTATCGAAGGTTAACCCCTGGCTTTTATGAATGGTCACTGCCCAGGCCAATTTAAAGGGAAATTGCTCGAAGCTGCCAATCACTTCTTCATCAATATTATTCTCCTTATTAAGAAAGTATTTTTTATGCTCCCACTTTTCTTTGACGATGGTAATTTCTTTTTGCTCCCCTTGCGGCAACACTTTTATTTCCTCGTCGTTTAACGCGGTAACAGTCGCCAGCTTTCCGTTGTAGAAGCGCTTTCTTTCATCCGGGTCGTTTTTTACAAACATAACTTGCGCACCTTCCTTAAGTTCGAGGCTTTCTTCGTTTGGGAAAAGATGCGGCCTAAACTCGCCCCATACATTTGCCTTGTATTGCCGGCGCTTACCCGGCAAGGCATCGAGCTGCTGCCTGTTGATGGCGTCGGCCAGGTAGTTATGAGAAACCAGGTTGACACAAAAATCCTCCGATTCAAAATAAGGATCGTAGCGGCTGTGGAGCAATTCAAAGTCGATCTGATCCGGATCGTTGTCGCGAATGGCATTCAATAGTTGCAGGAAAAGCGGATCAGTCTGCCGGTAAACCTTCGTCAGCGAAACTGTTAACAAATTTGAAGCCTGCAGCGCTTTTGCTTCAAAAAAGAAAGGTGAAGCATAATAAGTATATAGCATCGCTTCACTTTCTGACTTTACCACCGGCGGCAGCTGAAATAAATCGCCAATAAAAAACATTTGCACGCCGCCAAAGGGAAGCGCTGACCGGCGGGCGCTTTTCAACGCGAGATCCAGCATATCCAAAACGTCGCATCTCAACATAGACACTTCGTCGACAATCAGCATATCCAGCTTTCTGAGCAGTTTTAGTTTATCGCGCCTGTACTTAAAATGAGGCAATAGATTGGGGATATTAATGGCTTCGTTTCGGTCGATAAAGTCGGTGGTGGGCACAAAAGTGGCGAGCGGCAGGCCAAACATTGAATGCATGGTTACACCGCCGGCATTGATAGCAGCGATACCCGTTGGAGCAACAATGGCAAAATTCTTTTTTGTCCGCTCCGCGAAACTTTTAAGAAATGTTGTTTTTCCGGTGCCTGCCCTTCCGGTTAGAAAAAGGCTTCTGCTCGTATGTTCTAATAGTTCAAAAAGAGATTGCAAGAAGTACTTATTGTATGCTCAAAAGTACATGCAATTTTTTAAAAAGAAAGCCGATAAAACTAAAGTACCGGCACGAGGTTGCAATCTGCTGGTTTATAAGTAGGGCCTTCATACCGAACGGCGTCTTTATCAGCAACGAACGCGGAATCAGCCTTTGTTTGCTCTTCTGCCACGCCGGTCACCAAACCTTCACCGGTACGTTTAAAAAACAGTTCGCGCACGCTTTTCATTCCTTCTGAATTAAAAGAATACCAGAGATGGATTATATCGCCGCTAATGGCGCCTTCTACGTCTCCGTGGCTGCTATCCTTTTCATGATTTTTATAAACCGCTGTTCCTTTTACGGCTTCATCAGTAAAAGCCAGTTTCAGCGCGTAGGTATCCTTTTGGGCAATAAACACATAGCACTGAGGCAAATTGCTTTCAACAGCCCCGGCATCAATGCTTACATTTTCTACTTTAGGTTCATTTTCAGTATCTTCTTTTGGAGCCGTATTGCAAGCAATTACGGTTAACATCAAAATAAAAAATAATGGCTTCATAGAGGGTTTTTACTCTTTTGAAATCAAATGCCTTGCCAAACAATGTAACGCAACAGGTGTGAAAAGCAAGAAGCCGCCTCAAATTGAGACGGCCTTTTGTTTATTTGTTATAGCAAAAAGTGACTAGTTTTTACGAAGATTGGGGTGAGGAGGCGCTACCGTGTTTGGACCATCTTCACCTGGAGCCGCAGCACGGATGTCTACTACATCGCAATCACCACCTTCCTGGCCAGAGCTGAAGATAAACCTGTCGCTGCTTACACCTTCGTTCTCAACTAAGTGAGAGATCACTTTGTTCACATGATCCCAGCTTAATTGCTGCTGGCGTTTTGTAGCGGCACAGTATCCTACAACTACCACTTTACAGTTTGGATTTGCTTTCAGTTTAGAAGCAACTGTTGATAAAGAAGCTGCTGCGTCATCAGAAAGTTTGTTTGAATTTGATGCAAAGTGAATGCTTGGTAAAGCGCCTAAAGTAGCTGCACAATCGCTTTGAGCGGGAGCGCAACCTTCTGGGCAAGGACATTTACCTACACCATCCGCGTCAACAGGCTGGCAATAAGTCGGCGTTACCAGTTCTTTATCTTTACAATCAGGAACACCGTCACCATCAGTATCGCGGCTTACACCATGGGTATCAACAGGGCAACCTGCAGGAGTTTGCTCCTGGTCGAACTGATCAGTTACACCGTCACCATCAGCATCCGGAAGTACGATCTCAGGTACTCTGCGCAGTTCGCCATATGCATAATTGGCTGCATTCAACCAGTAGAGCGGTTCTACCCTGCGCGATTTATTACCAATATTAAAGTTCAACCCGACTGTGAAATAATTCATGAAATCTTTATCAGGCGTCAAAGTTCCTTTCTCGTCCCAACGCTGACCGTCCAGAAGATCAGATCCGTTATAGATCACCCTATCTTCAATAGCAAGGTTTACGCGGGGGCTTAAGCGAAACGCCAATCCCAAACCACCGGAAATAGAAGGAGCAATATTACCTGCAAACATGTTAGACCATGGCTTGCTGGGATCCGTTTCGATAGGTGTATCGTACTCCCCGTTTTGTAAATCTTTTAATTGATCTAAAATTTCTTTTTTGTTGGAATAAACACCGCTGCTGTTAATGGTGCTGAAGTCATAAGCGGCGCTTTCAGCATCGCCGTTCACTTCATACATCGCATCCACACGGCCTTTCCAGGTGCTTACACCAAAGCCCACCAATCCGTAAAGCGTTACGCCGGTTTGTGGTTTATAAAAACGAATATTGTGAATATTAGCCAGCAACTGCAGGCTCAGCTCCTGAACATGTGTTTTGTAGTTATAATATACATTCGGATAATCGATCGGATCCCAAACATTACCGCCGGGCAACACGCTGTTCCTCGTATAACGATAAAACCACGGGTTGGCAAAACCGGCATATTTATAGCCGCCGGATGGCCTCCAGTCCTGGCCGCGCGCTACGCCATACATATATTCCAAACGCAGTGAAAGCGTATGACCTAAAGATTTACGGACATGAGCGCCAAAACCCTGACTTAGCAATACAGAAGCCACATCACCGTTGATATGAAAAAGACCACCCTTAATACCAAATTCCCACATATCCTTGGGTTTTCCCGGGTAGTCATAATTGCCTACCATAAACTCTTTTTGCTGGGTCAACTGCTTACTATTGTAATAGTTGTCATCAGTTACGGAAAATGAGCCGTAAATAGGGTGAGGGGCTGTGTAAGGGTGTGAAGGGCTTACCTGTGCATCAGCTGCGCCTACGCATGCCGAGAACGCCAAAATGAGGCTTAGTGATTTTGAATTTTTCATGAATATATATTTAGGTCAATTTGTTAAAAACGTTTAGTAGACACTTAATCTATAAAACAAAACGTATAACAAATGACAAATATATAATAATTATCACAAAACTTTAGCATTTCGGCTTCGAGGCGCCTTCTTTTTGTCCTTGAAAACTAACCTTTTATCCTTGTTTTGCCACTTTTTAGATAATGGCTGATTCCTTCCGAAATTCCGGAGGATAAGGGCTGCTTCGAAAAGAAAATATTGCGTTTTCCCTTAAGCACGTCCAGCTCTTTACTGTAATTCGCCACAACGATGCCCTTGGCCTGACCCTGCAGCATGTCAATATCGTTGCCGCCGTTACCTGCTGTGATAAACTGGTCTACCGGAAGTTTCCATTTATAGCTTAAATAGCGCACCACATTGCCTTTGCCTGCCCTTCTTGGGATAATGTCGATGTACTTGCTGTCTGTAAATAGAACTTTTGCGGCGAGTTTTTTATCATACAGCTGTTTATTAATATTGGCCAGGTCGTCGCTGGAAAAATGTTCGCCTGCGAAATAGCTGATTTTAAAAGGCCATTGCGCGCTCTCTTCCTGTGGGCTGATATTAGCAACCGATTCCATCGCGTTTACAATGGCTTCCCGTTTCCACTGGTGGTTGATATGTTTTTCCCAACCGGTATCGGGCACAAAATCTTTGGTATAATACAATTCTGTTCCGGCCGAACAAATGATAATATCCGGATCAACGAAAGGATATTGCTCCAGCGCTTCGGTTAAAAGCTGTTTGTTTCTGCCGCTCGAAATGCCGAACACTACGCCGGGCGTTTGGCGGACCCAATCCATAAGCGTTTCCAGCCCGGTGGTGTCGTCGCCTTCCACCAGTGTTCCATCGAGGTCGCTGATGAAGAACATTTTCGCATCGGCCAGTTTTCGGCCCAGCGAATTTTGCGCCGGGTGCCCTTTCGACTTTTTATTGAAGATTTGCTCGACCGTTTCCATATAGGTTTCGGCATGTTTGTTCCAGGCGTAAGATTCCGAACCTGCCTTGATCCCATTTGCCGAATATTTTTCCCAAAGATTTTGATCGGATATAATCTTTTTTAAAGCCGCCGCAATGGCTTCCGTGTCTTCCACATCCACCAGCAGCCCGTTTTGTGCATTTCCAACGATTTCTTTGGGGCCGCCGGTCGGAGAAGCCACAATAGGCAAGCCACAGGCGGCTGCTTCGACAATAGTTAACCCAAAATTTTCGCCGGGGGTGGCATTTACAAAAACGCCTTTTTTACGGGCGGCGATACGATAGATTTCGGGCACTTCCACGCCCGGATCATTTTTCTTAGGTAGCGCCATTTTTCCATAGAGGTCATACTTATCCATCAACAGCAGCAGGTTGGTAAGAATCTCCTTCTCGTCATCGGGCATCTGTGAAATGTCTTTTCTCACCCCGGCAAAAATGGCCAGGTTAGCCATCGCCTGTAGCTCTTTGTCCTGACCATAACAGTTGATGATTGCTTCAAAGTTTTTACGTTTATCCGCCCGGCCAATAGAAAGAATTAAGGGCTTATCGGCATTAAACAGGAAACGTTCAATTTCAGAATTGATTTTATGGAGCGCCTGCTCCTGTTCAATTGTCATGGCGAACGAAGGCATTTCAAGGCGGTAATACGGATAAAAAACCTCATTGTTGATGCCCGGTGGAATCACTTTGAATTCCGCCTTTCCCTGGTGTACATAATCTTTATATTGTGTTTCGATTTCATGCTGCGTACTAACGATTACCACATCTGCGTTGGCAATCACTTTCTCTTCTTCATCGATCCGCCGCTGCATGTTGAAGCGGTCGTTCAGTTTTTTTTCATCCCATCCCTGGGTCAGCAAAATATTTCTTTTGTTACGTCCCAGCGAGTGCCCCGTGGCTATAAAGGGCAAGGCGAAAATCTTGCTCAGTTCGCATGCGATATAGTTTCCATCCGCATAGTGACCATGAAGAATATCCGGATAGTCGTCTTCATCTTCATTAAATCGAATCGTATTATTGATAAACTCATCGAGATAATCCCACAACTGTTCTTTTTCTTTGTACTGCTGGCCGCCACAATCTACCCGAACAATACGGGCTTTCTCATTGATTATTTCTATAGGCTGGCTGTAGGAATCTGAAACCCTCTTATCGGTAATGCGCCGGGTGAATAAATCTACTTTTCGCACATGCGGATGTTTGGATAAGGCCTCGAGCAATTCCAGCACGTATTTTACTTGTCCGCCGGTGTCTTTATCGCGACCAATTTCTGCATTTTTGAATCGTATTAAACCATGAGGGCTAAACAATTGAATGTAATAATTTTTCATTTTCAAGGATGGTTTTTGAGATATGCGAAATATAAGTATTTTTAGCGAAATGCAAGAAGATATACAAAGGAGGTTCTATAGCGGATCGGGGTTTAGCGACTGGGAAATCGGGGATGTTACCATCATCCTTCACAAGGGGGTATACCACCTTTTTCATCTGATTATTCCCAATCATGATTACATTGCGCATGCCGTTTCGAAAGACTGTATTTCGTGGAAACGCGTGAAAAATGCTTTGTTTGTGGGCGACCCCGGCGAGTGGGATGATGATATGTTGTGGACGATGCATGTTTACCAGGTAGGCGACCGGTTTGAAATGTATTATACGGGATTGCAGCGCAAGCTACGAGGCACCAATTCCCTGATCGGCCTGGCAGTTTCTTACGACCTGTATAACTGGGAGAAAAAGAATGAAAATTTTTTCCCGATTGAGTCGAAAGGGCCCTATTACGAAAGCATGGAAGACAGCCCGCGAAAATGGCTGAGTTTCCGGGACCCGTTCCGGTTTGACCTGAACGGCGACACTTTCTATCTGATCTGCGCAAGGTCAGCGAGTGGCCCGGTATCCCGCCGCGGATGCATCGGCCTGATCCAGCAAAAGGATGACAGCATTTCCTACCTGCCGCCGCTACACTACCCTATGGTGTACGACGACCTCGAGTGCCCCTGTGTGTTTCAACTCAACGGAAGGTTTTACCTGATTTCTTCGATTAGGGAAGATGTAAAAGTGCGCTACTGGTTTAGCGATGCATTTTTAGGAGAGTACCATGCCTTCCACGCCAATGTTTTGCTGCCACAGGGCAATTATGCCGCGCGCATTGTGGAGAGTACGAGCGGCCAACTGCTGATTTATGCATTCTTTTACACGTCAGGGCTTATCAATTCGCACCGCGTCTTTCTGCCTCCGAAGCAATTGGATACAGACGACCAGGGACGTCTTTTACTTAAAAGTTTTGATCATTGGGAAAACGTAGCCCACGACCCAATCGACCAGAATCATTTTAAAAACATCCGCAAATTATTAAACAACCCCACTTCTGATTTCAGGGTTGAAGATAACCGCTGGATATTGGGCTCGAGAAGCGGCTACGAGATATTTGTTTTTGAAAGGCCGGCAGAAGATTTTATCTGGGAAGGTGTGATTTCGGTGGAAGGAATGGGCAAACTGGGTCTGGTTACAGATATGGATGAAGAAGGATCGGGTTATTACTACTCTTTCGACGTGGTAAACGGGCACGCAGAAGTAAGAAGCTGGGGCTTTAACGAGGCGGACACAAGGTCCAACTTTAAATTCACCGTATTGCAGGATAATATATTTACCATCAACAAAGCTTATAAATATCACTTCAAACTGATCCGGTTCGGGAATTATATCGAGCTGGCGATCGACGGGCTGGTGAAGCTGACGCTGATTGATTACAGTTACAACAACAAATATTTAGGCATTTATTCTTCATCTTCAGTGGTTTCTCTCAACAATAGCTTTATTAAAAAATTGCCGCCGCTGGAAGACGAATACTTGATCAACGAAACCGCTTCCTGAGCCCTTACATTAAAGTAAAAAGCCCTTTAATTATTAAAAAAATGTTAAAGGGCTTTTTGCTGCGCAACTTTCGCTTTCATTGGGCGTCAAACCCAATAGAAGTTAATAAACAAGTTTTTCTCATAAGCAGTTAGTTTTGGTTTAATCCCCACGTTTCCACGCGGGGATTTTTTATACCTCATTGTCAGCTACGGCATATGTTCTGTACTACCTAAGATCTTCTACCGGACAATTGATATGGGTGTTATTTGATAAAGTGAAACCAGCGCTGGTATTCTGTCCAACTAAAACACCCCCGCCATCAATCCAGCTATTATTCGAAGCGTAGCCTGACTGAATTCGTTGAAAAGCGCTGCCATCGTCAACCGTACCTTTAATAATACAGTTTTCGAAAACAAGATTTGTCATATCCACGCCATCCGCATCATGGCCAAACTGGGGGCCCGCATCGGTAGCATAAAAAGAGGGTCGGCCATTTATAGTGGAGCGCATGATTCTCACATTATTGAAGTGGACATTGCTCCAGGGGCCTCTGAATTTGCACCTTCCGAGCCGCAGCAACTTAATGTTTTGGGCCAGGAATCCGGAGCCGCCATTTTTAAACCTGGCCCATTCAGAACGGTTAGACTTTGAGCTAATGCCTACCCGGTCTCCAACCTGGAACGGAATAGGTCCATCGTTTTTCACATTCTGTTCCCTGAGCTTAAACCTCCAGATATCCTGGGACGCGTTGATAAGCACCGGCCTGATATCCGGTACGCCATTCTCGTCATAATCACCTTCAAAAGCCCATCGATTGGCATAATGATCTCCGCTGGGATGAGCGGCATAATGGGGTGTCGAACCCGAATCATCAAAAATTCTGATTTTATTCGCTTTGGTCGTTTCAATTTCATATAAGGCATTGACATTTGGATAATTTGCATCAATGTCGATATCGATGTAGGTGTTATAATTTGCCTGCTCATCGATGGCAACAATGGTTCCCTGCGATGTGGTAAGCTGTGCGCCCGTAATTTGAAAATCCTCCATGCTTACCCTGTAGGGTTCATCAAAAAGAAAGGTGACGCCCAGGTCAGACGCATACTCGGTATCTATCAACTCTGTGCTGTTGTAACCACTACCTTTTATTTTCAGCCACCCGGTGCCCTGTTGGTTAAGGTTTTCAATTTCGATTTGTTCATTTAAATAATAGGTGCCGGCATCCAAAATCAAAATAATATCTTCATCCGGATGGGCGGCCCGGTGCAGCCTGGCGTCATTGATCGCTTGCTGTAAGGTTTGGGCATTGATGGCGCCATAGACGCTTTTTACATTCCAGACTGTCTGACTAAGCGCCATTGAACTCATACTAGCATTCGACGACATTTCAGCTGGAGGAGGACTTGACAAGACACTATCGGTTTTAGCATTTTTACTGCAGCTTGCCAGAGCAATTAATAATAAGAAACATAGTTTGTTCATAATTGTCTATTTATGGTTTAAAAAAAGAGCGGCTGTGTTGGTGTTTTTCTTAATGCTTTGCATCCCACATTAAATAACTTTCCATTTCCCATCGGTCATCCTGTCCGTCTGCGTCGGCATCCGGACTTTTACCCTTAATGAATGGGCTGTTGAACTGATCGTTTAAAACAGGATAGTGCAATCGGACACTTTTAAAATAAGCGATAAGCTCCTGATAAAGTTTTTCAGTTATTTTTGGATGATCGGCCTGAACAGGATTGCTTTCGAAAATATCCTCGTCCAGATCGTAAAGGAATTTTCTATTCTGATCCATGTCTACGAGCAATTTCCACCGCCCCGATATCAGGTACCCCGAGGGATGAATCGTGTCTGATTTATCATAGGGAAGCTTCTTTTTGCGGTTGTAAGCAAGCAGGCGGTCTTCGTATTCACCGAAATAAAAATAAAGGCTCCGATTGGCGTTAAACGCGGCCTTTTCGCCCCTAAGCACCGAACTGATGTCTTCGCCATCTATATTTTTTGGCAGCCAACCGGCGCCACCCGACAGGCCGGCAATAGTGGGCAGGATATCGTAGAGGCAAATGGGAATATCTGACTGAGTACCGGGCTTTATACCCGGCCCTTTCACGATAAATGGGACGCGGTTGCCGCCTTCGTAGAGTGATCTTTTTTCTCCTCTAAGCGGCGTATTATAGGCATAAGCATTGTTGAATCCATTATCCGAAGTATAGATGATATACGTATTGTTATCCAACCCTTTTTTCTGCAACACTTGTAAGATCATTCCAATACCGTCGTCCAGGTCTTCGGTCATAGCGCCCATTGCACCGTTAAAATGAATTTTATTTAAAGTGCGCTTTCCAGTGGCATACAGGGCTGTTTTTTCGGGCGTGGCCGCGGGGTTCCCGTGCACCGCATAAAACGAAACCTGCAAGTAGAAGGGCTTTTCGCCCGACTGTTTATTAATAAAATTAATACTTTTTTTCGCGAGGCTGAATGTGCGTTTAGGGTCATTGGAGGGATTGTTGTTCCCTTGTTTATTTCCGTTGTTTCCATCACTCACATCAAAACCATGCGCCGTAGGGCCATAGTCGGACTTAGAGATATTTTTTCCCTCCGGATCAACATGCCACTTACCAAAATGAGCGGTATGATAGCCCCTTGTTTTTAAAAACTCGGCAATCGTAGTATCTTTTGCATTCAGGTAATGGCTTTCTCTTGTCAGTAGCAGCCGATCGGTCTGCGCTTTTTTTGTATTGGAGTGAAATCCGGTTCTGGCGGTAGATTTCCCGGTGAGCAGGCTGGCGCGGCTGGGAGCACAAATACTAGCTGGCGCATAGGCGTGTGAAAAGCGCATGCCTTCATGGGCCAGCGATGCAATATGCGGCGTCTGGTAAACAGTAGATTTCGATTCTGGGTTCTTTTGATCCATCTGGATGGAAAGCCCGTTCCAGCCCTGGTCGTCTACCAGTATCACGATAAAATTGGGTTTCTCGCTTTTTTGAGCGGCCGCGCCCAGCCCCAAAAGACAACAGCACCAAATGAACAGGCCTTTCAAGAAGATCAAATCTTCCCGTCGTGATTCCGTGCTACTATTATTTTTTAAACTCATCATATTCCGGATTGACAATGGCGTTTTTAAAAATGGGGCGGTCCTTCCATAAATCATAGGTAGCCTTGAGTTGCAATTTCGATTCAGGATATTGCCCCTTATCATCCGTTTTTTTAATCCAGTCTTCCAGCACCTTTCTGTGCTCCTCCAGCAATTGTTGATAACGCGGTATGCTTGCAAGGTTATTCATTTGAAGCGGGTCTTTTTTTAGATCATACAATTCTTCCACTTCTTTTGGCCCAAACCAATGTTGTTCCTGGTAGGGCGTGAGCCGGCCTTTATCCCGGGCTTCTTTAAGATCTTTGACGATTGGTAGATTATCCCGGTACCCCGCCTGCAGCCTGGGCCTTTCGGGGAAATAATTACGTATATACCGGAAGTTTTTTGAAACGACAGTACGGATACGGTCGATGGTATAATCACAGCGATCTCTCGCGCCAACGATGTATTTCCGTTCAGCGGTATTTTTATCCAACAGGTTTTGCCCATCGAGGTAGGCCGGGAGCGACACGCCTGCCAAAGCCAGGGTTGTAGCCGATACGTCGAGGAGGGATACAAGGTCTTCTCTTACCGAACCATTTTGAATAGCGGGGTGGCGTCCATTGATGATTAAAGGCACCAACATGCCTCCCTCATAACAGAGTTGTTTGTGGCGCAATGAGGCGTTGCTGCCATGATCTGAAAAAAAGAAAATAATTGTGTTTTCAAGTTCCCCATCTTTTTCCAGCTCTTTCAGAATAACTTCTATATCTGCATCTGTTCCGCGATTTGCATTATAATGATCGGTCCAGGCGGCTCGCTGTGAAGGGATGTCGGGAAAATAAGGTGGTGGCTTTAACGCATCCTTTTTTAATTTTTCACCTTCCCTCACGCTTTCACCGTGGCCTTTGCCGCCCATCACCTGAATTTGTCCAAACCAGGGCTGGTCTTTGCTTTTACGTTTATTCCACTCTCTTGTGGTTAAAGATAAAGTTTCGGGCCAGTTGCCCTGCCATCCATTCATTCCCGCCACATAGTTCTTTTTGCTGCCTACCGTGTAAAGGCTATTTCTGTCGTAGTGAAAATTGTAGTCATCTTTTCCGTCGTTGAAAGTAAAATAACCAGCCTGCCTCATCAGCTCGGGAATCGTTTTTACGGCTTGCGGCAGGTGTATCCTCAATGCCTCGGGGACAATTTCCCCGTCATAGGTTCGACTCGAACGGTGTTCATGCGTTCCGGTCGTTGTTTGCATGATGCCGGTGATTAAAGCCGAGCGACTTGGCGAGCATACAGGAGCTGTTGCATAGGCTCTTTTAAATAAAACGCCTTCTGACGCGAGGCGATCGATTACAGGCGTGTGGCCCTCATTAATGCTGTCGCCATAGCAACCCATAAATGGAGAAAGGTCCTCAGCGATGATCCACAGGATATTCGGTTTTGCGGAACGGCCTTTAGGAGTCGGATCAGGTTGAAATGAAACCAACCCGATGAAAAGCATGCCATACGCAAGGCATCTTAATGAAAATTTGAAAACGTTCATTTGTATCATTGGTAACGATTTATGTTTCGAATGTAGTTATACTGCGCACCTTCCCATGCTCCTATTGTAACAATGATGATATGGTATGTAACATTTAATAGAATTTATGTAAAATGAAGCCAGTTGTTGTTGGCATTTTCAGCAGGCGCCCCTCCCCTGACGGGTTAGGCCAAGCATACGGCCCATTGTGGCTGTCGCTGATACAAGAAGGGTGATCCCGGATGCATTACAACTAATTCACGGAAAAAACTCCCCTTTATTGCCGTCGCAACCGCTACAGACTTTATTGTAACATCGGCCTTTTTTTACCTTATTATTTTTAGATGGGTAACAAATTTTCTGTGTCAGGCCGGGGTATATACGTATGTAATTTTTTAATATTTTCCGTGACCACACCCCTAAGTCACTGCATTCTCTCGTGTTGTTCTCCCGCCGCTATTCCACAACCCGGACTTTTTTATCCCGATTTATGTTCCAACTTTTATTAATTTTTATTTCTTTTATCCCAAAATGTACTGAAATACTGCTGCATGTTACGTTACAGCAACATGCTGTTACATTACGCAACACGAATATTTAATCGGTAAAATACTTTTACATCAGCGATTGAACAGTTGCTTGGTTCATGAAAAAATAGGTTTTTTAAAACGCCGGGAAAGATGCGCTTGCATCGAAAGGCGTAACGATTGTTTTTAATTATATATATGACTGCCGTATCAATTCAAAACATAATGAAATATTTAATGCGACCGAAGCCATTTAAAACCTCTGTGATTTCAGGGTTTAAATTTTTTACCCTTTTGCTGTTTTTGTTTTGCACGCATAGTTTACTGGCGCAAAAGAAAGTAACCGGTGTTGTAACAGACGCCTCAACCAAAGCGCCGTTAGTTGGCGTTTCGGTAACGGTAAAGGGTACGGCCAAGGGCGCTGTAACGAATGCAAATGGGAAATACCAGATAGCGATTCCTAAAAATGCGCCGGTGATTGTGTTTTCTTACCTGGGGTATTTAACGAAAGAACTGCTTGTGGGCGATGAACCTACCGTAAATATTGAAATGGAAAAGGACGAGCTTGGATTAGATGAAGTGGTGGTGATTGGCTACGGAACGCAAAAGAAGTCTGACCTTACAGGATCGGTGTCCATTATAAATAGCGAACAACTTCAAATGCAGCAAAACCCCAGCCTGCTTCAATCTATGCAGGGGCTGGCTCCCGGCGTTCAGGTTACCAATTCAACCGGGGAATTGGGCGGGGGCGTAAATCTTGTTATACGTGGCCAAAATTCAATAAACGCTTCTTCCGCCCCGCTTTATGTAATTGATGGCGTGCAGATTGATGTAAATGAGAATGTTGTGGCCAGCTCACAACTGACTACCGCGGTGGCGTATGATCCGCTGTCGACGATAGACCCTGCCAATATTGAGTCGATTGATATTTTAAAAGATGCTTCTGCCACGGCTATATACGGATCTCGCGGCGCTAACGGCGTTGTTATTATCACTACCAAATCAGGCAAAGCCGGTAAAACTCAAATCAGCTACTCTTTCGATGCAAGCCTGGCTTCACCAACCAAGTTGCTAGATATGTTAGACGGCAATGCTTATAGAGATTATCAGATAGACTTAAATGGCGGAACCATCTTTTTCCAGGATACGGATAATGACGGCGTAGGGGATACGGAAAGGGATCCCAATACCTTAAGAGCCCATAACTGGCAAAGAGAGGCTTTCAAAAACGCTTTTTCCATGCAGCATCAACTTTCACTTAGCGGAGGTAATGCATCGACCAATTATAGCGTGGGCCTGGGTTACCTGGATCAGGATGGTACGATGCTGGAAACAAATTATAAAAGATACAACCTCAGGGCGAAACTGAACTTAAACCAAACCAAGCGCCTTAAGTTCGGCGTCACTTTCAACACAGCTTTTTCTGAAATGAAAGGCGCTGCCACCACGGGTACCGTTGGCAATTTTGACGGCAATATCCAACAGCTTGTAATATCCACGCCCTTCGAATTGCTTGATGATGACGGCGACGGGACATTCTCAGAATTTATTTCACCGCTATCCGTATTAACCGAGGCAGAACGGTCCATCCGATTAAACAGAACCATTGCCGGCGCCGATGTTAAATACGATTTCACGAAAGATTTTGCCTATTTTGGTGAACTCAACGGGAATTTTTCAAATTCAAAAGGCAACGAGTTTTATAACTCGCTGACCCGGCGAGGCAATCTCACCAACGGGGAAGCCATCGTGAACCAGGTAGAGTCCTTTTCTTATAACCACTCTTCCCAATTGAGATACAATAAAACATTTAATCAGGACAACCAGTTGAACGCACTGGCAGGATTTGAAATTTTCGATTCCCGGAACGAACGCTTTGCGAACACGGTTGTAAATTTTGAAAACCAGCTAAGCGGCGCCAATGCGATCCAGTTAGGTTCGGCCGCTACTTCTTACTATACGTTTGTCATTCCTACAAAGCGGTTGTCTTATCTCGGGCGCCTCAACTATAATTTAAAAAGCAAATATCTTTTAACGGCCAGCTTTCGGGCAGACGGCACCAACCGGTTTGGCTCAGGTAACAAATGGGGATATTTTCCTTCTGGAGCTTTTGCCTGGAACATGCATAAAGAAGGTTTTATGAAAGGCCTGAAACCTGTGGTATCGCTTTTTAAACCCAGAATCGGAGTGGGCGTAACGGGCAACGACCGTATTCCGGCTTTTGCTTACCTCCCGCTTTTGGTAGAAGCGTTTAGCGCATCCGACGACCGCCTAAATTTTGGATTAGCCCCGGGCTCCTTAGCTAATCCTGATTTAAAATGGGAAGAAACCACACAGTATAATGCAGGCCTGGATATAGGGCTTCTTAAAAACCGCGTTAGCATTACGCTTGACGCCTATTTAAAACAAACCAGGGACTTACTGCTGAGCACGCCGATACCGGCGCAGGTAGGAGATGATTTCATGCTGCTCAACTTAGGACGCGTAGATCACCGTGGACTGGAAATTGCCGTTACTTCGAGCAACATCCAACGAAAAAAATTCTCCTGGAACACCAATTTTAATATTTCATTTAACAGGAATGAAGTAAAGCAATTATCGTTAGGGCAAGCCATTCCTGTTTCGGCAGCAGGAGGCTTTCAATCAGACCTGGGGCTGATTAAAGAAGGGGAACCGATTGGCCGCATATACGCCCTGGATTACATTGGCGTTTATCAATTGAACGATTTTAACTGGCAAAACAATAGCGACCCATCCATACCATTCGACGACCGGCAGTTTGAGCTAAAATCGGGCCTGGCGACGCCTTCGGCAGGGATTACGGCGCTTCCCGGGAAACTCCGCTATCGTGATGTAGATAATGATGGCGATGTCGACCTTGATGACAGAACTTATGTGGGCGACATGAACCCTGATTTTTTTGGAGGAATAACGAATTCCTTCACCTATGGCAACTTAGACCTCTCGGTTTTTTTACAGGGCAGCTACGGCAATGACATCTACAATGCGGGGAAATTAAGGGTTTCGGGATACCGGTCGGGTACGAATATTTCTACAGACTATTATAACAATCATTGGTCGGAAGTGAACCCCAGTAATACCCACCCCGGCTATGGACAGTTAGATCAAACAACAGAATCGAGCTGGTATGTGGAAGATGGTTCTTACCTGAGATTAAAAACGGTTAATCTGGGTTATACGCTTCCAAAGCGCATGCTGCTTTCCACGGGAATTGAATCGGTACGCATCGGGATTGTGGGTACCAATTTGATAACCTGGACAAATTATACGGGTATCGATCCCGAAGTTTCTTTCAATAATCCCCTCTTGAGTGGTTTAGACAGGCTTCGCTACCCCAATTCCAGAACCATCAATTTTAATATTAGGGTTAAATTTTAATGCCCTACCCTATTTATAAAAACAAGTTTCATTTTTTACTGAGCGGTGGCGCCTATTTTTTTCTGATACATGCCAGGTGGTCTGCAAAAAACATAAACACATCTACACATGAAAACAATATATCAACATCTTACACTTTTAACCTTCATGTTTACCACGTTGGTTTCCTGCCAGAAATATATAGAAGACGCCCCCCTTTCTCAAGCCACGGTCGATCAATTCTATAAAACGCCCAAAGATGCAGAAGTCGCGCTAATTGGCATCTATTCGATCCTGAGCAACAACGATGGAAGCTATGGCCGGTCTTTGATTACGGTACTTAACGGGGGCAATGATGAATTGTTGGTCAATTTTAATACGACCAACCGTCCGGATGACTTCCCTTTTGGAGATGCGTCTTTCTCTGCGACATCCGAGTTTCTAAAGTCGGTTTGGGCTACGCAATATAGAGGCATCTACAGAGCGAACTTATTTTTAGAGCAGGTCGATCAAATTCCCGCTGAGAAATTTTCAGGTAACAGAAAAGCAGCTTTACTGGCTGAAGCGAGGCTACTGAGAGGATTTTTTCATATGACCCTCAGCATGATGCACGGCGCCATCCCTGTTTACACTTCAACCGCTCAGGAAGCCACTTTGCCACGGCATACGCTGGAAGAAGTGTACCGCCAAATTATTGAAGATTACAGTTTTGCTTATGAAAACCTGGAAGCTCGCGGCCCCAGATCTACCAGCGTTAATAAATACACGGCTGCCGCGCTTCTGGCCCGGGTTTACACCTACCTGGCCAGCGCTAAAAATAACGGCTACGCAAAGGACTTCAGCGATTTACCTATCAACAGCTTTGATTGGGTTGATGCGGATGAGTGTTATAGAAACGCATTAGCCTTAACAACAGATATCGTGCTCCACAGCGGTTATATACTCATACCCGAGTACCGCAGGTTGTTCCGCCCGAACACTAAAGCAGATCAATATAAAGAATGCCTGATGCTGGCAGAGGCTTCCAGCGATGCATCGGCAAGAGTAACAAATTCAATCAGGGATGTTTTAATTCCGCAGGGCAACAGAGACACCCGCGGAGGCGGCGCAGGCACTTTCCGGCCGACCGGACAATTGTATGATCTATACATGAACATTGATAACCGTTTTAGCAACAACCTCACCGGCAATTTAAATTCTAACACAACGGAAGAATTGGATGGCGTTACATTCTTTGTGCCGCGTGCGGCAAAAAAAGACCAGTCTTATTACTGTGTGGGAAAATTCAGAATGCGGGCAGGCGTAAGCAACACCTTAAGCAGCGGCGCTTCGGATATGAGCATTCCGATTATACGGTATGCCGAAGTATTATTACTGCATGCAGAAGCGCTTTATTTTACGGGGGATGAAAGCGCTGCCCGCGAGATATTCACGCAGATCCGGCAGCGCGCGGTGGCGGGCAACGCAGCCAACCTGGAAAAACTTAACAGCCGCTATCGGAAAGCAGATTTTATTGAAGAATTGTTAGACGAACGCTCCAGGGAGCTCTGCTTCGAAAACCTCAGGAAGATTGACCTCGCCCGTTTTGGCAAACTCACCAACGTGATAAAATCCCTCGATGAAACCAATGGCTTTTACAACAAAATAGTTCCTCAACTGCAAGCCAACTGGATACCGGAGCGGGTATGGTTTCCGATACCCGATGCCCAAATATTACTCAATAACAACCTTGAACAAAATTTGGGATTTAACTGATGATAAATTTTATGAAGACAATGAAAAAATATGTGGGAGGCGGTTACGAATTGAAAAAGAACCGAAGATGGAGTGCGCTAAAAGTATTACGGGTGGTTTCCCTGGCGTTTGTAGTCGTCGCGGGGAGCTGCGCTATAAAAACGCGAAGCTCTTCTGAAAAAAATAAAACGCAGGTTCAAAAACCAAATATCATTTTGTTTTTTGTGGATGACCTGGGTTGGTCAGACCTCGGATTTAGAAACCCAAGATTTGAATCACCGAATATCGATTTTTTATCAGCAAGAGGCATCAATTTCGAGCAGGCCTATATCGCCAGCCCCACCTGCAGCCCCAGCAGGGCCACCTTGCAAACGGGGCTGCATCCTGCGCGCCTTAAAATGGTGCGTCATATTCCCGGGGGCGCAAAAAACGGGTTCGACAATTACGGGCGCACCAATAACCCTTATAATTTTTTAGAAACCGACCCCGCTCATGTGCCGAGCGCCAATTGGTTGCCGCTTCAATATACCACCTATGCCGAAGCGTTGAAGGAGCTGGGGTATTACAACAGTTTTATAGGGAAATGGCACTTGGGACATGAGGGATTTTATCCGGTAAACCAGGGATACGACGAGCAATACGGCGTTTCAAACTTTGGGCATCCCCACGCCTATTATCCCCCTTATTTTATGCCTTCCACAGACAGCAGCCTGCTTCATGTAAAGGGCAAATATCTCACAGATCTACTCACCGATAAGGCCGTTTCATTTATAAACAATTATAAAAAAGATGCGCCTTTTATGCTCACCTGCTCTTACTATGCGGTACACACCCCTCACGAAGGCAGACGGGATTTGGTTGCACATTTTGAAAAGAAGGGTTTAGAAGGGAAAAGAGCCCACCATGCGGCAATGGTAAAAGCAACGGACGAATCGGTTGGCCGCATTCTTGAAGCCATCAATAAAAAGGGCATCAACGATAATACGATTATTATTTTCCTTTCGGACCAGGGCGGCTTTTTTGAGAACAAGCCTTTTAGAGGCGGAAAATTAAATGGAGAAGCATTGTATGAGGGAGGAGCCAGGGTGCCTTTTTTCTTCTATTGGCCCGGCGTAACACGAGAAAATACACTATCGAATACACTCGTTCAATCAACAGATCTATTCCCGACGCTGGTAGAAATTGCAGGGGGCCAAGCCGGTAAATATGCTCCTTTGGATGGCGTTTCCCTGGTTCCTCACATCAAAAGCGGACAACCTATTCAGCGAGAAGCAATTTTTGGCTACAGGGCTTATGAAGATTTATATGCCTCTGTGCGCTCAGGAGCGTGGAAATTACTGGCGTTCAGGAGCGGAAAAACTGAACTATACAACATCAAAAATGATAGGGAGGAATCGGACAATGTTGCAGCAAAAAACCCCCACATTCTCGGACAGCTAAAATCCAGGTTAATAACCTGGGAGCAGGCAATGGGAGTGTCGGAATATTCAGGATTTAGATAAACTATTCGAAAGTTAAAAGATAAAAAGTCTTAAATCATTATATCATATCAACGGCGCTTATAACCGTAACTGAAGGTAAAAGCCCCAATGCAAAAAATTAAAGTATACAAATGAAGCATTTATTATTACTGCTGGTTTTCTTTCTCACGCAAATTGCCGGCATACAGGCGCAAAACAGCCAACAAAAGCCCAATATTATTTTAGTAATGGCGGATCAATGGCGACGACAGGCGCTTGGTTTTACTAATGAAGACGCAGTGTTGACGCCCGAATTGGACGCCTACTCAAAAGAAGCCGCCTTTTTTAAAAACGCGGTGGCCAATACGCCTATTTGCACACCCAGCAGGGCCACCATGTTTACCGGGCAATACAATATTACAAATGGCGTTTTTGGCAACCACGTGAGGTTATCAACCAATTCAATAACCTTAGGCGATATCACTAAAGATCAGGGATACCATACCGCCTATATTGGAAAATATCATTTAGATGGCAAATCTGAAGGGTATGTGCCCCGCTCGAGAAGACATGGTTTTGACTATTGGATACTCTCCAGTCATCACAGACCCTTCGACCAAAACTACTATATTCAAGATGCCCGGCAACCCGTTACCATACCCGGCTGGGAACCAGACTATATGACTGGTAAAGCTATTGAATATATCGACTCGGTAGCAGATATTGACCAGAACCCTTTCTGCATGGTATTATCCTTTGGCCCTCCACATACCGGCGGCGGCCCGGGTTTTGAAGACAGGTACCAGCCCGACAAATTTATTGGCAATTCCAACAAACATAAAATGGGATATGGCTATGCAGCACCCAAAAAATACGAAGCGCTTTATCCCACTCCCGAAAAAATGAAAAGAAGGCCCAACGTAGCGCCGGTAGGAAAATTTGGCGCCGAATCCTGGCCGGTGCTCCCCGGTTATTTTGGCGCTATCACATCGATTGATGAAAACTTTGGAAAGCTGATCCGTTTTCTAAAGAAAAAAGGCATTTTCGAAAACACGATTATCGTTTTTACCGCAGACCACGGGGAAATGCTGGGTTCCCACGGCAGGATGACGAAGGGCATTTGGAACGAAGAGTCTATTGGCGTACCGATGATGCTTTCTTATCCTGGCAAAATAAAACCGGATACTTATAAAAATCCCATGGCGACTATTGATATTTTGCCTACGGTACTGGGCCTCGCCGGCCTGCCGGCGCCCGCCCACATTGAAGGGTTTAATTATGAAAATGTATTAACCGGAAAAAATGGACAAGCGGCGCCTGAATATGCCTACTGCTCCTTTGACCAGGGCGCGCCGGATTCCAAAGACCGGTCGTGGCGCGCGATTTACAACGACCAATACACATATATTATTGCAAAACCAAATGAGTACAAGCGCGACAAGGTAAGGAAAGAAGGCTTCTTACTTTACGATAAAAGGAAGGATCCGTATGAAATGCAACCCATTTACAAAGGCATGGGATATGACGCTGTCATCGACGACCTGCATGCGAAACTGGTAGCGCACTTAACTAAACTCAACGATCCTTTTCTCACGCTGCAATGGAAGACGGATAGCTCTCCGAAATACACATGGTTTGACGCAAAAGACAAAAAATCATCAACCCCAAAATAGATTTTAAAACACTGATGGTTTGAATCAGGCAACTCCTGCCCCACTATATATTAATTCAGATTCAGGCCTATCATATCGACATTAATAAAATGAACTTGCTTTATTTAAAAACAATTCAGGTAGTAACCATGCTACTGATAGGGCTTCCTGTGCTTTGCCAACCGCTCTATCTTAAAAATTATTTGAAAAATAATGAAAAAGATGCAACACCGGCGGTATATCAAATGATACAGGATGCCAGAAAATTAAAAAACCCGGTATTACATATTGAAGAAGGCACTTATCATTTTTATCCCGATAAAGCTTTTTCCAAGTACTGTTATGTTACCAACCATGACAACTCCGTTAAAGCCATCGCTTTCCCCTTAATCGCATTTAAGAATTTAGAAGTGAGGGGTGATCATGCGTCGCTGATCTTCCACGGATTGATGATGCCTTTTGATATCGAACGATCAGAAAACATCAAAGTATCGGGCGTTTCTGTTGATTGGGAGCTGCCGTTACACAGCGAGGCGTTAATTGTCGCCAGCAACCCAAAAGCGGGAACTTTCGACCTGGAAATTTCAGAAGACTTCCCTTATGTCATCCAAAACAACAACCTTATTTTTATAAAAGAAGGGTACCGCCACGACCTGGACAGGTCGATACTGTTTGATCCCAAAAGAAAAGCGGTTGCTTATAATACCAATTTGTACACGCCCCTTGAGTACCAAAAAGAGAAAAAAATACAATTCCCTGAAAAGTTAAACCTTCCTTATGCAGATGACTTTTATTCCCTTTACGATAACTTTTCGGTAAAGGTGCAAAACCTAAAATTTACTGAGTTAAAGAAAGGGCTGGTGCGGGTTTCAGGACCGCTAAAGCATGTTCCGCCCGTTGGAATGGTGCTCGTGTGCAAAGGCCAAAATTCTTTTAACAGGCTGGCCAATGCATTTCATATTACCCATAGCAAAAACGTATTGTTAGCGCATATTAATATATATCACGCCGGAGGGATGGGCATTGTGGGGGAACGAAGCGAAAATATTTCCTTAGAAACGGTAAACATAACAACCAACCCTGACAGGCCCTCGAGGATGGTTTCTACTACCGCCGACGCTACGCATTTTGCCAATTGCCGGGGCCTTATCAAAATCAATAATTGCACTTTCGAGCAAATGTTAGATGATGGAACAAATGTTCACGGGTCTTATGTTAAAGCTGCGGAAAAGCTGGCAGCTAACAAGCTTGCCGTAATCGTAGGCCATTATCAACAGGGAGGGTTCACGTTTGCCGAAAAAGGAGACCGCATAGGTTTTGTCGACTCCAGGGCTTCCGCAAACCCGGCATTTTTTAATATCGTGAAGCAGGTGGAAGCGGTAAATCAGCGTTACTACATTATTACATTCGAAGACAAACTTGACGACCGGATCACCAAAGATTTTGTATTAGAAAATACAGACTGGTACCCTGAATTAGAGATTACAAACAGCCGGTTTAGGAACAACCGCGCGCGCGGGGCTCTACTGTCCACGCCGCTTCGCACCATCATCCGAAATAATTATTTCAGCAATATGATGTCGGCTATCCTGATGCCGGTGGAACTGTCTTACTGGTACGAAGCCGGCCACGCCCAGAACGTTTTAATAGAAAACAACAGTTTCGGAGATTCGTTTTATGGCGGGAAAAACAATAAGCATAGTGGCGTTATAGCCATCCACACTTCCTTAGACAAGAACGATTATATTTTTGGGAAAATTATTATCCGAAATAACTTGTTCAATAATTTCGACAATCAAATTTTAGAAGCCAACGGTGTCAACCATCTTGAATTCTACAACAATACAATTAAAGATTCCAAATCGTTTGCGCCGTTACATCCCGAAAAACCGGTGATCGATGTAAATCATATCAACTTTCTTAAAATACAAAACAACACCTGGCGCGGCAAAAATTTACCAGCAGATCAAATTGTCAAAGAAAGGATAGCGGCAGATCAAGCCCCTTAAAAACAAGGCCCCTTTTTAACGCATTAGGTCACATTTCTTTTCTTGGCCACCATACTGATGTATTCTGATGCTGTTTTTCCGTTGATTTTTTTAAACAGGTTGTTGAAATGCGAATAACTTAATATGCCGGTTGCGTACATCGCCTCCTGTACCCTGTCGCATCCTTCGTCAAACATTGTTGTCGCGTGCTTTATTTTGATGGTGTTTATTAAACTGGAAGTGGTATGACCGGTCAGTGATTTTACTTTCCGATGCAGCTGCATCCGGCTGAAACCCATATCCTGCGCAAGGCTTTCTACATTGTAGCCGTCTTCGCTCATTTTCTCAACAATAACATCGGTGAGTTGCTTGATGAAGGTTTGATCGTAGGAGGTGTAATGGTCTTCTATCTGAACAGAAATATGATGATCCATAATCTGCTGTCGCATTTGCTTCCGCGTAGCCAGTATATTTTCTATCTTAAGCAGTATAAGGCCCGTATCAAATGGTTTTGCAATATAATCCCAGGCGCCTGCCTGCAAACCCTGTCTTTGATGTTCCGTAGCCGTCTTTGCCGTTATCATCAAAACCGGGATATGCGAAGTTTTGTTGTTATTATGAATGCTGCTACACATGCTAACCCCATCCATTAAGGGCATCATCACATCCGAAATAATAATGTCCGGAATGTATTCGAGGGCTAACGCCAATCCCTCCTCACCATTGGCCGCTTCCAAAACTTTATACTTCGCTTCCAGGCTGCTTTTTAAATAAATGCGCAGGTCATGGTCGTCTTCCACAACAAGGATTTGCTCTTTCGATACATATGGATCCGTATGCTTTTCTTCCGAATAGGCAGTGGGTATCCATTCTTTTGTAGCAGGGCGTTCTTCCTGTTTTATCGAAGGAGTGGCCGCCGCTTCCAAAACCGGGATAGCTACCAAAAACTCCGCGCCCCCATAGGCGCTCTCCTTCACTTCAATACTGCCGTGGTGCGCTTTCACTAATGTTGCGGTGAGATTAAGCCCAATGCCTGACGCTGTTGGGGCATCACCGTGAAAAAAGCGGTCAAATATTTTATCCCGATCTGCGGGCGGAATGCCTTTCCCGCTATCTCTTATCGCTATGGCAAGTGCCGTGTTATTGTTCAGTGGCGGCAGCACTTCAATTTCTACCACGCCGCCCTTGGGCGTATGTTTAAATGCGTTCGATAAAAGATTGTAAAGCGCTTTTTCGAGTATATCCCTGTCAAAACAAAGAAGCAGCTCTTCCGGGGCAATTATTTTAAAATCTATTCCCTCATTTTTCACCTGCCAGTGGAACGACTTTGCAACCTCTTTAATTACCGCTGCCACATCGCTTTTCGACGGTTTTAAAATGTTGACTTCCGAATTTATTTTTGTAAAATCTAATAATTGATTTGTCAGGAGCAGCATTCTTTTTGTGTTGCGCTGAACGATGTTGAGGTTGAATTTTTTTTGATCTTCGGAAATATTGTGATGCAGGATATCCTGCAACGGGCCCGCAATCAGGGAAAGCGGCGTTTTAAATTCATGCGCCACATCCGTAAAAAACCTCAGCTTAAATTCATTGACCTCATGTTCTTTTTTATGATTCATCTGCTCTACTTCCATTTGATATTTTAGCTTTTGCCGGTTGTTCCAGGAAAAATACAGAAAGTACAAAATCGCGAAGGAAATCAAAGCATATACAATATATGCCGCCGGGCTTTGCCAAATGGGTGCCGTGATAGTGAAGTCTATCGTTTTAGCATCATTGTTCCATACTCCGTCTTCATTGGCCACTTCAACGTAAAATGAATACCTGCCAAAGGGAAGGTTGGAGAAGGCCGCAAAATTTTGCTTTCCATTGGTGTAAGTCCATTCGTCGTCATAGCCCACCAATTTATACCGGAACCTGTGTTGTGAAGTAACGGCATAGTTGGAACCTCCAAACTCAATCATAAAATTATTTTGTTTGTAGGAAAGCGTTACTGATTTTGCTTCGTTTATATTTTGATCCAGGATAACATTGTCAAAATATACCTGGTGCGGCGATACGCTTTGATTGTGCACCCGGAAATCGCTGATAAAAACCCCTATCGCGGCCGGCGCTTTTTGAATTTCATCGTAGTTGAAATAGTTAATGCCGTCGATACTTCCGAAAAACAATTTTCCATCTGCAGATTGCGCCACAGCCTCATTCAGGGAGCTGGATATAAGGCCATCCTTTACGGTATAATTTCTGGACAGCTCTTTCGCAGGGTCGTAACAGATCAGCCCTTGCGAATTACTGAGCCACAGCTTTTCATGTCGATCCTCAATAATCCCCATTATTTTTTTGTTGGCCACGCCCTCGGCGCTCACTGAAACAAAAGCAGGGGCATTTTTACTTTTTTTAAGCAGCCCCATATCGGTTCCCACCCACAGATTGCCCTTTTTATCTTTTGCAAATGCCCATATACTATTGTTGTGAATGTAGAAATGCCCGGTTTCGGATGTACTATATCTTTCAACAGCTTTCACCCTGCCCTCGCTCGAAAATTTTACACTGTATAGCCCGACTGCCACCGTACCGACCCACAGGCAATTTTCGGCGTTGTCAAATAAAAGGCTAAACACTCTTTTTCTTTTCAGCAACCGCCCGGCTTTACTAATATCCTCAATCCAATCCATTTTTTCGCCGTCCTTAATGAGCAATCCCGAAGCGGTTCCCAGATACAATTTATCGCTTCCATCGGTTCCTAAAGAAGTAACTACTAAGTTGTCCAGCCTTCTGCCCGTTGACGTAACGAGGTTTACAGGAGTAAACTTCAAACTGCTTTCCTTGCCCGAAAACAATCCGTTTGAAGTGGCAACATACACCTGGTTATTCATCGTCTCAAAAGCCAGTGGATGGGCGGCCTCGGGCATATTTAAGTGAGCAATTTTTTCCGTATGCATGTCGTAGGTATAGCCCCCCCCCGTGCCTCACGCCAAAATACACTTTTTGATCTTTTACCATTAGGCTTCTTATAGGAATGGGCGTATGCGCTTTCGTAATGCTGGAAAGGTCGATCGCGCTGAAAGGCTTTGCCGAGAGGTTTGCATAACAGACTCCTTTTCTGTTAGCGGCCCAAAGCAAATCGTTTTCGTCACAAAAAAGATACAGAACGGAGTTGGTGAGCAGCGTATTCTTCCTGGTGATGTCCGACTTAAAATTTTGAGTAACCGATAAAGTCTGCGGGTTTATTTGATAGAGGCCATGGTTGATCGTTCCTGCCCACAAATCTCCTTTTTTTGAGAAGCATAACGACCGGAATTGAACGCCGTTTCCTACTTTAATTTCCTGAATCACGGCTTTACTGTTTAAGTCCAGCTTTTGAATGCCATCCGGTTGAGCCGCCCAAAGTTGTCCGAACTTATCAAAAGCGATCGTGTTATAATGCCGCCCTTCGGTTCCCTTAAAATAGGCAACCGCTCCTTTGGTATAGAGCGCCACGCCGCTATTTGTAGCTAAGACCAATCTTCCGTCAGCCGCCAACGCAAGGTCATTGACAAATTTAATGTTTGGAGCGGTGGGTATCTCCACCGCCTTTTTCGGGTCATGGGGTGCAATGCTTAACAAACCGGAAGATGTGGCTAAGATGATATTGCCCTGCTTATCTTCAACAATGGAATTAATCCGATTATGCCCCGGTGGAATGGCAACACGAAAAAACGCTTCATCCACAAGAGAATAATAAGCAACGCCATAGCCGTCGGTACCCACCCAAATTCTCTTTTGAGCGTCTTCAAAAAGAGATTTAATACGATTGCCCGGCAAACTGTTCACATCGCCGGTTTTACTAAAATAATTTTTTATCCGGTGGCCATCAAAGCGATTCAAGCCATCGTAGGTTCCTATCCAGATAAAACCATAGCTATCTTTTATAATGCAACTTACATCGTGTTGCGACAATCCTTCGTCGACAGTTAGGGTATTAAATTTTATATCGTTGGCCCTCGTCTCAGCAATTCCTAAAAAAAGGGAAAAAAGAATAAAAGCTACACTCTTCATAATCTTCGCATTAGCAGAATTGGCACGCATGTCGTAAATATAATAAAATATGACAAGTTGGGCTGCCATAGTAAATGGATGAAGAGATCCGTCGAGGATGAATCAATCTGAATAGCCAGGTTAGCTTTTTTTGGAAGATCCCGGGTGAGGGATTATTAAAAGACAGGTAATAGATTATTTACTTTTTGTAAATAGTAACCGTGTCGCCCTCAACGCGATACGCCAGATCATGTAAGCGGCTAATTAAATTCAACACGAATTGTAAATCATCGCTTTCCAGGAATACGCCGGTAAATAATTTATCGTCGATGCCCGACGATTTGTCGTACTGAACCGATACGCCAAATTTTTTTTCTACAGCGCCAAAAACTTCCCGCAATGACTGGTTTTTAAAAACCAGCTTTCCCGCCTGGGTGGGCAGCGCCTTTTCAACCGCCTTGAGAGGCGCTGCTCTTTGGCTGTCTTTTGTATCCCGCGCCGGAACTGCCGCGCGCTTTAATGTATAATTACCAAATTGTTTGCTATCAACAAGTATCCGGTCGCCGGGATGAAGCAACACCGGGGCAGCATCGCTTTTAGGATGTTGCGGCCCCACTTTCACGACGCCTTCCTTTAGCAATACCGAAACCTGCTTCCCCTCTGAAACTGACACAACAAACTCAGTGCCCAACGCCGTTGTGGCAATGCCCGAAGCATACACCGTAAAAGGCCGTGCGGCGTCTTTGGCTACCTTGAAACGCGCCTTCCCTTCCAGGTGCAGCACGCGCCGGTCCTTTTCAAACGCAGGCAAATACGCGAGCCTGCTGTTGGGATAGAGCGTAATCACAGAACAATCCGAAAGGCTCAGTTGCATCGCCCCGTCTGTTGTGTTGGTTACCTGTTCAGCAACTGGCGCCGGCTGTGAAAGTGAAACACCGCCGATCTGCTTTTCATCTGCGCGGCCGCTCAACAATGCAATGCCCAACCAGCTTACAAATGCCAGCACAACCGCCGCCGCCAGATAGCGCAGTATTTTTTTAGTTGTTGAGAAACTTTTATCGCGCCTGTAGCGCTGCCTTACCTGCTCCAACATCCGGTCGCTTATATCGGGATTTAGATGTGGCCCTCCATCGCTCACCCATTCCTGCAACGGAGCATACCGCTCCAGCTCCTCGGGATGCGCTTCCAAAAAACGGGCTACGGCTTCGGCTTCCCGGGCCGTACACTCATTTTTAAAGAATCGTTCGATCAAGTCTCTGCCTGGCTTCATGGATCACGGGGTATTGTTGCGATAATTTTTTTGAACAGTTGTTGTTTTTGGCTTTATTCCGTGATGATGACGTCTGCCAAAACCGGCAGATGATCCAAATCGTTGAGCTTGGTATAAGGCGCATCCACCTTCATTATTTTAATATTACCGCTGGTAATGATATTATCGATATGCCGGTTGGGGCCATCTTTCATACGATCGAGCAAAACACCGCCGGCGGCAGTCACAAACCAGCCCTGGTGGCCGCCGTTGGCGATATTAAACCCGGCCTCCGGAAATTTTAGTATTTCTTCGTCGGTGGCGTTCATATCCCCGAAGCAAATAAAATACTTAAATTTTTTCAATTGAGCCGTCAGTGCGTCGAGCGCAGCCGCATGCCCCTTGGCCTGCCAGGGAATATGCGTTGAAATAACCTGCACCGTTTTATCGCCGATTTTCAAATCGCCGATCAAGGCGTAGTAGTCCTGGAACCAATACTGTTGCCGAAGGCCGGTCAACTGGTAATTCGTGGCAATCCCATTGTAGATCCACGCGTGCTCATCGCCGAAATAAATATGATTATAAAAAGGCTTCAGCAGTTCGTCGGCGGCCTTGTAAGTACTGTCCTGATCAAAGAAACGGTTCCACTCCTGAACGGCAAGAATATCGAGGCTTTGAGCGCCGATCCAATGCTTCCAGTTCAACAATTCCTGTTTGATATACTTCCCCGTCACTCCCTTGTCGTTGGGATACTGCGCCTTTCCTCTCACTTCCAGCCCCCCTTTCATACCCTGGTTGAAATGGCCGACATTATAAGTGCCCACGCGCAGCTTCACAGGCGCATTGGTTTGCGCGGCCGCAATGCCGGCAATCCATACAGCTAAACCTAATATTAATCCGTTCTTCATCGCTTTTCTTTTCACCATTGAAATTTATTTTTATTTGCGGCTACCTGTTTGGTGCGCATGCAAGAATGACTGATACAAGCTTTCATAGCAGGGCTCAAACTCGCTTACGTCTTTATATTTTGATTCATACATAAAAGGGCCTTTGTATTTCACTGCATGGAGCGCCACAAAAATGGCCACCCAGTCGTTATGGCCTTCCCCGCTACATGGAAAGAAATGATTCTCGGCCTTGTCTGTGCCGTCTGCCACATGAATAGTTTTCAGCCGGCTGCCCATTGCATAAATCAAAGATGCGGGATACTTCGCATGGTTGAGATCGATGGCTGCGTAAATATCCGCGGGCAATTGGTTCATGATATCAACCGTTTCTTCTACTGTTCGCAACAACGGGCGTTCACGATCGGCATCCCTCAATAATTCGGGGCCAAACATATTTTCAATAACCATGGTAGCGCCAATTGCTTTTACGGCTTTGTTCAGTTCGGTCGCCGACAGCACCAGTTGATTTTTGCGCCGCTCCCGTTCATTCAGTCCGAGAAAAAAACTCGGGTGGAACAGGATAACCTGCGGCTGTAGAAGCGAACAAAAGGCGATCACTTTTTTATGCAACTCCAGCACGCGCCGGCGCTCTGCATCGTCGGTCAGCGACAGGTCAATCTTGGGCCCAAACGGCATATGAATGGACCATACCCGGATACCAGCCTCATCGGCGGCGGCCTTCGCCGCTTTTACAGCGCTGATGATTTCGGCATCGGATATTTTAAAATTCCGGTCGGCGTCGATAAAAGCATTGATGCTGGTTTCGATGTAGTCGATCCCATTGGCTTTCGCCTTTGTTAATATTTCCGGTGTTATTTTTTGGACCGGTATCGAAAAGCCCAGCTGCAGTTTTTGCGGCCGCTGCGCTGCGGCAGCGATCGAAAATACCAGGCCACAAATGATCAGGAGTAAGCAGGAAAAATAATATTTAACCATTGGATGATCGGGTAGAAATTATTTAAGAATAGGTATTAATGCCGGTTGGATCACCTGAAGCATCCGGTCGAAGCCGATATCATTGGGATGCGTGCCATCGGTCGTCCCTTCATGATCGCCGCCTAACAGCTGATCACCCGGTATAAGATGAAGATTAGAAACACCTTCTTTCAGCAAACTTTGATAAACCTTCAGGGCATTGTCATTTTGGCTTTTCACATATGCCCGCGACACCAGGTCGAAATTGCCCCGTTCCCGGACAACGCTTTGTATCATAATGATAGGCGCCTGCGGATGTTTGGCGCGGATCGCTTTTACCATATAGGCTGTCCGCGCTGCGATCTGTTCCGGGCTGGGATTGGCAAAGCAATCCATGATAAACGCTTCGGCATCTATGCTTGCCACCATATCGGCAACCTCCTTTTCCATCTTGCCGCTTCCGCTCAAACCCAGGTTGATAAACTGAATCCCCATGGCTCTTGAAAGCCGCGCCGGGTAGGCCATTCCGGGCCTGCTGGCCGAGGCGCCCTGTGTAATGCTCGAACCATAAATAACCACCCGCCTGGCCGCAAAAGGGTCGCTCCCTGAGGAGAGGTTATAACCCTCCTCAACGCCGATTGAAAGGCTTTTGATAGCATCGTAGAGTGGCAAATAGAGCAAGCATTCTTTCTCGCCGGGTTCCATGTCTTTTACCAGCTCAAATTCATTGCAAACGCCTTTTGGCCGGCCCACGCCAGCAAACTGCCATTTACCTTCCTTTTTAATATAGAGGTCGAGGCCCTTGCTGGCAATTGCGGCCATATTATTGCCGGAAGGTTTATCGCTGCCGACACACCATTTGGCAGCAATACGCGGGCTATTGGTTTTGAAACTGATCGTCAGCCCCGCGCTGTGCGTCAGCAGGTTTTTAATGCCCGCAGAAAAGTTGCGATGCAAGCCGGTATCGATGCGATGATAGCTCTTCAAAGGAAAAGCCTGGCCCATCAGCTTTAACGCAGCCGCATCGGTAAAGACCAGCGCATTTTTTTTAGCGTTTTGCGCAGATATTAAAATACTACAACAACAAGCTATCCATAAAATCGATAATTTTTGCATCATATCAAGCATTTATACATTGAGGGTTCCGAGCCGTCCGCAGCGAATGGTGTTTACAATATAAGCATTTATGGCCGCGGTTGATTCACCACGAGCGAATCTTTCAGATTCGTTCCCAGTAAATCGGCATAACTCAGGTAAATTTTTGCCGATCGGCTTGCTGCACTTTCGTTTGCGGCGACATTAAAAAGCAACTTTCCCTCTACGACCTGCAACCCTGAAATCCAATCGCTGCCAGCGCTGTAGCTGTAAGCCGGGCTCAAGGCGTCGAGCGGTAAGGTAGTGGTAATCGCCGTTTGAATATTGCCGCCAAGGGCAGGCGCGTTGACCGAAGCCGCCGTAATCGTCAGCCTTGGCACAATCAGCCCGCGCTGACCCAACCGAAGGGTATCTGTTTTATCCCCCGCTTTAAAATACAGTGTTGTAGCGCGCGGGTAATCGGAGAGATTATCGTTTACGGCAACAATTGCGTAAGCCGTTCCGCTGCCCGCGTTTTGCTGTAAGGTCAGCCAGGAAGCATTTTCAGGATGCTCCACCGTCCAGCTATGATCTGAATACACCACAATTTTGGTCGTATCGGCAGGCGCATTGAGGATGATAAACCTCGAATCCAGCGCGAGGTCTGTGTTAAATACGGTATCTTCTTTTTTACAGCTGATCAGCCACAGGGCCAGAAAAGCCACACAAATTATACATCGGTTCATAGCCATGTTTTTATTGATTATAAGCTTCGTTGGTTAAGATGCCGCCCGAGCGCTCTACTTCCGATTGAGGGATGGGATAGTATTCGTGGTAGGGCCTTAAATTAGTTTTGATCATGTCCAGCTCGGCGGCCGACGTGGCGCTGACACGCGTAAAGAATTCGCCCCATCTAACCAGGTCCCACTTACGGCCATATTCTCCGTACAGTTCCCTTGCCCGCTCTTTTTTCATTTCCTCGCGGAAACCTTCTTTACCGGGATAGGCAGTTAAAGCAAAAGCGGGATTCACGCGCGCTTTTACTTCATTGATCGCCGACATAGCCGTCGCCGCGTCGTCTAATTCGTTGGCGGCTTCTGCGAGCATCAGCAAAGCATCCGCATAGCGAAATACTTTCTGGTTGTTGTTATCCTGCTGAAGGTTCATATTGAGACACCAGAATTTAGGGCCGGGCCAGGGTTTCCCGGTAAAATTGTTGGAGGCCGGCCGGTTGAACCAGGTACCGTTGTAGGTGTAGGCCAGCGTTGTATTTTTCCGCGGGTCTGCATCGGTGTACAATGACATGAGGTAGTCCGTCGGCGTAGCGGCAGTGAATGTCGTGGTGGTACTGCCCAGTTCCGTAATGGTGACGCCATCATAAACCGCCACACCCGTCGCCCGCGGCGGGGTCATTTGCGTGGCCACATTACTGATCTTCAGCGTGCCGGCATATTGCACTTCGAAGATTGATTCGGGACGGTTTTTATACCTGAACCAGGTGTCCGTTAACGGGTATTGAGACAGCGCGCCATAGATCGCTTTGAGGTGTTGCATGGCATCCACACAAACATTCCATTTTTTATTCCATAGCGCCAGTTTACCTATAAGCATGTACGCCAGCGGCGCACCTGACCGGTTGTCCGCAATTTCCGAACTTTTCTTTTGCGGCAGGCTGGGCACCCATTTTTGAAGGTCGGCGATCAGGCTGTCTCTTATCAAAGTCGCATTGACACGGCCCATCCTGGCCACTTCCGTCAGCGCGTCGAAGCTGGCGCTCGCGTCGCTGGTATAGTAAGGCACGTCGCCAAACATGCTGGTGAGGATATAATAATAAAGCGCTCTTAAGGTGACCGCTTCTGCGATCAGCGGCGGCTTTTTTTCGGCATCGATCCCCGTGGATTTCTGAATGCCGGCTAAAGTGGCATTGCAAATCATAATGCCGTTGTAGGCTGCCGTCCAAATACCATCGCTAACGCCCGGATTGGAAGGCGACATGCCAAACGACTGATCGACACCGCCATTGGTCAAATAAGAAAGATCGCTGGTATATTCGGTAGCCATCATCAGGTCGCCACGGTAAATATTATACAGACGGAGATAACAGGCGTTCACTGCCGAGAGAGCCTGGGCTTCGGTCTGGTAAAAGTTGTCGGCGCTGAGAAAGCTTTGCGGCTTTTCTTCCAAAAATTTTTCACAGCCACTTACGGCAAATACTACAACTGCCAAGGCAATAAGAACGTATATTTTTGTTGGTTTCATGCGTATCAGAATTTTAGTTCAGCAGTAAAAGTGATCGTACGATTGGGTGGAAACGAGCCATTGTCGATGCGGCGAAGCGTGGAAGAAGTGCCACTGGTATTCACTTCCGGGTCGTAGCCTAAATAGTTTTTAAACAGCAACAGGTTGCTGCCATTGAGCGACAGCGATAAGGTTTGCAGCTTTGACGCAGTGAGCCGGGACAGGTCAAAGTTATAACCAATGGAGGCCGCCTTTAAACGCAGGAAGCTCGCATCATACACAAAGCGATCATTGGGAATATCGTCTTTGGAATCGGTTCGGGGGATATCAGATCCAGGATTACGAATCTCATGAAAACGGTTAACCATCAATTCCTGCTGGTTGTTGAGGTAAACACCCGTCATGTTGAACATGCCGCCGGGATAATACATATCGCCGCCGATCGAATAATTAAAGAAGATGGAAAAAAATGCTTTTTTATACCGGAGCGTATTTTGCCAGCCGCCATATAATTCGGGATCGGCATCGCCGAGCAATACCATATCATCGCTGTTCATCAGCCCGTCTTTGTTTTGATCGATATAGCGCTGGCGGCCCACGGTGAAATATGCCGAGGAAGCCGACACATATTTTTTGTCCGTTTGATTTTGTACGATTTCTTCCTGGCTTTTCCAGACGCCGGCATATTCAAATCCATAAATCGCATTGAGCGGGTAGCCGGTTTGATATCCGTTGATCATGTACTGGGCGCCATAGGTGTAATTATTCGTCACCACGCGCCCCACCATCCCGATATCTTCAACCATTTGCTGGTTGTGGGCAGCCGTTAAGCTGGTCGACCAGCCAAATTTGCTTTTGCGGATGACATCATAATTGACCGTCAGTTCCACGCCCTTATTGGAGGTTTTCCCGAAGTTCATCAAGCGGGAAGAAAAACCGGTCTGCGTGGGCATTTGAACGCTCAGCAGTAAATCTGAAGTATTGCTTTGATAGGCTTCCACCGTTACGTTCAGGCGGCGACGGAAAAAAGCAAGATCAATACCGGCATTATAGGCTGTGGTCTTTTCCCACTTCAAACCCGAATTGGCAATCCCCGTCGGATAAAACGCGACCGGCTGGCTACCGCCGAACAAATACCCTGATGTCGTTGAACCCAGGCGGCTGATCGATTGGTATCTTGAAATAGCATCGTTGCCGGAAGTGCCCGCGCTCAGGCGCACTGCAAATTCGTTGATGGCTGAGTTTTTCATGAAGTTTTCTTTGAGCACGTTCCACCGGATAGCGGCGGAGGGGAAATAAGCCCATTTATTATTGGCCGCAAAGTTGGAAGCCCCGTCGCGGCGCAGCGTTGCCGTGAGGTAATATTTCTGCGCATAATTATAGTTCACCCGCGCCAGGTGCGACACCCGCGTTTGCAACTCTTTCGCGCCGCTCACATTGAGCCTTTGCTTATCAGGAATGGCGCCGATATCCCAAAGCGCTGTTTCATCGCTGTAGTAGCCGCTGCCGCCTACCGATACACGATAGAAATTCCTCATCTGCACGGTAAAACCATACATGGCGTCAAAATGATGATCGGCGCCAAACGTATTTTTGTAAAGCAGCGTGTTTTCATTCAACAGGTTATCATTTTGCTGAATGCTTTTGGAGGTCGCATTGCCGGCGGTGGCGCGGCTCGGCATCGTGGAAGGCACCAGCGCATTATTATTGATATCATATTTGGAATAGGAGATGGACGAATGCGCCACTATATTTTTCACGGGCGTAATATCTACATAAGCCATCGAGCTGAGCGTTCCGGTTTGGGTGGTATTTTTTCTTAGTGTAGCATCAAACAAAGGCAGGTCGGACACGCCTCCCGAATAGTTTTGCGAATTCCAGCTGTTGAGCGTGCCGTCTTCATTATAGATAGGCACCACCGGCGCTACGGAAACAAAAGATACGCTCCAGTTATTATAAGCGCCCAGATAACGCATCGGCTGGTCCTGCGTGCTGTTGGAATAAGCGATGCGCACGCCTGCTTTCGCAAATTTGCTGAGTGTTTGATCAAGATTCACACGAAACTGGTACCGCTTGAACTCGCTGCCCAGGATCACGCCGTCGATATTATCATAACCGCCGGATAGAAAAAAACGCGTCGCTTTCGAGCCGCCCGACGCGGTCAATGAATAATTGGAGAAAGGCGCTGTGCGCGTTAAAGCGCCCTGCCAGTCGGAACCCTCGCCCAGCGAAAGCGGATCAGGATAGGGATAATCTTCGAGCGGCTTTGTTTTGTTGGCTGCGCTGGCATAGTAATATCGATCATTGATCAGCTGTGCAAACTGCGTAGCATCCATCAGGTTGAGCCGGCTGGCCATCTTAGCGAATCCCTGCGACGTCCTCAAAGTGATATCCGTTTTGCCGTCCTTGTCGATGCCGCTTTTGGTGGTGATAATGATAACGCCGTTGGCCCCGCGCGAACCATAAATTGCCGTGGAAGACGCATCTTTCAACACGCTGATGCTCGCAATGTCGGAAGGGTTTAAATCATTCAGGTTATTGATCCCGTCCATAACGCCATCCACAATATACAAGGGTTCGTTATCGGCAGAAATAGACCGCGTTCCCCTGATGCGCACAGTGGTTCCCGAGCCGGGCGCCCCATCGGTCGACATAAATTCGGCGCCGGCAATACGGCCGGCAAGCATCTGGTCAACGCGCGGCACCGGGATATTATCAAGATCCTGCATTTTAACGGTGGAAACAGCGCCCGTGAGGTCGCTTTTCTTTACCGTTCCATAACCGACCGCGACGATTTCCACCTGCTCGAGATTGCCTGTTTTGTTGATCAGCCGTACCAGCAGCGCGCTTTGGTCTTTTTGCAGCACCACATTCTTTTCGATATAGGTTTCATAACCTACATAACTAAAATAAAGGTCGTAGCTTTCTTTTTCAATTAAATTGCTGAGTATAAAAGTGCCCTCTTTCCCCGTAAGCGTGGAAGCCACTTCCACGGATCCCCGGCGGGCTACTACCGAAACCATTTCGAGCGGGCTGCCCTGCTCGTCGAGGACAGTGCCCCTGATTTGAACGGACTGCGCTGCTGCAGCCAGGGCCGACGCCAGCAATAAAAACGTAAACAGCGTTTTGGTAAACATGACTTTAATTTTCATTCGTAAAATGGTTTATTTTTTAGGATCGAATGAAACTTCTCAGAACTAAAATTTTCTTTCCATTGGGTGCTGAAATGAAAACTTAATCATGAAAGTCTCATCTGCTAAAATTTAACGCTGCGCCGGCCGCAGGAACGCTCCCTGTTGCGGCGATTAAGCGATTAACATTAGAAGATTCGAATCAAAATCAATCAACCCCTACTCGTTAACAATTTGTTAACATTACAAATTCAAAATGAAACAGAGCGCAGCGGCTTTCCTGACCACTTTCAGCGCTTTGGAGATATGGTTTTCCACGGTTTTTGGAGAAACAGAAAGATGGCTGGCAATTTGGGAATGGGTGAGGCCTTCATCGCGGCTTAGCATAAAGATTTTCCTGCATTGGGGAGGCAGGCTTTCAATGGCTTCGTGGACTTTTTCAACCAGTTGTTTGTCGGCGGCAGGATCGGCGTCGATGACGGCGCGGGCGTTTTGTTGAATGGTGTGCAGCGCGCTGCGCTCCACGGCCTTTTTTCTCAATACATCGATCATGAGGGAGCGGGCAATTCGGGCAATTTGTACTTCGATGGGATAAATGGCAGAAAGCTCTGTGCGCTTTTCCCAAACTTTTATAAAGCTCATTTGCACCACTTCTTCCGCCAGATCGCCCGAAGCGGTTTTTCTCAGTACATAGCTATAAAACCGGTTATGAAATTTGTGATATACTTCTTCAAAAGCGCGTTTGTTACCGCATTTTATTTCTGAAACATAATCCATGATAAAGGGCGCAAGTTAATAAACTACCAAAAAAAGAAAATTAAGTTATGGTTAAGCCATACGACCGGAACCACGCTGATAACGCTCGTAGTAACCCCAATAAAAATAGTCCTTTGAAACGAAAGCGGCTCTATTTGTTTTGCCAAATGGGCTTTTGGCGCACTGCCATTTCGAAAAAGCTTTGATACAAATCAACGAAAGATTGAATAGGCGGAAGCCACGGGCTTCAAGTAATATTGCGGCCGTAGCAAGCGTACACGCTGGTATTTTGTTTAATAACGATTCTAACGCAGCCATCATTTATGAAATTGATTACCCTCTCCTTTGGGCTTATACTAAGCTTTGTTGCAATGTCTGCAAAAGCTGGTGTTTCATCCAACCTCAAAACCCGCTGGCAGTTTCAGGACAGCCTGCGAACGGGCATCATCACCGACGTGCAGGGCGCACCGGTGCCGGCGGTAACCGTCTCTGTAAAAAGCAAACCATCCAACGCACTCAGTGATAACGATGGTAAATATACGGTTGGCGCCGGCGCCAACGATATCCTTGTGTTCAGCAGTATCGGCTATAAGACCATCGAAGTGCCCGTCAACAGCCGCACGCAAATCAATGTAACGCTCGAAGGCTCCACCCAATCGCTGAACGAAGTGATCGTTGTGGCCTACGGCCAGCAAAAGCGTCAAAATGTGACCAGTTCTATTTCTACGGTTACTTCGGAAGAGCTCACCATCAGCCCGGTGCCGACGGTCTCACAGGCGCTGATCGGCAAGATCGCAGGGGTGAACACCAGGGTTCCCGACGGGCGGCCCGGCGCTAATGCCAGGTTGCAGATCAGAAACCTGGGCACCCCACTGTTTGTTATTGACGGAGTGCCCTCAGGCGAAGACCAGTTCAACAATATCAACCCGGAAGATATCGAGAGCCTATCGGTTTTAAAAGATGGTTCGGCGGCAATTTACGGGCTGCAGGCTTCCAACGGCGTGGTGCTGGTGACCACCAAGAACGGCAGCATCAACAAAGAAAATAAAGTCAGCCTGAATGTTTATCACGGATTTCAAAGCCTGACCCGCTTTCCCAAACCTGCCAGCGCGGCCGACTATGTAAGGGCGCAGGCCGAGGCTGATATCAATCAAAACGGGTCGAGCGTGTGGACGCCGGAGGAAGTAGCGCTGTGGCAGGCCGGAGGCCCCGGCTATGAAGGCTTTGACTGGTCTAGCTATATCAGGGACTATGCGCCCCAGACGTATATGAACGTCAATACGACGGGCGGCTCCCCCAAAACCAGTTATTATTTATCCGTTGCCCGCCTCAACCAGCAGGCCGTATTTGATGGGTATAATTTCAACCGTACCAACCTGCAGGCCAATATCGACACGCGGATCGGCCAGCGCATCCGGTTGGGTGTGAAAATAAATGGTAAGATCGAAAACGAAGACCGCCTGGGGCTGCCCGGCGCCGATGATTATTTCCAGGCCTTGCTGGGCCAATTTAGAAACCTGCCGATCGAATACCCCTACGCGAATAATAACCCCGAGTATCCCGCCACCACCACCAACTTCGCTACCAACTACGCGGTATTCCCGCTATCGGGCTATTTTGACCAGGTGAACCGGACGCTGCAAACCTCCTTCGACCTCGAATACAAAACACCGGTGAAAGGGCTGACGGTTACGGGCATGTACGCTTATTTTTATAATACGCTGCTCAGGGATATTTCTGAAAAAACTTATAACACGTACGAATACGACGCGGCCAATAATACTTATGAAATTACAGGCGGCCAGCAAAACCCTTTCCGAAGCAAGGACAACGGCCATATTACCGATAATGTGCTCCGTGCGCAACTGAATTACAGCGGCAGGTTTGGCCCGCACGATATCAAAGCCACCGGCGGCTTTGAAACCAAAGAACGCATGGACAAGCTGTTCTGGGTACGCTCGCAGCCCGTGAGCAATTATATTGATATTATCAACCAGCCTGATGAGTTCCGTGATATCACCGACCGGGCAGATGAGTCGGCCCGCGCAGGCTTCTTTTTCCGCGGTAACTATAATTTCCGCGAAAAATATTTACTGGAGCTGGGCGCCCGTTATGACGGATCGTGGCGGCTGCCCGAAGCGCATCGCTGGGGCCTGTTTCCGTTTATTACCGGCGGCTGGCGGATTACCGAAGAGCCGTTCATGAAAAGATCGAAAATTACCAATGTGCTCACCGACCTGAAGCTAAGGGCCTCTTATGGCGAAACGGGGCGCGAGCCGGATGTGGGCGCCTTTGCTTATCTCGACGGGTATAACTTCGGCGCCGGCAACGCCTACCTCGATGGCTTATTGATCACCGGCGTCGTGGCCCGCGGCCTGCCCGTGACCACCCTGACCTGGATCAATAGCTCCATCAGCAATATCGGCCTTGACTTTTCTTTGTGGAAAGGAAAATTAGGCGGCAGCATTGAAGCCTTTCGCCGCGTGCTGACCGGCATTCCCGCCTCGCGCTATGATGTTTTGATTCCGCAGGAGGTTGGCTTTGACCTGCCACAGGAAAACCTGAATGCCAACTATACCCAGGGTATGGAAATGGCCCTCAATTATAATAACAAAAGCGGCGGCTTCAGTTATACCGTGGGCGCCAATGCCACGCTGGCCCGCCTTAAAAACTGGTATTCTTATAAACCCAGGTTTGCCAACTCGATCGATGAATACCGCTCCTCGAGCGAAAATCGGTGGGCCAATATTCAATGGGGCTATGAGTATATCGGGCAGTTCCAATCGGTAGAACAAATTGCCAATTATCCGGTAGATATCGACGGGCAAAACAATACGACCCTGCTGCCGGGAGATTTCATCTATAAAGACCAAAATAACGATGGCGTTATTGACGGTTTGGACGAAAGGCCTTCCGGTTATGGAGAAAGCAATTTACCGTATCTCAACTTCGGGTTGAACCTGACGGGCAGTTATAAAGGGATTGATTTAACCGTGAATTTTGCCGGCGCCACCATGCAAAGCCGCGGCCGCGCAGCGGAAATTAAAAACCCTTTTCAAAACGACGCCAATTCACCCGATTATTTGCTGAACGACCGCTGGCACCATGAGGATATTTTTGACCCGACCAGCCCCTGGGTGCCGGGCACTTATCCCGCGCTCAAAAAAACGAATAATGAGAGCAACCTGCGCGCTTCTACTTTCTGGTTCCGAAACACATCTTATGTGCGCCTGAGGAATTTGATGCTGGGCTATACCCTGCCACAGCAATGGCTGCGGCGCGCCAGGATGGGCAATGCCAGGATTTATGTCAACGCCCTCAACCTCTTCTCTATCGACAATACCCACGATATTGGTATCGATCCGGAAACACAGCTCAATACGGGTTTACAATACCCTTCCGTACGCGTGATCAATTTTGGACTTAACCTCACTTTTTAATTCAGAGCCATGAGCATTTTTAAAAAATACACTTTTCTTTTTGTGGCAGCGGCGGCGCTGGCCGGCCTCTGCGGATGTAAAAAATTCCTTCAACGCGAGCCTACCGATATCCTGCTCGACGAACAGGTATGGAACGACCCCAAGTTATCACTCGCCGTTTTGGCCAATTTGTATAACCGGCTGCAGCCCACGGGCGGCCTCGAAGGAGGCCTGCTTTCCCCTACCGATACCGATGAAGCGATGTGGTCGGGCGGCCTGGGCGGCAATAATAACCGCAACACAAGGGTGAACTACCCCTATTCCGATAAACAGTTCTGGCCCTACGACCTGATGAGGGATGTTGACCTTTTTCTGGAAAAGCTCGAACAATCGGAGATCATGGAAACCGAGGATAAAAACCAGCTGCTCGCCGAGGGAAGGTTTATCCGGGCTTATATTTATTTCCTGGCCGTGCGCAGCATGGGCGGCGTGCCGCTGATATTAAAAACCTATCAGTACACCGGGCCCGAAAGCGTAACGGATATGAGAGCGCCCCGCGCTACCGAAGCCGGCATTTATGATTTTATCGCCAGCGAAATTGATGCGATCAAAGACCAGATGCCGCAAACGGAAAACAGTAAGACCCGCGCCAACAAATGGACAGCGCTGGCCCTGAAGGCACAGGCCATGCTATATGCCGGCTCTATTGCTAAGTATAATAACCTGCTGACCGAACCGATTACTACACCCGGCGGCGAAGTGGGCATTCCGGCGTCACGCGCCACGGCCTATTACGAACAATCGCTGGCGGCTGCGCAGGATATTATTGAAAACGGGCCCTACAGTTTATACAACGCCAACGCCGATAAAGCGCAGAATTTTTATGACCTGTTCACCAAAAAATCGGGCAATCCGGAAGTGATCTGGGCCTTTGATTATACACTAGACGGCAAGTACCACAGTTTTACGGTTGAAAATATTCCGCGCTCGCTGCGCGAAAACGCGACGGGCAGCACGGGCCTGGTGCCCACTTTAAACCTGGTGGAATCTTTTGACCGCCTCGATGGAAGCCCCGGCGCTTTGCAAACCCAAACCGCCAACGGATCGGATTATATATATTATGACCAGCCCGAAGACATCTTTGCCGGAAAAGACCCGCGGATGTTTGGCACGGTGATTACACCCAATGCCACCTTCAGGGGTGAAAAAATAGAAATACAGGCGGGCGTGATGGAATGGAACTCCTCCACCAACCGCTACGTGGAAAGGACTTCTGCTGCACTCAACAGCACGTTCTCTGACGGCGGTTTGCTGGTGGCGGCCAACGGTCCGCAGCCCAATGCGGCCAACGTCACCAATACGGGATTTTTCCTGCGCAAATATGTGGATTCGCGTGTGGGCTCGGGCCAGGCCGGGCAGGGCAGCGATGTGTGGTGGATCCGCTATCGCCTGGGCGGCATCCTGCTGATGGCGGCGGAAGCGGCTTTCGAACTCAACCAGCAGGGCGATGCGCTGGGCTATATCAACCGCATCAGGGAGCGGGCCGGCTTTGGCCCCAACAGCCTCAGCTCGATCGATATCAACACCATCAGGCATGAATTCCAGGTAGAGCTGGCTTTTGAGGAACAGCGTTATTGGGACCTGAAGCGCTGGCGCCTCTCGCATGTATTATTTAACGGCAGCCGCCAGACGGAAAGTACTTTGGCCTATGCCTTATGGCCCTACCGCGTGGTAAGGCCGGGCGATCCGTCGAAACATAATAAATATGTATTCGTCAAAAAAGTAGCGCCCCGCTTTACGCAGCCCCGCAATTTCAGGATGGGCAACTATTACTCAATCGTTCCGCAGGGCGCCCTGAATGCGAACCCCCTATTAACTAAAAACCCTTTCCACTAATCGCGGGCAGCGGGCAGGCCCCTCCCCTTTTCAAGGAAACTCCTAAAAGATTATCACATGAAACGAAGCAGGATTTATTTTTTAAGAACAAGGTTGAACAACGGCCAACCGGCTCCGGGCGGCGCGCTAAAAAACAAGCGGATGCAATGGTTGCTGCCCCTCTGCGCCCTGCTCTTCATGGCGCTGGGCGGCTGCGAAAAAGATAATTACGACGCGCCTTCGGCGCCGCTTACCGGGCGGCTGACATTCAACGGCGAGCCGGTTTTTATACGGCAGGGCATCAACGTCATCCAGCTATATCAGCCGGGCTATGAACTCAGCAACCCCATCAACGTAAACGTTAAGCAGGACGGCAGTTTTTCTTCCCTATTATTCGACGGCGACTACCAGCTGATCCGGGTATCGGGCAATGGCCCCTGGGAGAATAATACGGACACGATACCGGTGAAAGTGAATGGCGCGACGACGGTTGATGTGCCGGTGGTGCCTTATTTTAGTTTCAGCGATGTGGCGTTTTCCATCGTCAACGATTCGTTGAAAGCCAGCTTCCGGCTTCATAAGCAAATGGACAACCGCCAATTGGAGCGGGTGTTCCTGGTGATCGGCAAAACCCAGCTCGTGGACAACCTGATCAATGTGAACCCCTCCAACCAGCAAAACCCCGACCCCAACGGCAGCTTGCCGGGCGCCGCGGTAGACCTCTCTCAGCCCCTGCGCCTGAGCTATGGCCTGAGCGCGACGACCTTTACGCCGCACCCGCATTTGTTTGCACGCATCGCGGTAAAAACCTTAGGCTTTAATGAAATGAATTTTTCAGATGTTTTCGTGATCCGCTAAGGACCCTATTTTATCGTATCGCCACGCCGGCCCTCTCCTGTTGTTGCAGGAAGTGGCCGGCGTTTATAGTAGGGGCGCGGTTGGTAGCGCGTTTCAGAGGGGCAACGTTGTCACATGTTCAAAGGAATATGATAAGCCCGGCCAGGGGAATTTTCCCGTTATACCCGACGCATTAAACCAGTATTATTGCAGCGACAGCAGGCTATTGCTTGTGTTGTATTGCAATCTGGTGTATATTTATGCTTAAGCGAAACCATATGAGATTTTCCATACAATTAACTGCGCTTCATACCGGAGCTATTCCGATCAATTACGCCTACCCTTTATCGGCGGCGCTTTATCGCATCCTGGCCAAGGGAGATGCTGCGTATGCTACGTTTTTACACGAAAGTGGTTATGGTAAAGGTTTTAAATTTTTTAGCTTTTCGGACGTACAGGTTCCTTTTAAAAGAGACGGAGACAGATTACGATTAACAGGATCTGAAGCCAGCTTCCAGATAGGCTTCCAGTTGCCGCAGGCTATGGAAAGTTTTGTGAAAGGCCTTTTCCAAAGTGAGTCGATCGAGATCGCTGACAGGAAGTCGAAGGTAAGTTTTGCGGTTAAATCGGTGGAGCGCTTACCCGATCCTTTGCAGGAACATCATCAAAATGAAATCGTAAATGTTATAGCCAAACCGCTATCTCCGGTAGTTGCCGGCCTGCAAAATGACAGGGGGCATTATGGCAACACTGGTAATTGCACCCATTTTAAAAATAAACAAGCACTTTATAATAAAAATCCATCAGATGAGACTCTATATTAAATTGTCAAAGAATACGGAACTTATACCATTCAATTATCAACATATGCTTACTGGTGTAGTGCACAAGTGGATTGGCGAGAAGAATCAGGAACATGGAAAGAGAAGTTTATATTCTTTTTCGTGGTTGCAGAATACAGTTGCGAATAAAAATGGAATCAACCTCAATCGTGACGCTTATTTTTTCATTAGCGCTTATGATGATACATTAATTAAGCAAGTTGTCAAAGGCATTCTTAAAGATCCCGAAATGTTTTGTGGTTCAAGAGTAATTGATATCCAGATAAGGGAAGTGCCTGAATTCTCTAATGAAGAAAGGTTCTTTCTGAATAGCCCGATTTTGATTCGTAAACGGGAAGGTGAAAGGACAAGGCACGTAACTTATTTGGAAGAAGACTTCGAAACGCTTTTGATGGAAAATATAAAAAGTAAACTTCAGTTAGTAGGATTAGATACTGATGATATGGGTATCGAATTAGACAAAAGCTATGCCTTTCCTCAAACTAAATTGGTTAACTATAAGGGAATAAAGAATAAGACATCTTTGGCACCCATAATTATAAAGGGAAGCCGGGAACAAATTGCGTTCGCGTGGGCGGTTGGTTTGGGTAATAGCACAGGCATTGGTTTTGGAAGCGTAAAATAATTTTACAATGAATAAATTATATATAGTAAAATATTCAGGCCCGTTTGGCTTTATAAAGCCTTGGACGGCGGTACGTGATAGTGAGACATTTTCTCAACAATTTTTGACACCGAGTATCGTAGAAGGAATAGAGAAAAAATTATTTCCTGAATTGTTGGATGAGAGAGGGATTAGAAGGATTCTGGGACACAGATTGTCTTACACACAGATTAGCCAGCAACAAGAAGTAATCCAGACCCGTGGCTGGAATTCAACAAAAAAGGGGAAGCAAATTCTTTTTGAAAGACCTACTGCAATTTTAATTAGAGGTATTCTGTTAGAACCTGTTTTGCATTTGGCATTTCTGACAAAAGAAGATGCCGAAAAAGCTTTTGTACAACATATTTGTCTTTGCAGGAACGAAGATATTCTGATGCCTGTCGCAATGAAAAACATGCAGAATTAGATCTTGAAGCCCGGTTTCAACAAGTGACGCTGTTTGGCAAAATTGATTTCTATGACGCGCGCCAAAAGATCATTCACGAAACTGTAAGCTCCCCATAAATTCGGCCGGTGCAGTTAGAGTTAACACGGAATGAGTTTGTTAACTTTAAACTTTAAATAGCAATGAAAAGGAAATTTACAGAGAGCCAGATCGTGGCAGCAATCAAGAAACAGGAAGGCGGCATAGCAGTTAAGGATATCTGTCGTGAGATAGGTATCAGTGATGCCACTTTTTACAACTGGAAAGCGAAATATGGAGGTATGGAAGTCAAAGATGTGACCAGGATGCGGGAACTGGAGAAGGAAAATGCCGAGTTAAAGAAGATGTTTGCAGAGATGAGTTTGGAGAATCGTGCGATGAAAATATTGATAGAAAAAAAGTTTTAACGTCTCAGGAGAAAAGGGAAGCTGTTGAATGTCTTACGATAGATGGACAGCTAAGTAACCGCAAGGCGTGTAAACTGATCAGCCTATCCCGAACCAGCTATCAGTATAAAGCAAAACTTAAAGATGACACAGCGCTACAAAACGCATTAACTGATCTTACAACAAAACATGTTGCAATTGGCTTTTGGCAATGTTGTTACCGGCTTTGGAATAAAGGTCATTGGTGGAATCATAAACGAATTTATCGGGTATACACAGATATGAAGCTCAACATACGCCGCAGAGCTAAACGCCGATTGCCTGAACGGGTAAAGCAGCCCCTGGAAGTGCCTACAGGGCCTAATCAAGTATGGAGTATCGACTTCATGAGTGATAGTCTTGTAGATGGACGCAGATATCGCTTATTCAATGTTATAGACGATTTTAACAGGGAATCGTTAGCTATTGAAGTAGATACATCGCTGCCCTCGTTACGCGTGATAAGAGTACTGGAGAGGCTGATCAATCACAGAGGCATACCGGCTACTATTCGTTGTGATAACGGTCCTGAATTTATATCTCATAAACTTGAGCAATGGTGTAGCGAAAAAAGCAAACCGATATCATTACAATTTATTCAGCCTGGCAGGCCGATGCAAAACGCTTTTATAGAACGAAAAAACGGGAGTATAAGGCGCGAATTGTTGAACGCATACCTGTTTTACAGTTTAAATGAAGTGCGGGAAAAGTGCGAAGAATGGAGGCTGGATTACAATACCGAACGACCCCACAAATCGCTGGGTTATCTTTCTTCCATTAAGTATCAGCAGATGAAAACATCAGCTTTATCCACACCGGCAAGCGGAAACCCTTTACATATTGAAGCGAAGCCGGTAGTGGATAAAGCGGTACAAAATGAAAAGAATATTACATTTGAAAACTCTAACTAACAGTGGCACTAAAATATGGGGAGCTTACAGCGTCATTAATAACACCCGCGTCCTTTAATCGCACCAACATGGAATTGAAATTATTAACAGAAATAGCGTTATAGCCGGAGGCGTAGCCTTTAATCGCACCAACATGGAATTGAAATTCCTGAGCTTCGGCCTTAATGGTTTCGAGCCATTCTCTTTTAATCGCACCAACATGGAACTGAAATTGGCTATTGTTCAAAACACTTTAATCGGTAAATCTCTTTTAATCCCACCAACATACAATCAAAATCAAGCAACGCAAACACTAATGCCAGGTCAAACCCTCACCCCGCAACCCACCCATTCCCCATTCCCTATTCACTATTTACTCCTCACCATCCCGCCTCCATACAATTGTTTTTTTGACAATTATTAATTTGTGCTTACATTTATGCCGGGCAGGCAGCGCAGGCCCTTCCGATAATGACGATTGCTGAAGAGCGGGAGGCTATATATGCCCAAGCCCTGCTGCAGGTTTGAAAACCTAAAAAACACGATGGCAAGGCCCATCATAAAACCTAACACGAGCGTATGAAATGGCTTTTATCAATAGTCGCCATAGCGATTGCCTGCTGCAGCACCGCGCAGGAACTAACAGTTTTGAGCCCTTATGCAAAATTGGTGGTAATGCTATCCGTTGCCAACGGCAAGCTGGCCTATCGCGTGTCGTATCATCATCAAAATTTTATGGAGGCCGCACCGCTGGGCTTAGTAACCACCTTAGGCGATTTTACCGCGGGCCTACAACTACGGCAAAGCAAACCCGGGCGCTTTCCGAAATAAGGATACCTCAACACGGCAGGATCACCATAAAAATAGTGCCGGAGGGCGGCTTTGTGATCCGATAAATATTTTTTTAAAAACATCCACAAAAAATGAAAATAAAACTACTTCTCGCATGGTTGATCGGCGCCTGCTGGGCCTCCACAGCGGCCGCGCAGCCAACGGCAACGCCGGAAACGGCGATGAGCGCCTACCTGATGGTATATTTTAAAGATGATACGCATAGTGTGCACTTTGCATTGAGCCGCGACGGCTATGTTTTTACAGATGTCAACGAGGGCCGCCCGGTGATTGGCGGCGACACCATCGCGCAGCAAAAGGGCATTCGCGACCCCTATATGATGAGGGGCAATGACGGCTTTTTTTATATGGCCATGACCGATCTCCATATTTTTGGTAAACAAAAAGGCTACCGCACCACAGATTGGGAACGCCCGCTGGAGCTTTATGACTGGGGCAATAACCGCGGCTTCGTGCTGATGAAATCCAAAGACCTGATCAACTGGAGCCATACCGCTCTGGATATGGACAAGGCTTTTCCCGACCTGAATATTGGCTGCGCCTGGGCGCCCGAGCTGATCTATGATCATAATGCGCAAAAGATTATGATCTATTTTACCATGCGGCTGGGGCACGGCAAAACCCAACTGTATTATGCCTACACAGATAAAATGTTTACAAAGCTCAGCTCGCGCCCTCAGCTGCTGTTCGATTATCCTGACAGTAGCCGACAAATTCTCGATGCCGATATTACCCGCCTGCCTGATGGCCGGTTCTGCATGATGTATGTTGCGCAGGAAAATCCGGGAGGCATTAAAATGGCTTTTTCGCCCAGCATCAACAGCAATTATCGATACCAGCCCGACCAGGTCGATTTTGAACCCGGCTCCTGCGAAGCGCCAAATGTTTTTAAACGCATTGGCGAGCAGCGATGGGTTTTAATGTATGATATTTTCAGCATCAGGCCACACAATTTTGGATTCGCCGAAACCTCCGATTTCAAAAATTTCACCAACCTCGGTCATCTAAACAAAGGCGTCATGAAGGCAACGAATTTCTCTGCTCCCAAACATGGCGCCGTTATCCACCTGACGCAAAAAGAGGCGCAGCGCCTCGCCGACCAATGGAAACTGGATATGCATTTCTAAAAAACTAAACTCAATTTTCTCAAAAAAAGACATCCCTATTTATCATGAAAAACAGGACTCACCGGCCTATCACAAAGCAGCCAGGCAGCTTCATTTTAAAAAATTATATGTTGGCTGCCGTAGGCGCGCTGGCCATCAGCGGGGCCTATGCCCAATCTGATAAACCGGATTTTGCCGGATACCTTTTTGCGTATTTCGAAGGCACCGGTTTGAGCAATAAGCAGGAGCAGCTGCGATTGGCCATAAGTGAAAATGGCTCCCACTGGTATGCTTTAAATCAAAATCAGCCCATTATTCCCGCCGATCAGATTTCGCAGACCGGCGGCATTCGCGACCCTCATATCTTACGCGGCGCCGATGGCCAAACATTCTATTTGACCGCCACCGATATGTTTACTGTAAAAAATGGCTGGGATCAAAACCCCGGCATTGTGCTGATGAAGTCGCTGGCATAAAGATTACCAGAATATTCAAAAGCAGAAAACCTTTAAAATAAACATGGATATGATAACCACAAAAGAACAAATGAAAATGTTAGGCGTGCTTTCTTTGGTTGAAATGCAGGGCGGTAAAATGGCCGCTTTGCAAAACATAAATGAACGCTATAAGACCAAACACCTAACCAAAAAACAGGCACATGATTTAAAAACATTGGTTAACCAATCTGCCAGCTTAAAGCTGCAAACCAAAGAAAGTGATTTGGTGCTGGAACTGGACAGTAAAATAAAAGAAGCAGTAAAATATTTCAGATAAAATTTAAACTATGGTACTGGAAAAAGATAAGTTAAAAGCAAATGAAATACGGGAAACCTTAACCAAACTGGTTATGGCAGAAATGCAGAAACTCCCCAAACTATTTGAGGAACTGGAGGCAAAAGAAAAGCTGGATGTACTTTGTAAGTTGCTCCCGTTCATTGCACCTAAAATTGAACAGATACACCCCAACGATTTTAATTGGATTAAAGATTAAATTGGTGTGTTCCCTAATAATTTAGGTTTCATTTATTGAATGATAATAATAGACTTGCATTGTAAAACGGCAAAAAAGCGGCAAATATGGCTAAGTTTCCCACTTTCCCTACCTTATATGGTGATTTAAAAACCATTGAAATAAGTTTTCTAAAACAGCATGGCTATTTACAGCCGGAGCAGATTAAAGCTGGTACAATTGCATGGAGCAGGAACGGAGAAAACACCGGTCGTATTTCTATTAAGGTTTGTACCCGAGTTTCAGGCCGTTACATTGAATTTGATTATAGCTGGAATGATAAGCCGGTAAATTATCGTGTTCCCCTCATTCTGAAACCATCCAATTTAGGGAAAGGTAGTGTTTGGTTTTTCTGTTGCCCACATACCGGCA